>JBJMIG010000063.1:0-36932 GCA_045806965.1 Labedaea sp. | reverse complement strand
CGCGCCGGTGAAGCTCGCCGCCGTCCGGGGGGTCACCCCGGTGTCCATGCTCTCGGTGGAGCACACCGAACGGGAACTGACCAAGCTGATCATCGAGGCGCGAGGCGGGGAGGTCGCGCACGACCCGGGCGTCGCGCTGGCCGCCCGGGACGCCGCGGAGCTGGCCCACGGCAACGCTGCCAGCCTGGTGGCCGTGGTCGAACACCCGGACGCCGACCCCGGCGTGCTGGTCGGCATGGTGGTCGCCGCGGACGCGCCGCTTGGCCCGGACGCCGCCGAGGAGCTGCGGGTCTACCTCGAGGACACCGGCGGCGCGGACATCCGCGAGGTGACCGAGGCGCGCACCGAGCGTGGCTACCCGGTGGTCATCGCCGAGCGGATCCTGCTCGGCGACCCGCTGCACGGGGGACCGCCGACCGGCTGCCAGCTTCAGGCCGTCGTGCTGAACCCCGGCGGCCGCACCATGGCGGTGCTCACCCTGCACTCGATCACCGGACGCGGCTGGCTCGAGCTCGCCTCGGTGCTCGGCCAGCTGGTGTCCACAGTGGACTTCTCGGCGGGCGGGCTCTAGCCGCGCGGTGCCGAGCGGTCCGCACCGAGCCTGCGGTCCCGGTACTCCCTCGGGGTCTCCCCGGCCAGCTTGCGGAACGTACGGGAGAAGTGCGCGGCGTTGGCGAAGCCGCACTGCCTGGAGATCTCCCCGATGCCCTTGGCCGCGTGCGCCGGGTCGCCGAGCAGTTCCTTGGCCGCCTCAACGCGCAGCGCCCGGATCCGCCCGGACACCCCGTCGCCGTCGTCGAAGAGTTGGTAGAGCCGGCGCCGGGAGATGAACAGCGCGTCCGCGATCCGCTCCGCGGACAGCCCCGGGTCAGCCAGGTGAGCCCGGATGTGGTCCACCGCGGCTCGGCGCCGGGTGGCGATCGCGTCGGCCCGGTCCAACTCGCTGCGCAATGCGCTGCGCAGCACCAGTTCCGCCAGCCCGGTCAGGTACGGCTTGATCCCGTGCGGATCGAGCGCGTCCGACACCACCAGGAGGTGCGCCACCGAGGCGGCGAACAGGTTCTGCAACGGCCGGTCCAGCCGCACCGGCTGGAACAGCAGCGGTCGCAGCTCGGCGAAGCTGATCGACAGCTTGTGCGTGGCCACGGTGAGCAGCACGGTGCCCTGTCGCTCGCCAGGCAGCGCCCGCAGCGCACACTCCGGGAAGGTGAGCCGGAGCCCGGCGGCGGGCAGGTAGGACGGCAGCGTCGCGCGCAGCACCAGCTGGATCTGCTCCGGACCACGGCGGATCCCGTCGATGGCCAACCCGGCCGCACGTGCCCCCGAGGCGCGCACCACCAGGTATCCGGCGGCCACCTGGTCATCCTCGGTGCCGGTCGAATTGCCAAGCGACTCGGCCGGGACGGCCGGGGTCGCCGCTGCCGTGCCGAGCACCCTGGTCAGGGTGGTAGGCATCCGACGTCGTAGCGGCGGCACCCGCTTACTCTAGGCGGCCGACTTGGTCAGCCACTTGTCCCAGGTGTAGGTCCAGTCGAAATAGTCGCCGTCGGTTGGCCCGAGATGCTGGGTGCTGCCCACGATCTCCACCGGGTCACCGGTCATAACGCTGTCGTAGTAGGCCTTGGCGTTGGCCGGGGACAGGTTGGCGCAGCCGTGCGAGACGTTGCGCTTGCCCTGCTGGCCCAGCGACCACGGCGCGCTGTGCGAGAACTCGCCGTTGTTGGAGATCCGGACCGCCCACTGCACCTCGACGTTCTCGTAGTCGTACTTCGGGTTGTTCATGAAGTACGTGGCGCTCTTGCCCATCACGACGTGGGTGCCGCTCTTGGTGACCCGGCCCGGGTCGGAGTCGAGGCCGAAGCTCGCCGGGTAGTCGGCGATCTGCTTGCCGTCCCGGATCACCACCCAGCGGTGGGTCTGCGTGTTGGCCTGCACCACCTGTGCGCGGCCGACGGTGAAGTGCGAGGTGAGGTCGTCCTTGCCGTACGAGCCGTTGCCGAAGCGCACGCCGTAGAGCTTCGCGGTGACACTCACCGTGGTGCCGGACTTCCAGTAGGCCTTGGGCCGGTAGTGCACGGTGCGGTCGTCCAGCCAGGCCCAGGCGCCCTCGGTCGGCACCGAGGTCTCGACCTTGAGTGCCTTCTGCACGGCGGCCTTGTCGCTGACCGGTGCGTCGAACGTGATCGCGATCGGCATGGCGACGCCAAACGTGCCGCCGTCGCCGGTGTTGACCGTGCCGCGCACCTGCCGCTTCGGTTTGACCGTGGTGAACGAGCCGGAGACGGCGCTGGACTTGCCATCCACGCCAACCGCGCTGCCCGCCCAGGTGTAGGTCTTGCCGTAGCCGAGCGGCTCGGTGGTGGTCCACGAGGACTTGTCCGCCGAGAGCTGGCCGGCGACCTGCTTGCCGTCCGGGTTGGTCAGGGTGACCGAGCCGAGGGTGCCGTCCGCGACGGTGACCGTGATCGGGTCGCCCGGGGCCACGTCGGCCGCACCGGGCGCGGGTGCGACGGTGATCTTGGCGGCCGGCATCGCGGCCGCGGGGGCTACCTGTTCGGCACGGTTGCCGCCCGGCTGCGGCGGCTGCTGGCCGCTGCCGCCGGATCCGCTGGAGCAGGCGGAAAGCCCAAGCGCGGCGGCCAGCGCGACGCCGAGCATCCCGACCGGGCGCCAGGTCCGGCCGCCCCGCCTGCTGTTGCTACCTCTGTTCACATGACCATCCCCAAGCCCCATCTGCACATATATAACGACGCGCGGAGCACACGGATCGTTGGCTTGATAACCTGTGACTCAGATCACACGAGCACCGTCAACGGCCTTACATGGCCTCACTTGCGAAGATCGCCCGGGCGTCCGAACCGGGCGTTCGCGGATGGTAGTGCGCCGGCACCGGGAGCGATACGCTTCTGCCCGCAGGCCGTAGTTTCTGTGTTCGTGCTTTATCCACGCTCGCGGAACGACAACGCGGGCGTGCGGCTTTCTCGTCGAGGTTGGCGAAGGCAACGCCCGGGGGCTGCCGGGGACGCATGGTGCGGTCCCACGCTGATCCTGCGATGGAGGCAGGTACATGGCACAGGGCACTGTCAAGTGGTTCAACTCCGAAAAGGGCTATGGGTTCATCGCCCAGGAAGGCGACGGCCCGGACGTCTTCGTGCACTACTCGGAGATTCAGGGGAAGGGTTTCCGGACCCTGGAAGAGAACCAGCGTGTCGAGTTCGAGATTGGGCAGGGCAACAAGGGCCCACAGGCACAGAACGTACGCGCGCTCTAGCTCCGGTGCGCCAGGGGCCCCGGCCGACCGGCCGGGGCCCCTGGCGTTTGTTGCTCGGTTGGGTATCGGCGTGCTGGCCTACCGGGTCAGCGACGCTGGTGCTGTAGTTGCTGGGCCTCCCACTCCAACCGCTGCATGACCCATTCCTGGGCCAGTGCCATCGGCGAGGTGTTGCGGTGCGTGGCCAGCTCGCGGAGCTGCTCGTTAGCCATCAGCGGCAGCCGTAGCTGGTACACCTCGGCGCCGGCGAAGCGGCGTCCGGAGCCGGTGGTCTCAAGCTCGCTCTCCGGGGCCAACGCGGCGAGGTAGGAGGTCAGCTCGTCGTCGTGCAGCTGGCCGTCCGACTCGGGGAGGTCCGTACGGTGGCGTCCCTGGTTCGCGGGGACGGCCTTGAGGTTGTTCCTACTTCGGGGGAAAAGCACTCGCCGAGGATAACGAACCGGTTGCGGCAAGGCGACGCCTGTGACTCGCGACACACCGATCGAGTGACGCCGCAGTCCCCCCACCTGGCCTTTTCGTGCGACAAACTGCGCCGTCACCCCTACCCAAAACCCGCCCGGTCCCCCAGCCGCCGCGAGCAGGGCCCCCGAACCCCTCGCAAGCGGCCCACGAACTCGGCCCACTGGTTGGCCCTTGTGTACGGGTAGCCACCGTGCTGTGACTATCGGTGCAGAGGTCGCCCCAGCAGGAGGGACTGGGCCGCGGCGGTCCGGTCGCGCGTGCTGTCCGGTCACCTCCGCGCCGCAACTCCCCGGCTAGCTGTAGATCGATCAGGACCGTGACGAGCCCGCAGGTGTCTACGCTGCACCCGATGATCGCCGTGTTGCAGTGTGTGGTGCTGGACTGTGCTGATGTCCTCGAACTGGCCCGGTTCTATCGGTCGCTTCTCGGGGGAAGGCTGAACCAGCCGGATCGACGATGGTCACTCGACGACAACTGGGCCACGTTGCACGCCGACACCGGGCTGGTGCTCGCCTTCCAGCGCGTGGCGAACCACCGGCCGCCGCAGTGGCCGGATCCCGCACGGCCCCAACAGTTCCATCTCGACTTGGCGGTCAAGGACCTCGACCAGGCCCAGGAAGACGTCCTCGGGCTGGGAGCCACGCCGCTCGACATCGGTGGCCAGAAGCGCAGTTGGCGCATCTTCGCGGATCCCGCGGGTCACCCGTTCTGCCTTGTCCGCGAATGAGTGCGGCGGCGGATGTGCCGGCAGGTGATCGCGGCGATGAAGTCGCGATCGGCGCGGGTACCGACGACAGATTGGCGGAACTGGCTCGTGCCTGACGCGACACACTGGACACTCGCCGTTCCGTCGGGTCTACCCGAGCGCGTGCGTAAACGTAGACCTGGACGATGTCGAAGTGCCTGGTGGAGAACGCTTCCCGCAGCACGTGCCGGGCTAGGAAGCGTCCGACCCGCCGGCCCGCAACGCAAGATCATTCAGCCGGGCAGCGAACTGGCGAGCCGGTGTCGCCAGCTTCGGTTTGACCGGGACGAAGATCACCCCGTCAGTGGCCTCCACCGTCAGGAACGCCTCCCGGAGATCTTTCTTCTTCTTGAACGCCACCCCAGCGGCGGCCGGCCACCGACCCGCGCCGACCGGGACGACCACCCGAACGGGTAGGCCGTGCGCCACCAGCGGACATCACGCGCGCCACGGATCCACACACCCGTTGTGCCCCCGGAAGGCGTTCGGAGCGCCAAGGTCTGCGCCCTCCGCAGACAAGCGGAGGCGAAGCGGAAAAGGGGGGTTCGGGGGGCGAAGCCCGGCGAGCCGGGGGTCTGGGGGCTTGGCCCCCGGAAGGCGTTCGGAGCGCCAAGGTCTGCGCCCTCCGCAGACAAGCGGAGGCGAAAGCGGAAAAGGGGGGTTCGGGGGGCGAAGCCCCGCCGGCCGGGGGTCTGGGGGCTTGGCCCCCGGAAGGCGTTCGGAGCGCCAAGGTCTGCGCCCTCCGCAGACAAGCGGAGGCGAAGCGGAGAGGCCCCCGCGCCAGGGGGAGGAACGCGGGGGCCGGAGGGGATCTCCACAGGCGCTGACCGGGGGTGTGTCAGCAAGTTGATTGTTGCACGAGCTTGGGCTCGGTGGGAGTGGGTAAGCGGGAAAAAATCTCGGTAACTGTTCACCTAACAGGGGGCCTTGATCTCAACTACCCACACACCGTGAAGATATGGCGCCGTTCAGTCGACCAGCTCGTAGCCCGCATGCGCGACGGCGGTCTGGACCAAATGGTGGCTGAGGTCGTCCGCGCTGGCCACGGTGACGACGCCGGTCGCCAGGTTGACCGCGACGTCGGTCACGTTGTCCATCCCGGACAGTTCGTCGGTGACCGTCTCGGCACAGTGCCGGCAGGTCATCCCGCTGACCCGGTACGCGTTGTAGATGGTGTGCATGGGCACGATCATGTCCCTTTCTTGCCGACTCCCCGGAGGTAACTCCCATCCGTCATTTCGGAGTAGGCGGCACCGGCCTTGAGCTGTCCGCGTCCCCCACACGGGTATGACTTGCCAGTAGGTCAATCCCTGCGGCGGTCGTCAGCCCCGCCGCCGGGCCGAGACCTCCGGTTTCGGCGGGCGAAGGACCGGGTTGCGGGCGCGCGGCGGCGCCGGCCGACCGCGACCGCGACCGCGACCGGCAGGCCGGTCATCGGCCGACTACGCCGATCGGGTGAATTATTTGGCGTCCGTACAGGGTGATCGCCACCCGGCGCTGGAAGATCGCTGGTCTAGTGACTATGAGTGCGCTCGCGGTTCACTCGACAGGGGGCTGCGGGACACCGCCCAGGTCTCATACCCTCACCGCCAAGCCGAAGCCGGGGAGGCACCATGAGCGGGCCTGAAGTACGACACTTCCTGTTGCAGCAGGACAGCATCGACCCCGGCTCGTCGTTCGCGGGTGGCGTGCCGGCGCCGCGCACCGGAGACAGCGCCAGGGTCTCCGAGGAACAGGTGCGCCGTGCCCAGCTCGCCGTGGCACGCGGTGCCCTCGGCGTCGAGGACTGCCGCGAGCTGCTGGAGATGTTGGGACTTGTGCCGGGCGAGGACGGCATCGCCGCTGTTCGTCGCTAGTCGAATGGGAGCTTGGGCAAACCCGCTTTGTCGGACGGCCCTCGCATGTCCTATGCTTTCGGTGCTCCGAGCGGGCAACCCGGGCTCCCATCGTCTAGCGGCCTAGGACTCCGCCCTTTCAAGGCGGCAGCGCGGGTTCGAATCCCGTTGGGAGCACGCAAGGCCCAGTGGCGCAGTTGGTTAGCGCGTCGCCCTGTCACGGCGAAGGTCGCGGGTTCGAGTCCCGTCTGGGTCGCGGTACCTCCGCAGGACACATGTCCGCGGAGCGCGTGGACCGGGTCGTTCCGGGCTCCCTGGGGGCCGCGAACCTCAGACCCGCCCGCGCGGGCCCGGCCAGGTAGCTCAGTTGGTACGAGCGACCGCCTGAAAAGCGGTAGGTCGGCGGTTCGACCCCGCCCCTGGCCACCACAGCCGTCCCGGCCCTCGCCACCACCGGCAAGGCCTGCCGGTCTCTCCACGGAATCGCGCGATCACAGCCGGTAGCTCCAATCCTCCCCCATAGCCGCGCGAGTCTCGCGCTCAGGCAAGCGAGTCTCGCGCTCAGGCAAGTGAGTTACGTGTTCGGGCAACCGCGCACCGAAGCCGCCGACTTGGTGCGGTGCTTCGAGGCACGGCGCCAAGCGTCGCGGCGGGACAATCCGCAGTGGATTCTCGATCACGTCGATGCGACGGGTCGTGCCATCCGGTCCGAAGTGGACGATATCTGACACTTTGACCACGGAGCGTGACGGTAAGCGGCCGGGCGGCCGCGCGCTGGGAGGGGTGCGGTCCGCGGGACCGGGGGCGCGGGAGGCTACTCGTGCCGCTCGGGCATCCGGCCGACGGGGTTCTGGCCAACTCACGCTCGGGGTGCCGGGCCGGCAACCGGTCACCCGGAGTCCGTGGTCGGTTGTATGTTCCGTGTCCGATGTGGACCGATGCCCGAAGTCGCTTAACCAGGCCATGTTCTGGATCACGAGGCGCCCGGTGGCGGGCGGCCGGAACCCGGCGCGGGGTGGGCCGGTCGGCGTGATCGCTGTCACGGGACGCCGCTTGGTTACCCAGGGTGGGAAGTCTGGAAAGTTCCTGCACTGAGCGTATGGAACGCCCGCGTTCCGGCTGTTGCCCGTCCGGGCAGTTCTGGACATGTCTCACTGTCCGTGTAACGGGGCCGGGGAGGGGAGCGAATGAGCTAACGCAACAGCGGCGCGGCCAGTGCAAGCCAACCGCTGGCTGGCAAGCCACGCAAAACATCCGTGTCTGGGCCTCCGGGGACGCCCACCGAGTTGTGCTCCTCCGCAACTGCTGAACCGAGGTCTATACACGATGAGTCACCAGGTCGGCTCCCCGCGCCGAAGATCGACCATATGGTCGAACAGACGTGGCACCGAATTCCAATCGTCTGGACCACCGGTGGCCGGCTGGGAGCCGCGCTATCGCCGCTCCGTGATCCTCAGCGACGTGTTGTGCACGCTGGTCGCCGTGGTCCTGGTCGGCGGGCTGGTCGGCGCGTCCGGCGGTCTCGGCGCGGTGAAGACCGCGCTGCTCGGTGCCATCACCGCGCTGGTCGTGCTGTGCTCGCTGGCCATGAACCGGGTCTGGCATCTGGTCGTGCTCGGCCAGGGCGCCGACGAGTTCGCGCGCCTGGGGCGCGGTCTGTTCGCCGCCGACGTCGCGCTCGGCCTCGCCGGGCTCGCCTTCAGCGTCACCACCATGCGGCCCTGGGTGTTTCTGGTCGTGCCCGCCATCGCCATGGCCGCGCTGCCCGCCCGCTACCTGCTGCGCAAGCTCCTGCACCGCGCCCGAAGCGACGGCCGTTGCCTGCTACCGGTGCTCGCCGCGGGCAGCCCGCACACGCTGCGCGACCTGATCCAGCGGACCAGGGTCAACTCGCACATCGGATGGCGGGTGGACGCGGTGTGCACCGCGGACGGCCTCGGCAACGCCGCAGGCGAACTGGACGGCATTCCGGTGGTCGGCGAGCTCGACGCCTTGGCCGACCACGTCCGGCGGGGTGGCTACCGGATCGTGGCGATCACCGGCGACCCGTACTGGACGCCCAAGCGGTTACAGCAACTGGCCTGGAAGCTGGAGGGCAGCGGGGCGGAGATGGTGGTCGCACCGACCCTGATGGAGGTGGCCGGGCCGAGATTGCACATGACCGGCGTGCTCGGCATGCCACTGCTTCGGGTCAGCGCCCCGGCCTTCACCGGGGTCCGTCGTGTGGTCAAGGACGTCTTCGACCGGATCGGTGCGGCGCTGCTGCTCCTGCTGTTCGCGCCGGTGCTGCTGTCCGTGAGCCTGGCCATCGCGGTGGGCAGCCGCGGCCGGGTGTTCTACCGGCAGCGCCGGGTCGGCAAGGACGGCCGCGAGTTCACCATCATCAAGTTCCGCACCATGATCCGCGACGCGGACCGGATGCTGGCCGAGCTGGCCGCGGCGAACGAGGGCGCCGGGGTGCTGTTCAAGGTGCGCCGGGATCCGCGGATCACCCGGGTCGGCTCGATGCTGCGCCGCTACTCCATCGACGAGCTGCCGCAGCTGTTCAACGTACTCGGCGGCTCGATGTCGCTGGTCGGACCGCGCCCGCCGCTGCCGGAGGAGACCAAGAAGTACAACCAGGACGTGCGGCGCCGGCTCCTGGTCAAGCCCGGCGTGACGGGTCTGTGGCAGGTCAGCGGGCGCAGCGACCTGTCATGGGACGAGGCGGTCCGGCTCGATCTGCGTTATGTCGAGGACTGGTCGCTCGCGCTGGACGCGGTGATCCTCTGGAAGACCTTCCGTGCCGTTCTCTCAGGTCAGGGGGCCTATTGATGACCACCACGTGCCGGCTGTGCGGTTCGACCGCGATGGCCAGCGTCGTCGATCTCGGCGCGACGCCGCCGTGTGAGCTGTTCCTCACCGCGGCGCAGCTCGACGCGCCCGAGATCACCTACCCGCTGCACCTGCGGGTGTGCACGGCGTGCTGGCTGGCCCAGCTGCCGCCGCTGATCACGCCGGAGGAGACGTTCACCGAGTACGCCTACTTCTCGTCGTACTCCGAGTCCTGGGTGCGACACGCGGAACGGTTCGCGCGCGGCGCGGTCGACCGGTTCGGTCTCGGCGCCGACTCGTTCGTGGTCGAGGTGGCCAGCAACGACGGGTACCTGCTCCAGCACATGGTCGCCGCGGGAGTGCGCTGCCTCGGCGTCGAACCGTCGGTCAACGTCGGCGAGGCGGCCAGGGCCAAGGGTGTGCCGACGCGCACCGCGTTCCTCGACCCGGAGACCGGCGCCGCGGTGCGGACCGAGCACGGGCCGGCGAACCTGGTGGTGGCCAACAACGTCTACGCGCACATCCCGGACGTGGTCGGCTTCACCAAGGGCCTTCGAGCGCTGGTGGCCGACGACGGCTGGGTGTCCATCGAGGTTCAGCACCTGCTCACCCTGATCGAGCAGAACCAGTACGACACGATCTACCACGAGCACTTCCAGTACTACACGGTCGCTTCGGCGCAGAACGCCCTCGCCTCCGGTGGACTGTCCGTTGTGGACGTCGAGCTGCTGCCGACGCACGGTGGCTCGATCCGGCTGCTGGCCCGGCCGACCGAGGTGGCCGGCGAACCGAGCCGGCGGGTCACCGACGTGCTGGCCAGGGAGAAGGCCGCCGGGCTGCACGAGCTGTCCGGGTACGCCGAGTTCAGCCGGCGGGTCGCCGGGGTGCGCCGGGACCTGTTGCGGTTCCTGGTGAACGCCGCGGAACAGGGCAAGACCGTGGTCGGCTACGGCGCGCCGGGCAAGGGCAACACGCTGCTCAACCACTGCGGCATCCGGCCGGACCTGCTGCCGTACACGGTTGATCGCAATCCCTACAAGCACGGCAGGTTCACGCCGGGCACGCGGATACCCATCCTGTCCCCGGAGCGGATCGCCGAGGACCGGCCGGACTACGTGCTGGTGCTGCCGTGGAACCTGCGCAGCGAGCTGACCGAGCAACTGTCCTTTGTGGGCGAATGGCAAGGCGGGCTGGTTTTTCCCATTCCCCGGCTCGAGGTTGTCGAGGTGGACGGGCGATGAAGCGCGTCGACGTACACGGTTTCGTGGAGGCGCGATGAAGGTCGTACTGTTCTGTGGCGGGCTTGGCATGCGGATGCGCAGCGGGCCGTCCGACGACCTGCCCAAGCCGATGGCCCTGGTCGGGCCGCGTCCGCTGATCTGGCATGTGATGCGGTACTACGCGCACTTCGGGCACACCGACTTCGTGCTCTGCCTCGGCTACGGCGCACACCACATCAAGAACTTCTTCCTGGACTACCGGGAGACCGAGTCCAACGACTTCGTGCTGCGCGGCGGTGAGGTGGATCTGCTGGCCACCGACATCGCCAACTGGACGATCTCCTTCGTGCAGACCGGGGTGGAGTCGGCGATCGGCGAGCGGCTGCGCCGGGTTCGGGAGTTCGTCGACGGTGAGGAGATGTTCCTCGCCAACTACGCCGACGTGCTCAGCGACGCCCCGCTCGATGTCATGGTCGACCGGTTCACGCAGAGCGACGCGAGCGCCTCGATGATGGTGGTGCCGCCGGAGTCGACGTTCCACTGCGTCGAGGTGGACGGCACCGGCCGGGTCGGCGGGATCACCCCGGTCAGCGAGATGCCGCTCTGGGCCAACGGCGGCTTCTTCGTGTTGCGCCAGGAGATCTTCGAGCACATTCCGCCCGGCGGCGATCTGGTCGCGGACGGCTGCGTGCAGTTGGCCAAGCGCAACCGGTTGCTGGCCTACCCGCACCGCGGGTTCTGGAAGCCGACCGACACGGTCAAGGAGCGGTTCGCGCTCAACGACGCCTACGACCGGGGTGACCGGCCGTGGATGTTGTGGGACCGGGCGGAGGCACCGGTCTGATGATCACGCTGCGGCCGGCCCCGCCGACTGCGGTCGTCGCACTGGGGGCGCACTGCGACGACATCGCCATCGGAGCCGGGGCCAGCTTGTACCGGACCTGTGCGGAGAACCCGGGCATCCGGGTGGACGCGCTGGTGCTCTCCGGCGGTGGCACGCATCGGGAGGACGAGGAGCGGGCCGCGCTCGCGGCCTTCTGCCCCGGTGCGGACCTGCGGGTCACCGTGCTGAAGTTGCCGGACGGCCGGTTACCGGTGTACTGGGACGAGGCGAAGAGCGCGCTCGAAGACCTGCGTGGACAGTCGGAGCCGGACCTGCTGTTCGCGCCCAACCGGTTCGACGCGCACCAGGACCACCGGGGCCTCGCCGAGCTGGTGCCGACCGCGTTCCGCGACCATCTGGTGCTCGGCTACGAGATCGTCAAGTGGGACGGTGACCTTGGCCGGCCCTCGGCATACCAGCCGCTTTCGCCGGACCTGGCCGAGATGAAGGTCACCCTGCTGCAACAACACTACCCGTCGCAGCGACACCGTCCGTGGTTCGACCGGGAGGCGTTCCTCGGCTTGGCCCGCATTCGTGGCATCGAGTGCGGTGCGACCTATGCCGAAGCGTTTCACGTCAACAAGGTCGCTCTCGACCTGTCAGGAGGTTGAGTTTCGGATGCGGGTGCTACTGACCGGACATCAGGGATATCTGGGCACTGTGATGGCGCCGGCGCTGGCCGCCGCCGGCCACCAGGTGGTCGGGCTGGACTCCGGCCTGTTCGCCGACTGCGTGCTCGGCCCGATGCCGGCCGATCCGCCGACCCACCAGGTTGATCTGCGCGACGTCACGGAAGCCCACGTGTCCGGTGTGGACGCCGTGGTGCACTTGGCCGCGCTGTCCAACGACCCGCTCGGTTCGCTTGCCCCCGAGCTGACCTACGACGTGAACCATCACGCCTCGGTGCGCCTGGCCCGGCTGGCCAAGGATGCCGGCGTGCAGCGGTTCCTCTACGCCTCGACCTGTTCGGTGTACGGCGCGTCCGGTTCGGCGGGGCTGGTCGGCGAGGACGCCCCGCTGCGCCCGGTGACCCCGTACGCGGTGTCCAAGGTGCGGGTCGAGGGTGATCTGGTCGATCTGGCCGATGCCGACTTCAGCCCGGTGTCGCTGCGCAACGCCACCGCGTTCGGCTTCTCTCCGCGCCTGCGCGCGGACATCGTGCTCAACAACCTGGTCGGCCACGCCCTGCTCACCGGCGAGGCCAGGGTGCTCTCCGACGGCACCCCGTGGCGCCCACTGGTACACGCCAGGGACATCGCGGCCGCGTTCGTCGCCGCCCTGGCCGCACCGAAGCAAGCCGTACACGCCAAGGCCTTCAACGTCGGCATGGAGCAGAACAACCTGACCGTCGCGGAGATCGCCGGTGAGGTGGTCGAGGCCGTGCCCGGCTCCCGGTTGGTGATCACCGGTGAGGCCGGCGCGGACCCGCGCTCCTACCGGGTCGACTTCTCCCGCATCCGGGCCGCCCTGCCCGACTTCCATCCCGAATGGACGATCAAGGCCGGCGCGGTCGAGTTGGCCGAGGCGTACCGGACCAACGGGCTGACCAGAGCGGACTTCGACCGGCGCTACACCCGGCTGGCCGGGCTGTCCGACCGGCGCGACGCCGGCACGCTCGACGACACCCTTAGGCCGCGTTGACCGGCGGCGCTGCCGGCCGGGAGATGCACGCCCTGGTTGAACGGCTGTATCCACTGTGCCGCAGCATCACCGGCGACGGGGTACGGCAGACCCTGGAGATCATCGGCGAACACATCCCGCTGACGGTCCACGAGGTGCCGACCGGCACCACGGTGTTCGACTGGACCGTGCCCGAGGAGTGGAACATCCGGGGTGCGCACCTCACCGACCCGTCGGGCCGGCGGGTGGTGGACTTCGCCGACTCGAACCTGCACGTGGTCGGCTACAGCGTGCCGGTCTCCACCACGATGACCCTCGACGAGCTGCGGCCGCACCTGCACACCCTGCCCGAGCAACCGGACCTGGTCCCATACCGGACCAGCTACTACAAGCCGGACTGGGGTTTCTGCCTGAGCCAGCGCACGCTCGACTCCCTTGTGGACGGTGAGTACCGGGTCGAGATCGACAGCACCGTGGCCGCCGGGGCCCTCACCTACGCCGAGCACGTGGTGCCCGGCGAGGTCGAGGACGAAGTGCTGGTGTCCTGCCACGTCTGCCATCCCTCGCTGGCCAACGACAACCTGGCCGCCATCGCGGTGGCCACCCAGCTGGCCGGCCGGCTGGCCGCGGCGCGACCCCGCTACACCTACCGGTTCCTGTTCGCTCCCGGCACCATCGGCTCGATCACCTGGCTGGCGCGCAACCACGAGCGGGTCGACCGGGTGCGGCACGGCCTGGTGCTGGCCTGTGCGGGTGACCGCGGGTCGTTGACCTACAAGCGAAGCCGCCGCGGTGACGCGGGGGTCGACCGGGCCGCCAGGCACGTGCTGGCGCGCTCCGGCCGGCCGCACCGGATCGTGGACTTCACGCCGTACGGGTACGACGAGCGGCAGTACTGCTCGCCCGGCTTCAACCTCGGGGTCGGTTGCCTGACCAGGACGCCGTACGCGGCCTATCCGGAGTACCACACCTCAGGGGACGACGTGGACTTCGTGTCCGCCGAGTCACTGGTGGACACGCTGGACACGGTCGGCGAGATCTTCGAGGTGCTGGAACAGAACCGGAGCTACGTCAACCTCAGCCCGTACGGCGAGCCGCAGCTTGGCAAGCGCGGGTTGTACGAGGCGCTCGGCGGGCGCAGCGACACCAAACAGGCACAGCTGGCGACGTTGTGGGTGCTGAACCTGTCCGACGGCGAGCACGACCTGCTGGATGTCGCCGAGCGGTCCGGTATCGAGTTCGGCGCGGTGGTAACGGCGGCAACCGCACTACAGGATGCGGGTTTGTTGAAGGAAGTGAGCGGATGACGCAGACGCGGACGCCGCCCGGCGTGGTCCCGGGCGTGCTCAACCTGAGAGTCGGCGAGCTGGTCGAGGTGCGCAGCGCCGAGGAGATCCTGGCCACCCTCGACGAGCGCGGCGAGTTGGAGAACCTGCCGTTCATGCCGGAGATGCTGGCCTACTGCGGCCAGCGGCTGAGCGTGCACAAGGTGGCGCACAAGGTCTGCGACACGCTCAACCGCACCGGCATGCGCAAGATGTCCGGCGCCGTGCACCTGACCGGTGCCCGCTGTTCCGGCGAGGAGCACGGCGGCTGTCAGACCGCGTGCTCGCTGTACTGGAAGGAGCAGTGGCTGCGCCGGGTGGCTCCGGACGACCCGCCGGCCGGCACGACCGGTCTGGTCAACGGGCACAGCAAGGGCATCGCGGACGGCCGGGCCCTGCTGCCCCTGCTGGTGACCAACGCGCGCAAACCGGACGGTCCGGACGGCGACGAACGGTTCTCCTGCCAGGCGACGGAGTTGCTTCGGGCCGCACCGGTCTGCCTGTCGTTCCTGGACGTGAGCCAGTACGTGCGGGACGTGCGCAGCGGCAACGTCGGACCG
Organism: Labedaea sp.; assembly: GCA_045806965.1. Taxonomy (GTDB): domain Bacteria; phylum Actinomycetota; class Actinomycetes; order Mycobacteriales; family Pseudonocardiaceae; genus DASYTH01. Next base: position 22,197 of record JBJMIG010000063.1, on the reverse strand, counting down.
GTCTCGGTGTTCCGCACGTTCCTGGTGGGGCTGTTCAACCGGTTGCAGCGCCGGGCCACGAAGGTGTTGCCGCGCAAGCTCTGGTTCCGCGAGGGCCTTCGCTGGCGCTTCCTGAAGGGCGGGGTGACCGGCCGGACCCCGACCGCGCACCTCGACCTGCGACCCGGCGAGCTGGTTCGCATCAGGTCCAAAGAGGACATCGTCGCGACGCTGGACGAGAACCTGCTGAACCGGGGCATGGGCTTTGACGAGGAGATGTCGAGCTACTGCGGGCAGACCTACCGGGTGCAGAGCCGGGTGGAGCGCTGCATCGACGAGAAGACCGGCCGGATGCTCACCATGAAGAGCCCGTGCATCGTGCTCGATGGGGTTGTCTGCCGCGGGGTGTACAACTCCAGCTGCCCGCGCGAGTTCGTGCCGTTCTGGCGGGAGATTTGGCTGGAGCGCGTCTGATGGAGGAGCAGCAGGGTTCGGTGGCCACGATCGGCCGCAAGGCCGGCCGCGGGTTCCGCTGGGCGCTGTTCGGCACGCTGGCCACCAAGATCGGCTCGTTCGTGATGAGCCTGGTGCTGGCCCGGCTGCTCGTCCCCGAGGACTTCGGGCTGTACGCGATCGCGCTGGCCGCGACGCAGTTCGTCATTCACGTCAACGACGTCGGCATCATGGCGGCCACCGTGCAGTGGCGCGGCAAGCTCGAGGACATGGCCGCGACCGCGTCCACGCTGGCCATCCTGTTCAGCGTCGGGTGGTACGCCGTCTTCTGGGTGGCCGCCCCCGGACTCGCCGGGCTGGCCGGCAGCCCGGAGGCCACGACGCCGGTTCGGCTGCTCACCGCCGTGATCCTGGTGGACGGCATCACCGCGGTCCGAGTGGCCGCGCTGCAACGCCGGTTCCAGCAGGACCAGCTCACCAAGGCACTGATGTTCGGGTTCCTGGTGAACGCGTCGGTGGCCATCTCGCTGGCCGCGGACGGGGCGGGCCCGTACAGCTTCGTGTTCGGCCAGCTCGCCGGCACGGTGGTCACCTCCGTGCTGGAAATGATCTTCGCTGGGCTGCCGCTGCGGTTCGCGCTCGACCGGGAGGTGGCCCGCCGGCTGGTCCGGTTCGGCATCCCGCTCGCCGCCGGCCTCGGGGTGGAGTCGGTGTTGCTCAATGCCGACTACGTGATCGTCGGGCACGTGCTCGGCACGGCGGCCATCGGCATGTACCTGTTGGCGTTCAACGTGTCCAGTTGGGTGCCCGGCCTGGTGGGCACGGCCGTGCGGCACGTGTCGCTGGCCGGATTCTCCCGGCTGGCCGAGGACGACCCGGACGCACTGTCCCGAGGTGTGCAGCGGACCGTGCCATTGCTCTTCGCCGGCGTACTGCCGATCGCGGTGCTGATGGCGGCGCTGCCCAAGCAGCTCGTGGTGGTGCTGTACGGCACCGAGTGGGCGCCGGCCGCCGTGGTACTGCGGTTCCTCGCGGTCCTGGTGATCGCCCGGATGCTCACCTCGATCGCCTTCGACATCCTGACCTCGCTCGGCGCCACCAGAGCAACGCTGTGGCTCAACCTGGTTTGGGCCGGGTTCCTGGTGCCGGCACTGTATGTGGGCACCCGGCTGGACGGCATTCGCGGCGCGGCGATCGCGCATGGCGCGGTGGCCGTGCTGGTGGCCATTCCCATGGCGGTGTGGATGTTGCACCGCGCCGACGTTCATCTCGCTCCGGTGCTGCCGGCCCTGGCCCGGCCGCTGGCCGGTGGGCTGTTCGCCGGGACGCTGATGGTGGGTGGCGCCTGGTTGGTCGGCGGCTCCCCGATTGTCCAACTGACTCTGGCCGGGGGCGCCGGACTGGTCGGCTACCTGCTGATCGCCGTGCCGTCGCGTCAGATTCTCCAGCTACGCGCGCTGTTCGGTGCCGCGAGCTGAACGGGAAGGAAAGACGGCATGCCGATGTCCGACACGCTGGTATCGATCGGTCTTCCGGTCTACAACGGGGCACACCGGCTCGAAGAGGTGGTTTGGTCCGTGCTCGGCCAGGACCATGACCGGATCGAGCTGGTCATCTGTGACAACGCCTCCACCGACGACACCGAGGCGGTGTGCCGGGAGCTGGCCGCTGCGGACAGCCGGGTCGTCTACCACCGCCAGCCACGCAACGTCGGTGTGCTGAACAACTTCGTCCACGCCATACGAACCGCGCGCGGCAAGTACTTCCGCTGGATCGGTGACGACGACTGGCTGGCCCCGGACTGCGTCTCCCGCTGCCTCGAGGCGTTCGCCGAAGACGAGCGCAGGGTGCTGGTGACCACCCAACTGGCCTACACCGGCCCGGACGGGATCACCCGCACCGACCCGAGCTACGACGGCGGCCGGCTGGCTGCCGCGGACCCGGTGACCCGCTTCGCCGAGATGCTGCGGCTGCTCAACGAGAGCCCGCTGCTGGTCGACCCGCTGTACGGGGTGATGCGCCGGGACCTGGTGGTCACCATCCCGCGCCGCAACATGCTCCGCGAGGACGAGGTGTTCGCCACCAAGCTCGCCCTGGCCGGGCCGTGGGGCCACGTGCCGGAGATTCTGGCGCACCGCAACACCCGGGAGATTCGGATCACGGAGAGCGCCAGCTTCCTCGGCGTGCCGTCCTGGCAGGCGCACTTCGCCAACACGCTTCAGTGTGCCGAGATCCTGCGCTGGTTGCAGGAGGTCGACCTGACCGAAACGCAGCGCAAGGCGGCGCGGACCGCGCTCGGCAAGATGTTCCTCGGTCGGCAGCGCAACACCGCGGTGCGCCGTAGCCGCAAGCTGGTCAAGCTGGCCGCGGCCCGGCTCAGGCCGCAGGCGCGGGCGAGTTCCGCGACCGGATAGCCGCGCGCAGCGCCGGCCAGGACTTGTTGCGGGTGAACGGAATCTCGAACACGGCCGCGAACAGCCGGGCGAGGACCAGGGTCAGCGGGACCGAGATGGCCAGCGTGAACAGCAGGCCCGCCACCCCGGTGCCGAGGTGCGGATGCACCACCCGCTCGGCGACCGCGACCACGATCGGCGCGTGGATGAGGTACAGACTGTAGGAGAACGAGCCGAGGCCACGCAGCGGGCGGCTGTCCAGGAAGCCGACCAGCGGGCGGGGCCGGCCGGTGGCCACGGCGGCGAGCAGCAGCGCGATGGCCGGGCTGATCGCCAGGTCCACCCAGAAGTAGTGGTTGACCGTCCACACTGGACCGACGATCGCGATGAGCGCCAGCACCGGCGCGGCCGCGCCGAGCGCCAGCCAGTGCCACGGCCAACGGGCCCGGTCGCCGCGCAGCACCCCGGCGGCGACCACGCCGGCGGCGAAGCCGAACGCGAACTGCGGGGTGAACCGCAGCAGCTTGGCCACGATCGACAGGTGCGGGGCGAGCACTCCGACGGCCGCCACCGGCAGCAGGACCGCGGTGAGCATGACCGCGGCGCCGGCCCGGCGCAGCACCAGCAGAAGTACCGGGAGCACCAGGTAGAGCTGGGCCTCGACGGCGATCGACCAGAACGCCCCGTTCGGCGTCGGCGCGCCGAACACATCCTGGAGCAGGAGCCCGTAGACCACGACCGACTTGGGGGTCGGGGTGCCGGAGTGCGGCTGTGGCACCACGGTCCAGGCGATCACCAGGCTGAACACCAGCGCCGGCCAGTACGGCGGCAGGATCCGCCAGGCGCGCCGGAAGGCGAAGCGGCGAAGGCTACCCAACTGCCAGCTGGCGCGGGCCGGACCGACCGCGAGCGAGAACCCGGACAGCACGATGAACACGACCACGGCGAGGTGGCCGTAGACCAGCGGGGTCGTCCACAGTGGACCGGTGTTGTCCGGGTAGCCGGGGAAGCTCATCAGCCAGCAGTGGTGCACCACGACGAACAGGGCCGCCAGCCCGCGGATGCCGTCCAGCCCGACCAGCCTTGGCCGGGCGGCCACCTGCGCCGGCGTACCGGCCGGTGCGGTCTGCGCGGTGGACGCCATTCGCTACCTCATTCCGTCGCCGACCGGCTCGTTGGCGGACCGGCCTGTCGGCATGCCGGAGGGCCGCCGAAGCCCGGCGGCCCGCCACCCGTCTGGTGCATCGCTGTGTGGTCACAGGACGTAACAGAAATGGCGCGCATCACGAGAAGGTGTCGGGACGCACACCCGGCAAGGTGTCAGTCTGAAGAGTGAAGCAAAAGCCCTGCAAGATGGGGGTAAAGATCCGTTGACGGAGCGGCGTCGATGGCCGCCATCTGCGGTAAACTCGCCACGCAAGCGGCCGTATGGGTGCCCGAAACCGGCTGTTCGTTGTAACGGTGAGTTCCAGGCTCACGATTATCCAGCCACAAGGCATCCGGCTGGGGTTCGTGTTCGGAGCGTGACTAGAGGGTCGAGGACACATGGACTTCTGGAAAGCCATCCTCGGCCTCATCCGGCGAAAATATGTCGGCCTGCCGATCGCGGGGCTCGCGATCGTGCTCGCGGCCACCGCCTACCTGCTCACCCCGGCGCACTACCTGTCCAGCGCGACGATGGTGCTCACCACGCCGACCTCCGGCGGCACCCTCTCCCAGGACCCGAACAAGCCGACCGGGCTGACCAACCCCCTGCTCAACTTCGACGAGGGGTTGATGACCACCTCGGCCATCCTGATCCAGGCGCTGAACACGCCCGAGGTGGCCGCCGAGTTGGGTACCGCCGACGGCCCCACCACGCTCGTGGTCAACGACGGCAGCAGCAACCCGAACCTGCTCGGGGTGCGCGGCCCGTTCGTCTACCTCGAGGGCGAGAGCACCTCGGCGGTGCAGGCGCGCGGCGTGGTTCTCCGTGCCCAGCAACGGGTTCGCGATGAGCTGCTGAACCGGCAGAAGGCGCTCAACGCCCCGCCGATCACGTATGTCACCCTGGTCGACGTGGTGCCGCCGTCCACCCCGGAGCTCAACCGGGCCACCCAGCTTCAGTTGGCCGGCGGGGCCGTGGTGCTCACCGTCCTCTTGGGTCTGGCCGGTGCCTACACGGCCGAGCGTCTGCTCACCGCCCGCCGGCGCCGCCGCGACGGCGAGCAGCAGCCAGCGAAGCCCGCCGACGGTCCGGAACCGCCGGAGCCCGGCGCCGCGGTCGACCAGTCGACGGTTCGGTTCTCCCCGGTGGCCAGCAAGGCCACCAACGGCAGCGCCGTGCCCGAGCAGGTCCGCACCCGATCCGTCCACAGGTGACACTCGCGCCCGGGGAAGTGGGCGAACCTCGCGAAGTGTGCCGGCGCACCCGGCCCGGCGGCGCTCCGCGGCCGCCGGATGTTGCTACTCACCATCGGTAACGCGGTACCGAGCGATTCGCGATTGATCCCTTGTATGGACTTCTGGCAGACGATCCAGGTGGTGTTCCGGCGGTGGTACGTGGCCCTGCCGGCTTTCGTGCTGTCCCTGTTGCTGGCCGCCGGGGTCTACGCCTCGGTGCCCAAGGTGTACGAGTCCGTCTCGGTACTGGTGCTGACCCTGCCGAACACGGGCGCCAGCCAGCCGGGTGAGCCGAGCAAGGCCCCGGACCTGACCAACCCGCTGCTCAACTTCGACAAGGGGCTGTCAACCTCGGCCGCCATCCTGATCCAGGCGCTGTCCACCCCCGAGACCGCGACCGAGCTCGGTGCGCCACCGGGCAGCGACACCTGGTTCCAGGCCAGCAACGGCAGCTCGAACCCCGAGCTGCTGATCACCGGGCCGTTCGTGTTCATCCAGGGCAACAGCGACACCGCCAACGGCGCCAAGGACATCGTGCACAAGGTGGTGGACCGGGCCCGGATCGAGCTGGCCGCCCGGCAGAAGGAGGTCGACGCGCCCGCGTCGACGTACATCACCGCGGTCGAGGTGGTCGCGCCGACCACTCCGGAAAGCCGGTCGGGCAGCCGGATCCGGGCCGCCGCGGCGGCCGCCGCGCTCGCCATCCTCGGCGGCCTGGCCGCCACGTTCGGCTTCGAGAGCGTGGTCGAGGCGCGCAAGCGCCGAACCCGGCGCCCGACCGGGCCGGACGAGCCGGACGACGTCCGGCCCACCGTTCTCGAGCCAAGCCTGGGGCGCTGATCGCCGTGGCCACGGGCACCCTCGACCGGGTCGACTTCCTCGGCGCCGCAACGCCGAGGCGGGCCGATGGCGCCACCCTCGCCGTTGTTTTCGCGGTGTGCATCCTGGTGATCCCGGCCCGGCTGGTGTTGAAAGGACTGCCGCTCTCGCTCACCCCGGCCAACCTGGTCGCCCTGCTGGTCGCGCTGGTCTGGCTGTGCGCCCAGTTCACCACGACGCTCGGCGTGGCCAAGGGCCGCAGCCCGGTGCGCACCGTGCTGCTCTGCTACGTGGCCGGCGCGCTGGCCACCTACGGCTACGCCACCTACGGCTACCTGCCGGTGGACGAGCTGAACATGGCCGACCACGCCGCCCTGCTGATGGTGGCCTCCGCCGGGCTCGCCCTCGGCGTGAGCGACGGGGTGCGCGGCGACCGGATCGACTTCCTGCTGAAGGGCGTCGTGCTCTGCGGGGCGTTCTCCGCGCTCGTCGGGGTGTTGCAGTTCACCGTGAACTTCGACCTGACCCAGTACCTGCGGCTGCCCGGCCTGCGCTACTTCGCGGACGGCGAGTTCGTGTTCAGCCGGTCCGATCTGCGCCGGGTCGGCGGCACCATGGGCCATCCGATCGAGTTCGGCGTGGTGATGGCCATGCTGGTGCCGATCGCGGCGCACTACGGGCTGCGGGCCAAGGAGCGTGGCGAAGCGCCCTGGCTCTGGTTCGGCAGCGCCGGGGTGATCGCGATGGGCCTGATGTTCTCGGTGTCCCGCTCCGCGGTGCTCGGCCTGGCCGCCGCGGGCCTGGTGCTGTTCATCGGCTGGCCCACCCGGCGGCGGCTGCGCGCACTGGGCGTCGTGGCCGGCTTCCTGGTCCTGATGAAGATCATCACGCCCGGCCTGCTCGGCACGTTCTACAAGTTGTTCGCGAATGCGGGCAACGACGACAGCGTGCGCTGGCGGACCCACGACTACGACATCGCGGCTACCGAGATCGGCCGGCACCTCTGGCTCGGCCACGGGTTCGGCACCTGGTACGCGCCCAAGTTCATCGTGTTCGACAACCAGTACATCCTGACCGTGGTCGAGGGCGGGGTGTTGGGCATCGCGGCGTTCGCGGCGGTCTTCCTCATCGGGCTGTACGCGGCGGTTCGGGCCCGCTACCTCAGCACCGACCCCACCCGGCGCGATCTCGGCCTGGCCATCGCGGCCAGCCTGGTGGTCCCGCTGATCGGCAGCGCCACCTTCGATCTGGCCGCGTTCAAGACCGCGGAAGGCCTGTCCTTCCTGCTGATCGGTGCCGCGGGCGCGCTGCTGCGGACAGCCGACGCCGAGGTCAGTCCGTTGCCGCGGCCGGGATGAGCCGGCGGGTCAGGTCGGCCCATGAGCCGGCCGCCGCGTCCCGCCCGCTGATCGCGGTGACCGGCAGCGGCCAGCCGATGGCGAGCTCGGGATCGTCGTGCCGGACCGCCAGATCCTCGCCCGGGTCGTGTTCCCGGTCGATCCGGTAACACACGTCGGCCTGCTCGGTCAGCGCTTGGAACCCGTGCAGCAACCCAGGAGGAACGTAGAGGTGGCTGAAGTTCTCGTCATCCAGCCGGACCGCGATGTGCTTGCCGAACGTCGGCGACCCTGGCCTGGCGTCCACCAGCACGTCGTGCACCGCGCCCCGGGCGCAGCGCACCAGCTTGGCCTCGCCGTGACCGGCCCGCCCGTGCAGCCCGCGGATCGTGCCCTGCCGCGAGCGGGACTGGCTGTCCTGCACGAACGCGTTGGGATCCAGTCCGGCGGCCCGGGCCACCGCGGCGTCGAACGTCCGGGTGAACAGCCCGCGGTCGTCCCGGTGCGGTGTCGGCACGAACAGCAGCGCACCGTCCAGCCCGGTCTGTTCCACTCTCATGGGGTCATCCTTCCTGGCGGTGGCCGATGAGCAAGCCGGTGGCCAGTGTGGTGGTGCCCGCGCACGACGAGGAGGCGGTGCTCGGACGCTGCCTTGACGTGCTGCTTGCCGGTGCCCGGCCAGGTGAGCTGGACGTGGTCGTGGTGGCCAACGCGTGCACCGACCGGACCGCCGCGGTGGCCCAGCGGCCCGGCGTGCGGGTCCTGTCCACGTCGAAACCGGGTAAGGCCAACGCGATCCGGCTGGGCGACGCGGAGTGCGTCACCTTCCCCCGGGTCTACCTCGACGCCGATGTCGAGCTGAGTGCCGGATCGGTGCGCGCGCTGGCCGCCGCGCTCGGCCGGCCCGGCGTGCTGGCCGGCGCCCCGGTCCCGGACTGGGACCTGGCCGGTGCCTCGTGGCTCGCCCGCCGGGTGCACCGGGTGCACGAGCGGCTGATCGGGCCGAGCCGGGGCCTGGCCGGGGCCGGCGTCTACGTGCTCGGGGCGGAGGGGCACGCGCGGGCCTTTCCCTTGCCCGATCTCATCTCCGACGACGGTTGGGTGCATCGCAGCTTCACCGCGGCCGAGCGGGCCGTGGTGCCGGCGGCGCGCTCGCTGGTCCGCCCGGCCAGGACGGTCCGGGCACACCTGAAGCGTCGGGTTCGGGTGCGGCTGGGCAACCGGCAACTGGCCGCGCTCGGCAAGCCGGCGGCGGACGGCCCGCTGCGGCTCGGTTCGCTCGGCGCACTTGTCCGCGCCCGCACCGTGAACCCGCTGGACGCCGCCTGCTATCTGGGGGTGCTCCTGGCCGACCGGGTGCTGTCCCGCCGCCGGAGCGGGGGCGCCGAGGTGGCATGGTCACGTGACGGCAGTAGCCGTGGTTAGCAGGTAGACGTGGATCAACCCGAACGGCGAGCCGGGCTTGTGCCGCGGTTGGGTCACCGTGCGTACCCGCTTGAACCGGCCGGTACCGAGCAGGAACGCTTCCTCGACCGGGTTGCCGTAGATCAGCCGGACCGGCCGCGGATGGCGGTCGACCGAGGCGATCAGGTTCTCGATCGCGGCGGCGAACACCGGGCCGCGGAACGGGTTGTTCATGAAGACCACCGTGACGTCGTCCGGAATCTCGTACTCGAGCACATCGGACTGGACCAGTTCGATCTGCTCGCACCGTAATCGAAGCCGGGTGTGGTCGAGATTGCGCCGGGCGAGGTCGTTGAGCTGTTTGGCCAACTCCACGCCGATCACCCGGCGGAACGGGTAGCGGGCCGCTTCGAGCACCATCCGGCCCAGGCCGGAGCCGAGGTCGACGAACACGTCCGAATCGGTCACCTCCTGCCGGCGCAGCGAGCGGCGCAGGGTCCGCCAGTTGGCCGGGGAATAGTAGACCCGGTCCTCGCCGGCGAGGCCGAACTCGTCGAGCATGACTTTGCCGGAGGTGTGGACCCGGTAGCGGCGCTCGAACAACAACGCGCCCACCTGGCTGCGCAGCCAGGAATACGGAATCCTCAGTAAGCCGGTCAACTCAGCGCCGCATCGTATGCGGCGAGCAGAGCGGCCCTGGACCGTGTCCAGGACAACGGGCCGGCGACCCGGGCCCGCCCCAGCTCACCCATACGGGCGCGTTCCTCGGGGTCATCCAGCAGGTTGGCGATCAGCTTGGCGAACTCGGCTTCGTCGTTCGGCGGCGCGTAGACGGCGGCCTCTCCCGCGGAGACTCGGGCTTCCCGCAGGTCGAAGGAAACAATGGGACGGGCCATGGCCATGTACTCCATTATTTTGTTCATCGTGGACACATCGTTGAGCGGGTTGAGCGGGTCCGGTGCCAGGCACACGTCCGATGTGGACAGATAGCGAAGCAGGTCCTCGTCCGGGATCCGCCCGGTGAACTCCACCATGTCGGCGAGGCCCAACTCCTCGGCCAGTGCCACCATGGCGTCGAATGTGTCGCCGCCACCGACGAAGGCAGCCTGCCAGTCGGTGCGGCCCAACTCGTCGCGCAGCTTCGCCAGCGCACGCAACGCGTAATCAACCCCGTCCTGCGGTCCCATGACGCCGAGATAGCACAACATGAACCGCTTACCGCGCTTGAGCGACTCGTCCGCGGGCACGGCTCGGAACCGGTCGACCGCCGGCGCGCTGCGCACCACGAACACCTCGTCTTGCCGTTTGCCGCCACGGGCCAGCGCGACGTCCCGGTAGCTCTCGTTGGTGGCGATCACCACGTCGGCCGCCCGGTAGGTGGCCCGCTCCAGCCGGCACACCGCGCGGTAGAGGAAGTCCTCGCCCCGGTCGAACCGGGACAGATACAACTCCGGCACCAGGTCGTGCTGGTCGAACACGAACCGGGTGCCCTTTCGCTTGAGCCGCTTGGCGATCAAGTAGAACAGGTCGGGCGGGTTGCAGGCGTGTACGACGTCGATCCGGCCGACCTCGCGGCGGATCCGCCTGGCCAGCCGCCAGGTGTGCCAGAGCGCCGAGCCGTACTCCTGGAGGTAGCCGCGTGGCCCGCCGACGGCCGCCTTGAGCGGGTAGCGGTGAATCCGCACGCCGTCGATCTCCACGTAGGATTCGGTGTCCCGCTTCGTCCCTTGTGGACAGATGACGTGCACTTTCCAACCCGCGTCCCGCAGCGTCGTGCACTCCTGCCACACCCGCCGGTCGAACGGGACGGACAGGTTCTCGACCAGGATCAGCGCATTACCAGCCAAGGCCCACATATCCAGGAGTTGCCCGGCGCGCGGTGGCGTCGGGGAGACGGACGAGGTCGACGATCATTCGGTCGCCCGCACCGTCCAAAGCGGACAGCACGGTCGGGTCCTTCGTGCCCACCACGCACACCTCGGCGTGCGCCATGACCTCGCCGACCGAGCTGGACAGCAGGTCGCCGAGGTGCGGCAGGCGGCTTTCGATGTACTCCCGGTTGGCGCCCATCAGCCGGGACAGCGTCACATTCGCGTCGTAGATGCGCAGGTCGTAGCCCTTGCCGAGGAGCCGCTCGGCGAGCTCGACCAGCGGGCTCTCCCGCAGGTCGTCGGTCCCCGGCTTGAAGCTCAACCCGAACAGGCCCACCCGGCGCCGCCCGGCGGCCGCGATCAGATCGAACGCCCGGCGCAGATGTTCCTCGTTGGACGGCAACAGGTGCTCGAGCAGCGGCACCGCGACGTCCGCCCGCCTGGCCGCGTAGACCAACCCGCGCACGTCCTTGGGCAGACATGAGCCGCCGAACGCGAAGCCGGGCCGCAGGTAGGCCGGGCTGATGTTGAGCTTGGTGTCGGCCAGGAACACGTCCATCACCTGGTGCGAGTCGAGGCCGAGCGCCTGGCTGACCGCGCCGATCTCGTTGGCGAAGCCGATTTTCAACGCGTGGAACGAGTTGTCCGCGTACTTGGTCATTTCCGCGACCGGGATCGGTACCCGGAACACCTCGCCTGGCAGGCCCCCGTACAGCTGGGCGACGGTGTCCCCGCTGGCCGGATCCAGTTCGCCGATCACGGTCTTCGGCGGCTCGAAGAAGTCCCGCACGCTGGTGCCCTCGCGGAGGAACTCCGGGTTCACCGCGACGCCGAAATCGACGCCCGCGGTCTTGCCGGACGCCTTCTCGAGGATCGGCACCAGCAGGTTCAGACAGGTGCCTGGCAGCATCGTGCTGCGGAACACGACGGTGTGCCGGCCGGTCCGCTCGCCGAGTGCCGTGCCGATCTGCTCGGCCACTCGCTCCAGATAGACGGTGGACAGGCTGCCGTTGGCCGCGGACGGCGTGCCGACGCAGATCAGCGACACCTCGGAGGCGTGGATCGCCGCCGCGACGTCGGTGGTGGCGCGCAACGCGCCGGAGCGCACCACGTCCGCGGTCAGCTCACCGATCCGCTCCTCGACCACCGGGGCCTGGCCACGCCTGATCAGATCGATCTTGACCGGGTTGACGTCCACCCCGATCACCTCGTGGCCTTGCCCGGCAAGGCAAGCGGCCGAGACGCAGCCGACGTAGCCGAGCCCGAAGACGCTGATCTTCATATAAGACGACCCTTTCTCGCGTCCCGCCGCAGGCAGGACGCCGGTCCATGGAAATGGTCGCCTGCAACGGATAAATCGTTACCGAGATCAGCTGTGAACGGTGCGAACCTTTCGCACCGCCCGACGCAGGGCCGGGGCCAGAGCCGATGACTTTGCTGCCTCAATGGTGGAATTGCGTGCCTTGCGCAGTAGTCGATGCACCGAACCGCGGGTGAGCATCCCTTGGCACACCGTGACTTCGCCGGTCTTGGCCCGGCGCTTGTACTCGTCGTCGCCCCGGCCAAGGTCGATCCGGGTGAGGCCGAGCGCCGGGCTGGCGGCGATCAGCTCGCGGAGCAGGATCCACCCGGGCGCGAGGTGGCCGAACTCCGGGTCGTAGACCGGAAACCACCAGTGCAGCACCGAGCCGGCGCGCATCCCGAAGTGCGCCGCGATGAGGTGCGGCCCGGCGTGCACGGTGGACAGGATGCCGCCGAATGCGGTGTCCCTGGTCCGCAACAGCGCGCCGAGCAGGTCGGCCCGGTCCGGTGCGGCGAAGTAGTCCCGCGCGCCGGTGGCGGCGTACTGCGCCCGCTTCAGCTCGATCACCCGGTCCAGCAGTGCCTGGTCCGGGTTGTCCGCGACGAACCGGACCTCGCCAAGGTCGCGCTCCGCCTTGCGGGCCCGGCGCCTGGCCTGGCCCACGTTGTCCTTGCCGCTGCGCGAGGCCCGGCCGAGATAGCCGTCCAGCCCACCGGAGGTGTCCACCAGCGGCGAGGCCCGCCGCGTCTCCACTCCCGGTTCGAACTCGGTGAAGCCGTCGAGCAGGTGGTCGAAGGCGAAACCGCGAACCCCGCCGGTGAGCATCGCCCGAGCCGGGAACGCGGTGCCCGGCGCGCGCACCGGACCCTGGAAGTCCGCGCCCGGCCAGCCGACCGGGCGCAGCAGCGCGCCGTCGCGGTGTCCGGCCAACAGTCCGGTGACGGTCCCGCCGGTGGTGCTGACCACCACGTCCACCTGGCGGCCGGAGGCATGCACGGCGGCGGCGAACCCGGGGTGGAAGTAGGGGCTGTCCAAGGCTGGGTTGGCCGCCAGCAGGGTGTGCCAGGCGTCCAACTCGCGTCCGCTGAGCGCGTCGAAGCGAACCACGGCCAGCTTGGTCATTTCCCCAACTCCGCAAGGGAGTTGATTCGCGTCGACGGGCGCAGCAGTGCGGTGAGCGAGGCACGCGCGGTGCGCCGGCCGGCCAGCGCCCTGAGCGACTCGCCGAGCAGCACCGCGATGCGGTACGCCGTCGAGTGCAGCCGGCCATGGCGCCTGCGGAACAGGCGCACCTTGTTCGTCACCAGCAGTGCGGCGAGCCCCGGGTGGGTACCGGCCTCGCCGCCGATGTGCTCGACCACCGCGGCCGGTTCGTACCAGAGCGTCCACCCGTGGTCCGCGGCCCGGAACATGAAGTCGGTCTCCTCGCTGTAGAGCAGGAAGGTCTCGTCCCATGGCCCGGTCTCGGCCAGTGCCGCCGCGGACATCAGCAACACGCAGCCGGTGACCCAGGCTGGGTCGCCCGGTGTGTCGTGCGCCTGCTCGTCGAACACCAACTCGCCGAGTCCGCGGGTGCGTCCGGCCCGGCCGCCGCCGAGCAGTGCCTCGGCCAGCGCGCCGCGCACCGTCGGCATCCGGCGCAGCGTCGGTTGCAGACTGCCGTCCTGGTTGACCAGCTTCGGTGCCACGATCCCCCGGCGCGACCCACCCGAGCCGGCCAGCGCCTCGGCCAGCGCCGCGATCGCTCCGGGTCGCAGCCGGCAGTCCGGGTTCATCAGCAGCACCGCGTCGTACCCGGCGAGCCCCTCGACCCCGGCATTGAAGCCGGCCGCGTATCCGGCGTTACGTCCCAATTGGACCGTCCGTATTGGAAGGTCGGCGGCCTCCTCGGCGATCCGTAGCGAGTCGTCGTCGGAGGCGTTGTCCGCGACCACCACCTCGGTGAGCCGGACCCCGTTGGCGCCGGCCGGCAGCGAGGCGAGGCAACCGGCCAGCACATCGGCGCTGTTGTATGTGACGATGACCACCGCGATCCGCGGCTGCGCAGACACCCGATCAGCCCCGAACCCGCTTGACCGCCCGGGCGGCCAGCTTGCGCGCCCGAACCGGCAGTGCCGGCGTGCCGTCCAGCACCCGCGTCGTCCACTCTGGACCGATGTCGTGCCGCAGGCTGTTGCGCGCCTGTAGCCAGGAATCCGGCCGGGCCCGCCCGCCGTCGCTGGTATAGGCCCGAGCCACGTTCGCGGCCCGGATTCGGTGCAGTACCCGGCGATCGTAGGAGCCGAACGGGATGGCCACCCTGCTCACCGGCCGCCCGGTCAGCCCGGCGAGTACCCGGTGCGCGTCGGCGAACTCCTGTTCGGCCTGGCCGTCGTCGATCCGCCGCCAGTCCCGGTGCGCCCAGCCGTGCGAGCCGACCAGCATCCCGGCGCCGTGCAGTTCGCGTACCCCGTCGGCGTCCAGTTTGCCCGGCTCGCCGAGCACTCCGGCCAGCACGAAGAACTCCGCGGTGAGGTCGCGCTCGAGCAGCCGGGGCAGGGCGATCTCCAGGTCCGACGAGTTGCCGTCGTCGAACGTGATGCGCACCTCAGGCCGGCCGACCACGGCGTCGAGCACCTGCTCGAACTGCGCCACACTGACCCAGGTCCCGTCCTCGCCCGGGTCGAGCTCGCGGGTCACCGGACCGACGCCGTGCACGGTGAGGTTCACCACCGAACGTGCCGCCATGCCGTCTCCATCCGCTCTGCGCAAAGCCCGTGCCATCGCTGGTATCGAGGTAAGCGGCCCGTCGGTTACGACGGGTTGCCGGTAACAGGGCGGCTCGCCCGAGCGAAGGACCACAAGTGATGACGACAGTTTTTGCGGATGCCCAGGTCACCGACGAGATTCGGCGCGGACAACTGTTCCGTGGCCAGGTCTTTGTGTATTCCGCCACGGAGGTCTCGACCCAGCTGGTCGACTTCGCCCGCGAGTTGGTCGTCGACGCCTTCGGCAAGCGGGATCCGGAGACCGCGCAGTACGACCTGCCGGTCGAGGAGTTCGCCGCCGTGCTGGCCGACCTCAAGCCGCGATTCATTCATCACCCGCGCTGCAAGGAGTTGATCCCGGCGCTGCTCGAGGAGTTCGGCTGTGCACTGGACCGGACCTATTTCGACGTGCCCCGGCTGCGGACCTCGACGTCCAACGACTACCTCACCTCCGGCATCTCCTATGCGTTCCACCCGCACCGCGACTGCTGGTACTCGGCACCCTTTTGCCAGGTGAACTGGTGGATTCCGGTGTTCGACGTGGTACCGGAGAACGTGATGGCCTTCCACCCCCGGTATTTCGACCAGCCGGTGCGCAACGGCAGCGCGCGCTACGACTACGCCGAGTGGAACCGGACCAGCCGGCAGGACGCGGCGACGCACATCAAGACCGACACTCGCGAGCAGCCGAAACCGGAGCAGCCGATCGAGCTCGAGCCGCAGGTCCGGGTGGTGCCCCAACGCGGCGGTGTGATGTTCTTCTCCGGCGCGCAGTTGCACTCCACCGTGCCGAACACCTCGGGCAAGACCCGGTTCAGCATCGACTTCCGGACCGTGCACCTCGACGATGTGCGCGAGCGCAATGGCGCGCCGAACGTCGACGCGCGTTGCACCGGAACCACGTTGCGGGACTTCGTGCGGGCAACGGATCTCCAGCCGGTCCCCGAAGAACTCGCCCGGGCGTACGAGTCCGAGGCGCTCACGCTGACCAGTGTCTGACCGGCGGCTGGCCGGCCGGGTGGCGTTGGTCACCGGCGCGAGCGGGGATCTCGGCCGGGCGATCGCACTCGCGCTCGGCGCGGAAGGTGCCCGGATGTGCGTGGTCGGCCGCGACGAGGGGCGGCTGGCCCGAACCACGGACGAGTTGCGCGGCAAGGACGTCGATGTGCTCGCCGTCGCCGCCGACCTCACCGACTCGGCGCGCACGGACGGCCTGGCCGGGCGGATCGAGGGTGAGCTCGGTGGCCTCGACATTCTGGTGCACTGCGCCGGAATCTACGCCCGCGGTGCGCACGAAGACTCCACTGTGGACGGTATGGACGAGCAGTACCGGGCCAATGTGCGGGCGCCCTACCAGCTCACCAAGGCGGTGTTGCCGATGCTGACGGCCAGGCGCGGCGACGTGTTCTTCGTCAACTCGACGCAGGGCACCGCGGCGGCCGGCGGCCTCGGGCAGTTCGCGGCCACCCAGCACGCCATGCGGGCCGTTGCGGACAGCCTGCGCGCCGAGGTGAACCCGTCCGGTGTGCGGGTCACCACGCTGCACCTCGGGCGCACGGCCACCAGCCGGCAGCAGGGCATCTTCGCCGCGGAAGGCCGGCCGTACCCGCCGGACCAGCTGATCGCGCCGCGGGACGTGGCGGATCTCGTGGTCGCGGCGGTGACCCTGCCCAACCGGACGCAGCTCACCACGCTGACCGTGTGGCCGACCAGGAAGGTCTGATCAGGTCGCCCCACAGGCCACGTCGTCGCGCACGGTGGCGACCACGTTGTAGCTCGGGTCGACCTTCACCACGTCGTTGTCCGCCCAGGTCGTCACGGTGCCGCAGCTGTTCTCGGTTTCGAATGGGGAGTAAACGTACTTCCCCTCAACCACGCGGTTTCCGGTGACCACCCAAGGCCCGCGGGCGGGTCGCAGGAACAGGCTGAACACCCCGCCGATGGCCAGGTTGTTCACGATCCGCGCGCCGCTGGTCCCGGTCGCGTGCACGAAGATCGGTGCGGTGAAGCCGTTTGTCAGGTTGCCCATGTCGAACGTGTTGTGCTCAATGATGATGTTCTGCGTTGCCGGGTAGTCCTGCACCCCGTCCGCGTGCGCCTCGCCGTTGCGCACGCAGGCCAGGTAGTACGAGTCCCTGATGACCACCCCGGGACCGGACGCGCGGAAGCCGTCCTCGTGGCCCCGGATCCGCACCCGCACCGCGGTGTAGTTCTGCTCGCCGACGCCGTCGGGCTGAATCGTGGGGCCGCCGCAACTGGCCGGGCCGACGGTGGTGTCGATGATGGTGAACGAGCCGCCCTCGTTCCAGACCGAGTCGTCGATCAGGCTGTTCTTGATCGTCACGTTGGCCGCCTTGACGATCAGGCTGCCCTGCACGTGCCAGCCGTCGATGACCATGCCGGCGGTGCCGGCGGTGTAGTCGCCAACGGTGGAGCGGATCGCGGTGCCGGCCGGGATGCCGGTGTTGGCCGGACCGGGGAAGCGGCCGGGCGGCGGGGTCGCCGCGCCGGCCGGCCGCGGCTTGGTCGTGCTCGGCCCGCTGCTGGTCGGGGCCGGCGTCGTCGTGGTCGGGGCGGGCGTGGAGCTTTCCGTCGCGCTCGCCGGTGCGCCCTCCGGGCTGCTGGCCGGGCCGGACGGTGCGGACGCGACGGCGTTGCCCGGCGTCGAGCACGCCCCCGCCGACGCCGTCACGGCCCCCACCAACACTGCCGTCAATAGGGCCCTGCGCATCCCTTTACTCCATCGTTATGTTGGCCGACGCGCGAACACTAGCCACTCGATCTGCAGCTAACAAGCCGGGGGTATTTGGTCACAAACCAACGCGTAACCGCTAGTCACCGACCCGGCACGTATCCCAAGGAAGGTCGCGCTGTGCGGTCGATCATTACATCGCCGGGAGCGATCGGACCGGTCCCATTCAGCGCAAGTGACATTCCCCTCCTAGAAGCGAATGAAGGTCCACATTGCGCCGGACGGGGAGTCACCGGGCTCAGCCGGAGCGGGTTGGGCCGGCGCTGAAGTCGACCAGCACGAGGGCCTGGTCGTCGTGCGGCTTCGGCCTTGGCCAACGCTTCCCGTCCGGGTCGGTCTGCTCCGCGGCGCGCACCGCGGCCAGCACGGCCCCAACTCCGCTGGTGGCGACCAGGTCGAGCACGGCCGGCCAGCCGTCGAACACCAGGTAGTCGTCCACCCCGCAGGAGACCCCGTCGGTGGCCAGCAACACCTGGTCCACCGTGGACAACGGCCAGCTCGCGGTGCGGGCCTGGTGCGCCGCGGCGGGATCCGCCTCGGCCACCCAGAAACCGCCGGGCCGGTTGCGCAACCCATCCATGGCGGCACCGGAGCCGCGCAGCGCGAGCACGTGTTCGGGGCCGTACCCGGCGCCGGTGCGCAGCCGGTCGCGGTAGCCGCCGCTCCGGCGCGGCACCGAGCCCAGCCGCTCGTCGGCCAGCACCCGGGTGCCACCCGTCCCGAACGCGACCACCGGGGAGTCCCCGAGCACCAGGGCGTCCACGGTCTCTCCGGTCCAGCGCAGCATCGCGACCGTGCTCGACGGCGCCGCACCGGGCACCAGCGCGGCCTCGGCGGCCAGCGCCTCGATCGCCGCGGCCAGCACGTCGGTCAGCGGGGTCGCCCGGTCCAGCCGGGCCGCGATGGTCTCGGCCAGCCGACGCGCGTACCAGCCGCCGCTTGGCAGCTCCGGGCGCAGCGTGGTCGCGCCGTCCAGCACGATGACCGCGTCCGGCCGGACCACCACCACGTCCTCGCTCGGTCGCGCGGCCCCGTCCAACCCGACCCCGGCCTCTTCGGCGACCTCGACCCGCGGCATCCATCCAGTCTGTCAGCCGTGTTGCGGACCGGGCGGGCGGTGACGTTTGGATGGCGTGGAAGGAAGTGGGACGGACGTGGACTTCGAGCAGTTCGTCGCGGCACAGTTGCCGGCGTTGATCCGGTACTCGGCAATGCTCTGCAACGACCGGGAGCTGGCGCAGGACGTCGTGCAGGAGGTGCTGGTCCGGGTACACGCCAGATGGCGGCGGATCAGCGCCCTGGACCGGCCTGAGCTGTACCTGCGCCGGATGGTCACCAACGAGTACCTGTCCTGGCGGCGCCGGGGCGCCCGCCGGGCCAGCACGCTCGGCCGCTGGGGTGCCACGCTGGCCAAGCCGGAGGTGGCCGACCATGCCGAGCGCACGGTGGCGCGTTCGGCGCTGAACCAGCAGCTCGCCGGGCTGCCGCCCAGGCAGCGCGCGGTGCTGATCCTCGGCTACTACGAGGGCCTCGGCGACGCGGAGATCGCCGGGTTGCTCGGCTGCTCCGCCGGCAGCGTCCGCTCCTACCGCTCGAGGGCGTTGGCGGCGCTGCGTTACGAGCTGACCGAGACCGTGTCAGCGGGGGAGGACCGATGAGAGCGCAACTCGTTGCGGCACTTGAGGAATCGTTGGACGTGGCGCCGGAGTCCTCGGACGTCCTCGCCGGCCTGCTGGCGGGCATCCGGCGGCGCCGCCGCCGGGTGCGGATCGGCACCGTGGCCGGCGTCGTGCTGCTCGCGGTGGTGGCCAGCACGGTGACGATCTCACTGACCCGGGGCCGGTCCAACCCGCCTGCCGGGCCCGCCCCGGCTCCTGGCTGGCGGTTGTCCGTGCAGGCCGGCTGGGTGCCGGACGGCATGGTGTTGATCCAGACCAGGGCCGGTGCCGCCGGGGAGGGGTTCGCCTACCGGTCCCGCGATACCGAACTGAACGTCGCGGTTACCGCCGCCGCGCCCGGCGGCGACCTGGCGGCTCCCGGCCGGGCGGTGCGCAAGCTGGGCTCGGGCCGCTGGGCCGACGTGCGCCTGACCCTGCTGCCCAACGGCACCCTGGGTGAGCCGGAACTGCGGGTCAGGGCGGACCGGGTGGCCGGTTCGCTGCACGAGGGCGCGGACCTCCCGGTCCGGGTGGACGT
Organism: Labedaea sp.; assembly: GCA_045806965.1. Classification (GTDB taxonomy): domain Bacteria; phylum Actinomycetota; class Actinomycetes; order Mycobacteriales; family Pseudonocardiaceae; genus DASYTH01. Next base: position 2,561 of record JBJMIG010000063.1, on the reverse strand, counting down.
GGCACCCACCTACCTGCCGGACGGGGTGCGGGTGGTCGGGGTCAGCGCCGATGCCACGATCCCCGGCCGGGGCACCGTCTACTGCGCGGCGCAGTCGGAGCCGGTGCGCCTGACGGTCTCCTTCACGCTGGTCAACCTGCTGACCGGCAGCGAACGAATCGGTGAGATCCAGGGCCGGCCGGCCTACCTGGCGGACAACCGGCGGACGGTCGCGGTCAACATCTACCACGGCGGCATGCTGGCGGTCTCCGCTGTCGGTGACACACCGCCTCCGCTGGCCGAACTGATCAAGGTGGCGGACGGTGTTCGCTGGGTCGGCTGACCCGGCCGAGCTACCCGCGTCCCGCGCTCAGGCGGGCAGATCCGGGGGGTGCCGGCGCCAGGTGACGAACGGCAGGAACGCCTGGGTGAGCGGGCCGATGGTCAGCGCGTAGAGCACGGTGCCGATGCCGACGGTGCCGCCGAGCAGCCAGCCGATGGCCAGCACGGTGAGCTCGATCGTGGTGCGGACCAGCCGCACGGAGAGCCCGGTGCGGGCGTTGATGCCGGTCATCAGGCCGTCGCGGGGACCGGGGCCGAGCCGGGCGCCGATGTAGGCGGCGGTGGCCAGGCCGTTGAGCACCACGCCGGCCACCAGGAACGCGATCCGCACGGCGAGCACCCGCGGCGCCGGCACCATGGCGAGCGTGGCATCCACCGCGACCGCGATCAGCAGGATGTTGCACAGCGTGCCGACGCCGGGGCGTTGCCGCAGCGGCAACCAGCAGAGCAGCACCGCGGCGCCGGTGAGCGCGGTGATCGTGCCGAAGGACAGCCCGGTTCGCTTGGTCAGCGCGTCGTGCAGCACGTCCCACGGGTCGAGTCCGAGCACCGAGCGGATCTGTAGGCCCATGCTGGCGCCGTAGAGCGTGAGCCCGGCGATCAGTTGGGGCAGCCGCCGCCATGGATGGACCGCGACGGAGACCGGGCGCAGCTCGAGGGGTGCCATGGGCGCATCCTGCATGGCCTTTGGTTCCCTCATCAATGGCCAATCTGCAACAATTGGCCTTGTGACGGCCTTGTTCTCATCAGGTGGACACGTTTCGAGCCAGCGATTGGCTCAGTTGTTGGGGGCGTGGCGCCGGCACGGCTCCCGGCGTGGCTCGGCGGACCTGGCCGCCGGGGTGCGGATGCTCGTGCTCGACGGACGGCTGCCTTCCGGTACCGGCCTACCGGCCGAGCGCGAGCTGGCCGCCGCGCTCGCGGTCAGCCGCACCATGGTGGCTACCGCACTCGACCAGTTGCGGGCCGAGGGGTTGGTGGTCAGCCGGCGCGGCGCCGGTTCCTGGACCGCGCTCCCGGGCGGGTCGCAGGCACAGCCACCCGGCGGCGACCCGGCCGGCCCGCAAGGGATGATCGACTTCACCCGGGCGGTACCCGCCGCCGTGCCCGGCATCGCCGCCGCGGTGGCCGCGGCGACCCCTCGGCTCGCCGCCGAACTCGGCGGTCCCGGCTACTACGAACTCGGCCTGCCCGACCTGCGCGCCCGGATCGCCGCCAGGTACACCGCGCGCGGCCTGCCCACCTCGGCCGACCAGGTGCTGGTCACCAACGGCGCGCACCACGCCCTGGCCATGGCGCTGCGACTCTTCGCCGGCCCCGGCGACCGGGTGCTGATCGAGCAGCCGACCTATCCCAACGCGATCGACGGGATTCGGGGCGCGCACGCCGTGCCGGTGCCGGTGCCGATGACCGAAACCGGCTGGGACGCCGACGGCATCGAGACGGCGCTGCGCCAGGCCGCGCCCCGGCTCGCCTACCTGATCGTGGACTTCCAGAACCCCACCGGCTTCCGGCTGGACGCCGAGGGGCGGGCCCGGCTCGGCGCGGCGCTGCGGCGCACCCGCACTCCCGCCGTGCTCGACGAGACCCACATCGAGCTCGACCTCGACGGCGATCCGCTGGCCGGCCCGCCGCCGCTGGCCGCGTTCGCCCCGGATTGGGTGATCGCAGCCGGATCGGCCAGCAAGTCACACTGGGGCGGGCTTCGGCTGGGTTGGGTGCGGGCCGCCACCGAGATCATCAGTCGGCTCGGCGCCGCCCGGCGCGGGCTCGACCTCGGTTCGCCGGTGTTCGAGCAGCTGGTGCTGGCCGAGTTGCTCACGGAGCCGGAGCCGACGCTGCGCGACCGCCGGACCGAGCTGGCCATCCGGCGCGACGTGCTCGTCGCGGCGCTGCGCGAGCACTGTCCGGAGTGGACCTTCCAGGTGCCGGCCGGTGGGCTCAGCCTGTGGTGCCGGCTGCCCGCCCCGGTGAGCACCCGGATCGCGGTGACCGCGCAGAACTTCGGCGTCTGGGTGGTGCCGGCGTCGCGGTTCGCCGTGCAGGGCGGGCTGGAGGGCTGGCTTCGGCTGCCGTACACCCAGCCGGCCGAGGTGCTGGTGGACGGCGTGCGGCGGCTGTCCCGCGCGGCGGCCTCCGTGCTCGACGGTGGAACCGGGACCGGCTCCCTTCCGTCCGCCATCTAGCGCAAGGTGACATTCCGCTGTACCTCCACGCTCGGCGCGGTGGGCGGGGTGGGG
>JBJMIG010000062.1:0-6026 GCA_045806965.1 Labedaea sp. | reverse complement strand
GGGTGGTGTGTCCGGTCGGGGTCACGGTCGAGGTGATGTGCTCGGCTTGGGTGAGCATGCGGGCGGCTTTCTGCCGGTTGATGTGCACCAGTTCCGCGACGAACGCGGCCGAGCTGGAATAACCCGCGTAGTGCGCGGTCCGCGCCTGCCCCATTTCGGCAAGATGTTCCAGGGCGATGGCGAAATGTCGCCGGATGTCGCTGATTGCCGCCACAAACCCGGCCGCGTGTTCGGCACCGGGAAGGGCACCAAAGGAGTCAATGGCCGGGAATGTCACACACCTATTGTCCCAGAACGACCAGGCATTCGCCCGCTGAAACCGGTGCGTATGCAAACCTTTGTTCGAGAAGAGTTCGAGAAGAGCCAGTGACCTTTAATACCGTCGAGCGTTTGAACGATGAGGGGGCGGGGCGGCACAAAGGGAGGGCAGGCGCAGCCTGCCCTTATCTCCTGCCCAAGGTGCCGAGCGAGGCTCATTGTCAAGGGTCGCGGCTCCCAACCCACGGAAAACTCTCCACCCGGGCCGCGATCGCGAAGCGACGCGACGAAGGAGCGCCCTTGACCATGAGAATCGGCACCGCAAAATCCGCCCCGCCCCACCCCGGTGAACCCCGCACAAGCCAACCAAATCGCCCGAGCGCGCAACTCAGTTGCCCGAACGCAGAACTCAGTTGCCCGAGCGCGAGACTCGCGAGCCTGAGCGCGCGACTCGCGGAGCCTGAGCGCGCAACTCAGTTGCCGGAGCGCGCGACTCGCGGGCCGGAGCGCGCGACTCGCGGGCCGGAGCGCGCGACTCGCGGGCCGGTGAGCGCGACTCGTGGGCTGAGTGCGGGCTGGGCGGCCCGGGGGAGCGGCCCGGGGCGTCCGGAGCGCACCCCATCGCATCCAACTGACCCGATCGAGCTAACGTGCGCTAACACACACCTTGCTCACGTCCGGCAGGTGTAGGCGCCAAGGTATTACGATCCCCAGATCCGGTTACTAACGAGTAGCTACCCGAGCGGAGGGCTCGTGCTGGTTCGACTGATCCTTGGTCTGCTGCTCACCGTGGTGGTGCTCGCCATCGCAGGCCGTCGGGTCCAGTGGCTCTACAAGCTGATCAGGTCGGGGCAGCCGGCAGACGACCGGCTCGAGGACCTCGGTCGGCGGGTGTGGGCGCAGGTGGCCGAGGTGTTCGGGCAGCGCAAGTTGCTCAAATGGACGGTGCCGGGGGTCGCGCACTTCCTGACCTTCTGGGGCTTCGTGATCCTGGCCAGTGTCTATGTTGAGGCCTACGGCGCCCTCGTCGACGAGGACTTCCACATCCCGCTGATCGGGCAGTGGCCGGTGCTCGGCTTCATCCAGGATTTCATCGCGGTGGCGGTGCTGCTGTCGCTGGTCACGTTCGCGGTCATCCGGCTCCGGCAGGCGCCGCAGCGGCGGCAGCGCGCGTCCCGGTTCTATGGCTCGCACACCGGCCCCGCCTGGCTGATCCTGTTCATGATCTTCAACGTGATCTGGACGATGTTCCTGTTCCGCGGCGCGTCCAGCGCCGCCGGCAACTTTCCCTACGACAGCGGCGCGTTCGTCTCACTCGGTGTCGGCGAGCTGCTCGAGCCGCTCGGCGACGGGGTCACCGAGGTTGTCGAGAGCGTCGGGCTGCTGCTGCACATCGGCGTGATGCTGTCGTTCCTGATCATTGTGTTGTACTCCAAGCACCTGCACATCTTCGTCGCGCCGATCAACGTGTCGGCCAAGCGGCTGCCGGATGGGCTCGGACCGCTGCTGCCGATGGAGTCGCACGGCAAGCCGATCGACTTCGAGGACCCGGGCGAGGAGGACGTCTTCGGTCGCGGCAAGATCGAGGACTTCACCTGGAAGGGCATGCTGGACTTCACCACCTGCACCGAGTGCGGGCGGTGTCAGAGCCAGTGTCCGGCGTGGAACACCGGGAAGCCGTTGTCGCCCAAGCTGGTAATCATGGACCTGCGGGATCACCTGTTCGCCAAGGCGCCGTACCTCATCGGTGGCAAGGACATGCCGGACGAGGGTGCCGTCCTGCCCAAGGGCGGCCCCGAGCACGACGGCCACGGCGTGCCCGAGTCCGGGTTCGGCCGGGTGCCCGGTTCCGGCCCGGAGCAGGCGACGCGGCCGCTGGTCGGCACCGCGGAGCAGGGCGGGGTGATCGACCCGGACGTGCTCTGGTCGTGCACCACCTGCGGCGCCTGCGTGGAGCAGTGCCCGGTGGACATCGAGCATGTTGACCACATCGTGGACATGCGCCGCTATCAGGTGATGATCGAGTCGGAGTTCCCGAGCGAGCTGGGCACCCTGTTCCGCAACCTGGAGAACAAGGGAAACCCCTGGGGCCAGAACAACTCCGAGCGGCTGGACTGGGCCAAGAACCTGCCGTTCGAGGTGCCGGTGTTCGACGCGGCGGCCGGCGAGCCGCTGGACGCCTCGGTGGAGTACCTCTACTGGATCGGTTGCGCCGGCGCGTTCGACGACAACGCGAAGAAGACCGTGCGGGCCACCGCGGAGTTGCTGCACATCGCGGGCGTGAAGTACGTGGTGCTCGGCAAGGAGGAGTCCTGCACCGGTGACCCGGCCAGGCGCGCCGGCAACGAGTTCCTGTTCCAGATGATGGCCCAGCAGACCGCGGAGATGCTGAACAGCGTGTTCGAAGGCCGCGAGCCGGTGCAACGCAAGATCGTCACCACCTGTCCGCACTGCATGAACACGCTCGGCCGGGAGTACCCGCAGCTCTCGGGCATGATCCCGGCCTTCAGTGGCACCAACGGTCACTACGAGGTGCTGCACCACACCCAGCTGCTGAACCGGTTGGTACGAGAGGGAAAGCTCACCCCGGTCAAGCCGGCCGACGCGGCCGGCGGCGCGCCGGTGACCTTCCACGACCCCTGCTATCTGGGCCGGCACAACAAGGTCTACGAACCGCCGCGGGAGCTGGTCGGCGCGGCCGGTGCCACGCTCACCGAGATGCCCCGGCACGCGGACCGGTCGTTGTGCTGCGGCGCGGGCGGCGCGCGGATGTGGATGGAGGAGCACATCGGCAAGCGCATCAACCTGGAGCGGGTGGACGAGGCGATCGACACCGGCGCCGGGGAGATCGTCACCGGCTGTCCGTTCTGTCGCGTCATGATCACTGATGGGATCACCCAGCGGCAGAGCGAACAGCAGGGCGAAGGGGTGGTCGTGCGCGACGTGTCCCAGCTGCTGCTCGAGTCGGTCAAGCGCGGTCAGCCGGGCTAGACCGAGCGCAGTCGTACCTGGTCGGCCTGCTGCCAGCAGCCGGCCAGGAACCGCACGATCTCCTCGGTGAGCCGCTGTGGCGTGGCGCGCAGCTCCACAATGGACTTCGCCCTGATCAGCCGGGCGTTGGGCAGCTCACCGACCAGGTCGTAGGCGTCGGAGATGGAGTGGCTGTAGTCCCGCTGGTGCGCGATCACCAGTGCCGGCGCGGCGATCGCCTTGCGGTCCGGTGCGGTCGGCGCCTTGCGCCCGTAGACCAGGCCGAGCAGCACGTGCCGGCTGGGCTCGGGGTCCGGGCGGAGCCAGTCGAGCACGATGTCGAGGTGGTATCCGCCCCTCGGCACCCGGCGGGCGAGCGCGCCGAGCGCGCGCAGCACCGGCCGGCCCAGGGTGAACACGGTCAGCAGTGGGGCGATCACGAACGCCCAGAACGTCTGGGAGTCCTCGAGCACCGGCATGTCCAGCACCAGGCCGCGGACCCGGAGCGGCGCCTGGACGGCGACCTCGAGCGCGATGTTGGCGCCGAGCGAGGTGCCGCCGATCACCGCGCGGTCCACGCCGAGCGCGTCGAGCGCGGCGACCACGTGCCGGCCGTACAGCTCGATGGAGTGCAGCCGGCGGTCGGCCGGACGGTCGGAGTCCCCGTGTCCGAGCATGTCGAGGCAGATCACCCGGAAACCTCGCCTGGCCAGCTCGGCCGCGAGGGGGGTGTGCATGCTCCGCCGCATCAGCAACCCGTGCAGCAGCACCACGACCCGGTCGCCCGAGCCGAACTCGTCATACACCAGCCGGTACCCGCCGACCGTGACCTCGCCCGTCGCCGGGCCGTTCGCACTCATCCCAGGAGCCTAACCCGGCGCGGGGCGCGCGCCGTCGACGCCGATCCGGCCAGGTCGCGGTAGTCGGTCGAGCACGATCCGTTCGGCCGCTCTACCCTGGTGCGACTGGATCACCACGGGGCCTGGTGCCGGAGTCGACCGACCTCCGAACGGCAGGCGAGACGATGGCTTGCCGGCGGTCGTACGGCACTCGGTACGACAACAGATTCGCGAAAGAGATAATCCTCCGGTGATCACCCTGCGGTTGCCCAGATCGGCGGCCGAACACGTCTGCTTCCAGCTCTCGCCGCTGGCCGAGCTGCTGCACTCCTGGCACGTTCTGGCCGCCCCCGCGCACCATGCCCTGCAACTGCCCTGGGTGCGCCGCTGCCGCGACCTACCCGCCGGCTTGCTGTCCGACCTGCGTGAATGGTCCTGGGTGGCGACGGACTACGTGCCCGCGCTGTTCGAACCGGCCGCCGGGCCGTTGGTGGCCTCGTTCGCCGACGAGCTCGATCGGGTCGCCGACCTCTGCCCGGATCTGGTCGCCGTCGACCTGGCCAATGCGGTCCTGCGCGACGGCGAACCGCCGGCCGACCCGGCGGCCGCCGACCGGCTGGCCCGCATCCAGACCGAGCCGGTCGAGGTCCTCGGTGAGCTGCTCGACCTGATCGAGCGCTACTGGCGGGCGGCGTTCGCAGCGGAGTGGCGCCGGCTCGAGCCGCACCTGCTCGACTCGGTCACCCAGGCCGGGCAGGCCATGCCGGACGGCGTGCTGCCGCTGCTCGGCCGGCTCGCGCCCGCGGCGCGGGTGGACCAGCGGGCCCGCACCATCGGCCTGGATCGGCCGCACGAGCACCGGGTGGACGTGGCCAAGCACGGCCCGCTGCGGCTCACCCCGAGCTGCTACTCGTGGCCGCACGTCCGGGTCACCTGCGACGACCCGTGGCCGCTGCGGCTGACCTATCCGGTGGTGCCGTCGAGTCCGCGGACCCGGCGCGCCGGACCGGCCGACCTGCTCACCGGATTGCGCGCGATCGGTGCCCAGCCCCGGCTGAACATCCTGCGTCTGCTCCGCACCCAGCCGCGCAGCACCCAGGAGCTCTCCGGCCTGCTCGGCCTGTCGGCGGCGGCGATTTCCAGGCACCTGCGCCAGCTCCTGGACGCGGACCTGGTCCGCACCCACCGCGAGGGCTACTACGTGCTCTACCAGCTCGCCCCGCACACGCTCGAAGAGCTTGCCGCGCAGCTGCTGATCCTCGGCTGACCCGCGCCGTGGCACGATCACGTGCTCGAACAGCGTGACGCGCCGGCGCTCGGCGTGCTGCCGGGATGCGGGCCGCGTTCCGCGGGCGGCTTGCCGCGGGCTCGAGCCAAACTCGGTCGGTATGCGGGTTCGGCTGCGCATCCTGGGGTACTGATCGAATGGAGGCCGAAACACGTGAACGCGGGACCACCAGGAGAGGCGCTTGACGGCCGGGTCAAGCTGGATCGGGTCGTGATCCGTTTCGCGGGTGATTCCGGTGACGGTATGCAGTTGACTGGTGACAGGTTCACGTCGGAGGCTGCTGCGTTTGGGAATGATCTTGCGACGTTGCCGAATTTCCCGGCTGAGATCCGGGCTCCTGCGGGCACGTTGCCGGGGGTGTCTAGTTTTCAGTTGCATTTCGCTGATTACGATATTTTGACGCCGGGGGATCGGCCGGATGTGTTGGTGGTGATGAACCCGGCGGCGTTGAAGGCGAACATCGCTGATGTGCCGGTTGGGGGGATGGTGATCGTCAACACCGATGAGTTCACGAAGCGGAACTTGGCCAGGGTGGGGTATGGGTCGGATCCGTTGGTGGATGGGTCGTTGGATGGGTTCGTGGTGCATCAGGTGGCGATGGCGACGTTGACTCGGGGTGCGTTGGCGGCGACGGGGTTGTCGAAGAAGGACGCGGAGCGGGCGAAGAACAT
>JBJMIG010000061.1:0-87725 GCA_045806965.1 Labedaea sp. | reverse complement strand
TCATGCTCGCATCCACTATACAACTCTGAAACACCAAACCCCCACACCCCCAATTTGGGGGGTGTGCGGTTGTGGTTGTTTCGCAGCGTTACGGCGGTCATGGCGGAGGGGAAACGCCCGGTCCCATTCCGAACCCGGAAGCTAAGCCCTCCAGCGCCGATGGTACTGCACCCGACAGGATGTGGGAGAGTAGGACACCGCCGAACACCCTTCACCAACAGGGCCCCCCACCAGGGGCCCTGTTTGGTTTGTGCGGCTTCAGGCGGACTACCTTGAACCGAGAGAACTTCACTTCAGGAGGATCAGGTGTCCGACCCAGGGCCGACCGACGCTGCCAGTGACGGCGGCCCATCCCGCCGCGAGCAGTCATCCCATCACGGTGGATTTCGCGATCGACGCGAAGGCTCCACTAGTTCCCGCTCGCACCGCGATGAGGCCGGCCGCTCCGGCGAGCAGCGCAATCATGGGCGTAGCTCGAACCCCGGCTTCCGGGGGCGCGACGCGGGTTATGGCCAGTCCGCCGGGCGCAACAGCTCCCGTTCCACCGACGCTCGATCCGGCGGCTACAGCGACCGTGGCAGCGGCGGCTTCCGCGACCGCAAGCAGGGTTCCGGCCAGGGCGGCAACCCCCGGGACCGGGGGAGCGCCGGCGAGTTCCGCGGCCGCGACCGCGACGCCGATGGCCGCGGGTCCCGTGATCGCCAGGAGTCCGGCGGGTTCAGGGACCGTCCGAACCAAGGTGGCGGTTTCCGCGATCGTCCCGGCTCATCCGAGCGGGCCGGCGGGTTCCGCAGCCGAGAGAACGGTTCCGGCCGCGGCGGCGGGTCCGGCGACCGGCGCGAGTCCGGCGAGTTCCGTGGCCGGCAAGGCTCGGCCGAGCGGGGCGGCGGGTTCCACGGCCGGCAGGGTGCCGGGCAGGGCCGCGGAACCGGTGACCGGCGCGAGTCCGGCGGTTTCCGGGGTCGACAGGGTGGCGCCGAGCGCGGCGGTGGGTTCAACGACCGGCGTGAGTCCGGCGACCGGCAGGGCAGGGCCGGGCAGGGCGGTGGTTATCGGCCGAGCGGCGCCGAGCGCGGTGGTGGGTTCAACGACCGGCGTGAGTCCGGTGACCGGCAGGGCAGGGCCGGGCAGGGCGGAGGTTTCCGCGACTCCGGTAGCAACCAGGGTTCCGGCGGGCGCAGCGGCGGGTTCGGCGAGCGCCGGGAGTCCGGCGGGTTCCGGGGCCGGCAAGGGGGAGCCGGGCAGGGCGGAGGTTATCGACCGAGTAGCGCGGAGCGCGGCGGTGGGTTCAACGACCGGCGTGAGTCCGGTGACCGGCAGGGCAGGGCCGGGCAGGGCGGAGGTTTCCGCGACTCCGGTAGCAACCAGGGTTCCGGCGGGCGCAGCGGCGGGTTCGGCGAGCGCCGGGAGTCCGGCGGGTTCCGGGGCCGGCAAGGGGGAGCCGGGCAGGGCGGAGGTTATCGACCGAGTAGCGCGGAGCGCGGCGGTCGATTCAACGAGCAGCGCGGGTCTGGCAAGTTCGGTGATCGGCCGGACCGGGCCCCGCGAAGCGGGGAGACTCGGGACCGGCACGGGGCTGGTGGGTTCGGTGATCGGCCGGACCGGCCGGATCGGGCCGGGCGAAGCGGTGAGACCCGGGATCCGCGCAGGTTCGATGATCGGCCGGGTCGGGCAGAGCGAAGCGGGTTCAGCGACCGTCCGGGAGGCGGGGAGACTCGGGACCGGCGCGAGTCCGGTGGGTTCGGCGACCGTTCGGACCGGGGCGAGCGGAGCGGGGAGAGTCGCGATCGGCGCGGCGCCGGTGGGTTCGGTGATCGGCCGGACCGGGCCCCGCGAAGCGGGGAGACTCGCGATCGGCGGGGCGGGTCCAACGACCGTCCGGGAGCCGGGCATCCCCGGGATCGGCGCGAGGCCGGTGGGCGACCTGGTTCGCGGCCGTCCGGGGAGCCGCGCGAGTTCGCGCCGAGGGATACCGGACCCGAGTTGCCCGAGGGTGCCGAGTTCTCCGCCATGGACCCGGAGGCGCGCCGCGAGTTGCGCGGACTGTCCAAGGAACTGGCCGAAATCGTCGGGACGCACTTGGTCGCGGCCGGCCTGCTGGTCGACGAGGAACCCGAACTGGCCCTCGAGCACGCCCGCTACGCCCGCAGCCGAGCGGCGCGGGTAGCCATTGTGCGGGAGGCCGCCGGGCTCACCGCCTACCACGCCGGCGAATGGGCCGAGGCCCTTTCCGAACTGCGGGCCGCGCGCCGAATGTCCGGCGGTACCGCCCAGCTTGCCGTCATGGCCGACTGCGAGCGCGCCCTCGGCCGCCCCGAGCGCGCCCTCGAACTGGCCGCCGAGGCCGGTCCGGACCTCCCTCACTCGGTGGCCGTCGAGCTGAGAATCGTGACCGCCGGTGCCCGCCGCGACCTGGGTCAGCTGGACGCCGCCGTGGTCGGCCTGCAGGGCCCCGATCTCGATCCGCGCCACCGCGACCCGTGGAGCGCCCGCCTCTTCTACGCCTACGCCGACAACCTCGCGGCCGCCGGTCGCGAGGAGGACGCCATCCGCTGGTTCCTCAACGCCGCCGAGGCCGACGATGACGAGCTCACCGACGCCCCGGACCGAGCCGTCGAGCTGGGCGCCAACCTCGGCGCCCAGCCTGACCCGGCGCCGGAGAGCTCGCCGGTCGAGGCCGGGAACGATCCCGACGACCGGCCGGCGGACGCATCGGGCGCAGCCGCGCCAGGGTTAGCCCCGGACGGCGAACCCGAGGAGGCCGAGGACTCGTCGGGCGGTGATCCGGCGAACGGGGGCGCGGGGTCGCGGGCCGATGGCTGAGCGGCTGGTCGACGAGTACGACGCGGTCCTGGTGGACCTGGACGGCACGGTCTACCGAGGGGACCACGAAATTCCCGGGGTTGCCGACACTCTCCGCGCGGTCCGCGCGCTCGCGGTGCACGTTCGGTTCGTCACCAACAATGCCTCGCGAGCGCCCGGGGCGGTGGCGGAGCAACTGGTCGGGTTGCGGATTTCCGCCGAGGTCGCCGAGGTGTGCACCAGCGCGCAGGCCGCCGCGGCAATGTTGGCCGACCGCCTGCCCCCGGGGGCGATCGTGCTGGTCGCGGGGGCGCCCGCGCTGGCGGACGAGATCAACCGGGTCGGGCTGCGGGTCGTGGCGGAGGCCTCCGGTCAGGTGGACGCGGTGGTGCAGGGGCTCTCCCGGGACATCGGATGGCGGGAGCTGTCCGAGGCCTGCCTCGCGGTTCGGGCCGGGGCGCTCTGGGTGGCCTGCAACGTCGACGCAACGCTGCCGACCGAGCGGGGCGAGGTGATCGGCAACGGAGCCCTGGTCGCGGCGGTGCGCGTGGCCACCGGCGCCGAGCCGCTCGTCGCGGGGAAACCGAACCGGCCGCTGCTGGACCAGGCGGCCCGTTCGGCCGGCGCGCGCCGGCCGCTGGTCGTCGGTGACCGGCTGGACACCGACATCGCCGGTGCCGCGACCGCCGAGATGGACTCACTGCTGGTGCTCACCGGCGTGAGCACCCCGGCAGAACTGCTCGGTACCACCGTGCCGCGGCCCACCTTCCTGGCCCCGGACCTCGGCGCCCTGACCGCTCCGGCCGCGCAGGCACGGGTCGGCCCCCAGCCCGATTGGGAGATCACCGCAGACGACGGCGCGCTGCGGGCGCGGTGGCGTGGCGCCCGCGACCCGGACCCGATCGCGCTGTTGCGGGCGCTTGTCGCGGTGCACCCGCCCAACGGCACCTCCCCGATCTTGAAGGCGGAGGACGGCACGTCGGCGGACGCATTGGCTGAGCTGAAGCTGACAGATCGGCTAGCGTGAAGGAATGCAGCCGGAGTCTGACGAGAACGGCACCGATCCCGCGGCGGCGATCGACGAGGCCGTCGCCGGGCTCGACGAACTGGATGATCTCCCGGTCGCCGAGCACGTGGCGCGGTTCGACGCCGTGCACGTCGCGCTGAACGTCGCACTGTCCACAATAGACAGGGAATGACCGGTGCCGCGCAGGGCCCGGCTGGATGCCGAGCTGGTTCGGCGCGGTCTCGCACGCTCTCGCGAGCACGCCTCGCAGCTCATCGAGGGCGGCCGGGTGCTGGTCCGCGGCACGGTTGCCAGCAAGGCGGCAACCGCCGTTGAACCGGACGCTCCGGTGCTCGTCAAGGAGCTTGAGGACGATCCGGGCTGGGCTTCTCGCGGCGCGTACAAGCTGCTCGGCGCCTTGGCGGCGTTCGAAGGGCTGACCGTGGCCGGCCGCCGGTGCCTCGACGCGGGTGCCTCCACCGGGGGCTTCACCGACGTGTTGCTCCGCAAGGGTGCCGCCGCCGTGGTCGCCGCGGACGTCGGCCGCGGCCTGCTGGACTGGCGGCTGCGCACCGACCCGAGGGTCACCGTGCTGGACCGCACGAACGTCCGCTCGTTGACCAAGGAGCAGACCGGCGGCCCGGTGGATCTCGTGGTCGCGGACCTCTCCTTCATCTCGCTTCGGCTGGTGCTCCCGGCCCTGCTCGCCTGCACGGCGCTGGACGCCGACCTGATGCCTATGGTCAAGCCGCAGTTCGAGGTCGGCAAGGAGCGGCTGGGCTCCGGCGGCGTGGTCCGCGACCCGGAGCTGCGCGCCGGGGCGGTCCACGGGGTGCTGGCCGCCGCCGCGGAGCTCGGTCTGCGCCCGCTCGGCGTGGTGGCCAGCCCATTGCCTGGCCCGGCCGGCAATGTCGAATACTTCGGTTGGCTGCGCCGGGGGGAGCCACCCGCACCCGAGCGAGTGGCCGCGATGGTCGAAACCGCAGTCCGGGAGGGTCCGCAGTGAATGGTGATCGTGAGGTGCTGCTGGTGATGCACACCGGACGCGCCGAGGTCAGGCACACCGCGGAGAAGGCGGCCGCCGCCTTCACCGCGGCCGGCATCCGGCTGCGGGTCCTCGACGACGAGGCACCGGTGCTCGGCTCGTACCAGCACCGGGTGGTGCCGTCCACCGAGGCGGCCGCCGCCGGCACCGAGCTGGTCCTGGTGTTCGGCGGGGACGGCACCCTGCTGCGTGGTGCGGAGCTGGCCCGGCCGGCGGACGTCCCGGTGCTCGGGGTGAACCTGGGTCGCGTCGGGTTCCTCGCCGAGGCCGACTCGGATGATCTGGAGGACGTGGTCGCGCACGTGGTGCGGCGCGACTACCGGGTAGAGGACCGGATGACGGTCGATGTCGCCGCAACCCTCGACGGGGTGCGGATCACCGAGAACTGGGCGCTGAACGAGGCCAGCCTGGAGAAGAGCAGCCGGGAACGCATCCTGGACGTGCGGATCGAGGTGGCCGGCCGGCCGGTGTCCTCGTTCGGGTGCGACGGCGTGCTGTGCGCGACGCCGACCGGCTCGACCGCCTACGCGTTCTCGGCGGGCGGGCCGATCGTGTGGCCGGACGTGCGGGCCATGCTGGTCGTGCCGAGCAACGCCCACGCCATGTTCTCCCGTTCCCTCGTCGTGCCGCCGGACACCGTGGTCTCGGTCGAGGTCGACCCGGAAGGACATCCCGCGGTGCTCTGTTGTGACGGCCGGCGGATGTTCGACATCCCGCCGGGCGGCCGGATCGAGGTCACCGGCGGGACGAAGCCGGTCAAGCTGGCGCGGCTGGGCCATGCCGCGTTCACCGACCGGCTGGTCAGCAAGTTCGAGCTGCCGGTGCAGGGATGGCGCTCACGGTAGTAGGTCGAGGCGGTAGTCGGTCGACATAGTGCTCGCGGCGTGCCAGCCGGCAGGTCCCGGGTTTCGTCACGGGTAGCCGCTAGGGTGCTGGTTGTGTTGGCCGAGATGCACATTCAGGGCCTCGGCGCGATCGACGAGGCGACGCTCGAGCTGCACCCGGGGTTCACCGTGGTCACCGGTGAGACCGGGGCCGGCAAGACCATGGTGGTCACCGGGTTGCACCTGCTCTCCGGCGGCCGCGCCGAGGCGTCCAGGGTCCGCAGCGGCGTGGCCAAAGCGGTGGTCGAAGGCCGGTTCGAGGGCCTTGGCGGAACCCAGGCGGCCGCCGTGGCCAGCGAGGCGGGCGCCGATCCGGACGAGGACGGCAGCCTGATCGCATTGCGCACGGTGACCTCGGACGGGCGCTCCCGGGCGCACCTCGGTGGCCGCTCGGTGCCGGTCGGCGTGCTCGGCGAGCTCGCCGAGCAGCTGATCGCGGTACACGGGCAGAACGACCAGCTCAGGCTGCTGCGCCCGGCAGAGCAGCGCGCGGTGCTGGACCGCTTCGCCGGTGAGGACGTGGCCGGCACGCTGGAGAGCTATCGCCGGACCAGGGACGACTGGCTGCGGGTGAGCGCGGAGCTGACCGAGCGCACCGAACGGTCCCGAGAGCTGGCCAGGGAGGCCGACCTCCTCCGGCACGGTCTGGCCGAGATCGAGGCGGTCGACCCGCGGCCCGGCGAGGACGACGCGCTGAGCGCCAGGGCTCGCCGGCTCGCCGACGCCGACCAGCTCAGGGAGCTCGCCAGCGCCGCGTCGGTCGCGGTGTCCGGCGCCCGGGACGGCGATCCGGACGCACCGGGTGCGCTCGGCCTGCTCGCCGAGGCCCGCAGGCGGGTCGCCGCCGCCGAGGATCCGCGGCTGCGCGAGCTGGAGCCGCGGCTGGCCGAGGCGTCGGTGCTGCTCGCCGACGCGGGCGCGGAGCTGACCGGCTACCTCGACGGTCTGGACGCCGACCCGGCGGTGCTCGAGCAGGTCCTCGTCCGGCAGTCCGAGCTCAAGCAGCTGACCAGGAAGTACGCCGCGGACGTTGACGGGGTGCTGGCCTGGGCCGCCACCGCGACCGACCGGCTGGCCGGGCTGGACACCTCGGAGGAGGCACTGGCCGAGCTGGCCAGACGGCGCACCGAGCTGGCCGGCGAGCTGGCCAAGCACGCCGAGACGCTGACCGCGCAACGCCTCGCCGCGGCCGAGGAGCTGGCCAAGGCGGTGACCGACGAGCTCGGCGGGCTGGCCATGCCCCAGTCGGTGATCGAGGTGACCGTCCGCCCGCACCCGGCCGACGAGCGCGACCCGCACGGGCTCGCCGTGGTCGGGCAGCTGGTGCACGCCGGTCCGGACGGCGTCGATGACGTCGAACTGCTGCTCCGTGCGCACGACGGGGCCGAGCCGCTGCCGGTGCACAAGGCGGCCTCCGGCGGTGAGCTGTCCCGGGTCATGCTGGCCATCGAGGTGGTGCTCTCCTACGCCGATCCGGTGCCGACGCTGGTGTTCGACGAGGTGGACGCCGGGGTCGGCGGCCGGGCCGCGGTGGAGATCGGCCGGCGGTTGGCCCGGTTGTCCCGCAGCCATCAGGTCATCGTGGTGACCCACCTGGCCCAGGTGGCCGCGTTCGCCGACCGGCATGTCGTGGTGGACAAACGCGCGATGGGTGGGGTGATCGGCGCCGATGTGCGGCCGGTCGACGAGCGCGAGCGGGTGGTGGAACTGGCCAGGATGCTCGCCGGCATGGATTCGACCGAGACCGGCCGCGCGCACGCGGAGGAACTGCTCGCGGTGGCCGAGTCCGACAAACGCAAGGCTGAGAAACCCAGCCGTCGCAGGCGATAGCGCACCGGCGGCGACCGTCCACAGCCGACCGGCCAGGCACCCGAGCATGCACGGTCCGGTTACAGCGCAAGGTGACATTCCGCTGATAGAAGCGAACGACGGTGACATTACGCTGTATGGCTGAAGGTGCGGCGGCCGAACAGATTGCTCCGGCGTGGCGGGCGAGCTCCGCAACTTCACTTTGTCACCATCGGTCACATGAAGCTCAACCGCGTGTTGATCAGATCCGGCCGGAGCGTGCCGGGGGTGACCGGTATCGCCAGGGTCGGCCGCCGCACCGAGGCCCTGCTGCGCCGGGTCGGGCCGGGCGACATCGCGGTGCTCGACCAGGTCGACGTGGACCGGGCCACGGCGGTCGCGCTGATCCGGGCCGAGGTGGCCGGCGTGGTCAACGTGTCCCCGTCGATCTCGGGGCGATTTCCCAACCTGGGTCCGGAAATGCTCCTCGGCGCCGGCATCGCCTTGATCGACGGAGTCGGTGCCGAGGCGCTGCGCACCATCAAGGACGGTGTGAAGCTGCGGCTGCACGACGGCGCCGTTTACGCCGGCGAGCGCGAGCTGGTCAGGGGCAGCCAACACACCGTGGAGACCGTCGCCGACCTCATGGTCGAGGCCAAGGCCGGGATGTCCGCGCAGCTCGAGGCGTTCTCCGCGAACACCATCGAGTTCCTGCGCCGGGAACGCATGCTGATCCTGGACGGTGTCGGCGTGCCCGACCTGCGCTCGTCGCTTCGCTGCCGTCAGGTGCTCGTGGTCGCGCCCGGGCACCGGCACGCCGAGGACCTCGAGGATCTGCGCCGCTACATCAGCGAGCACCGGCCGGTGCTGATCGGCGTCGACGCGGCGGCCGACACGCTGTGCCAGGCGGGCTACCGCCCGGACGTGATCGTCGGTGATCCCGGCGGCATCGCCACGGACACGCTGCGCTGCGGGGCCGAGGTGGTCATCCCGGCGCACCTGGACGGGCATGCCTCCGGCCTCGAGCGCATTCAGGACCTCGGCATCGGCGCGGCGACGTTCCCGGCCTCCGGCAACGCCGAGGACCTCGCCCTGCTGCTGGCCGACGTGCACGGCGCGAGCCTGGTGGTCACCGTCGGGTTCCAGGCCACGCTGCACGAGTTCCTCGACCGCGGCCGCTCCGGCTCCAACCCGTCCACGTTCCTGACCAGGCTCAAGCTGGGCAGCCGGCTGGTCGACGGGCGGGCGGTGGTGGCCCTGCACCGCAGCCGGGTCTCGGTGCCCGCGGTGGTGGTCCTGGTGCTCGCCGCACTGGTCGCCGTGGTGGTGGCGCTCGCCGTGTCCGGGATCGGCGGCGTCTACCTCGACTGGGCGATCGAGACCTGGGCCGGCGTGGTCTCCTGGGCCAGGGGGCTCTTCGCGTGATCACGTTGCGCTATCACCTCGTCTCGATCTCCGCGGTGTTCCTGGCCCTGGCCGTCGGGGTGGTGCTCGGCTCGACCACGCTGAGCCGGACCCTGCTCAGCGGCCTGTCCAGCGACAATCAGGACCTGGCCGGACAGGTGACGGACCTGCAGACCCAGCGCAACGGCCTGACCGCCCGGCTCACCGACGCCGATTCCTTCGCCACCTCGGTCGGCCCCCTCGCGGTGCGGGGCCTGCTGGACAAGCGCACCGTCGTGCTGGTCACCACCGCCGACGCGCGGCCGGCCGACCGGGACGCGCTGAGGACCCTGGTCACCGCATCCGGAGCGACGGTGGCCGGCGAGCTCCAACTCACCGAGGCGTTCGCCGACCCGGCCAAGGCCGACCAGCTCAAGGACATCGTCACCCGGCTGCTGCCGGCCGGGGTGCAGCTGCCCACGGTGTCCGATCCCGGCACTCTGGCCGGCGGGCTGCTCGGTCCGCTGCTGCTGATCGGCAAGGTGGACAACAAGCCGCAGGCCTCGCCGGAGGAGACCGCGGCCGCGCTGGCCGGACTGACCGACGGTGGCTTCGTCCGGGCCGCCGACGACGTCAAACCGGGGCAGCTGGCGGTGGTGCTCACCGGTGGTGCGCGCCACGGCGACGGGGCGGGCGACCGGGCGGCGACGATCGCCAGGTTCGCCGCGCAGCTTGATCGATCAGGCGCCGGCACGGTGCTGGCCGGCGGCGCCGGCTCGGCCGACGGCACCGGGCCGCTCGGCATGGTCCGGGCGGA
The DNA here is from genome assembly GCA_045806965.1 of Labedaea sp. Lineage (GTDB taxonomy): Bacteria > Actinomycetota > Actinomycetes > Mycobacteriales > Pseudonocardiaceae > DASYTH01. The sequence continues at coordinate 78,000 of JBJMIG010000061.1, read as the reverse complement.
TACCGCGGCCACCCAGATACTGTCCACCGTGGACAACGCGGACACCCCGGCCGGTCGGGTGGTGACGCTGTTGGCGCTGCGGGAGCAGCTGGATGAGAAGTCCGGGCGGTACGGCACCGCGGGCAACGCGCAGGCGCCGGCCCCAGGCCCGCCAACCGGATGAGCCTCGGCGTGTCCGCGATGCGCGCGGCCGCGTTCCCGTGTTAGCGTGAAACCCCGTGGAACGGCAGGCGGGACGCCCCGCTATGTACGGTGCCGCCGAATTCGGCAGAGCACATGAACTGACGCCACGGGGAGCCCCTTTGCAAGCACGAACGACCAAGCATGTATTCGTCACCGGGGGCGTGGCCTCCTCGCTGGGCAAAGGGCTCACCGCGTCCAGCCTCGGTCAGCTACTCACCGCGCGTGGGCTGCGGGTGACCATGCAGAAGCTCGATCCCTACCTCAATGTGGATCCGGGCACCATGAACCCGTTCCAGCACGGCGAGGTGTTCGTCACCGACGACGGCGCCGAGACCGATCTGGACATCGGACACTACGAGCGGTTCCTGGACCGAGACCTGACCGGCAGCGCCAACGTGACCACCGGACAGGTGTACTCCACGGTGATCGCCAAGGAGCGCCGCGGCGAGTACCTCGGCGATACGGTCCAGGTGATCCCGCACATCACCGACGAGATCAAGTCGCGGATCCGCGCCATGGCCATGCCGGACGACAGCGGCCGGGCGCCGGACGTGGTGGTCACCGAGGTCGGCGGCACGGTCGGCGACATCGAGTCGCTGCCGTTCCTGGAAGCCTGCCGGCAGGTGCGCCACGACGTCGGCCGGGACAACTGCTTCTTCCTGCACGTCTCGCTCGTGCCGTATCTGGCTCCGTCCGGCGAGCTGAAGACCAAGCCAACGCAGCACTCGGTGGCTGCGCTGCGCAACATCGGCATCCAGCCGGACGCCATCGTCTGTCGGGCCGACCGGGACATCCCGGACGGGCTCAAGCGCAAGATCGCGCTGATGTGCGACGTGGACACCGACGCCGTGGTGGCGGCACCGGACGCGCCTTCCATCTACGACATTCCCAAGGTGCTGCATCGCGAGGGGCTCGACGCCTACGTGGTGCGCCGGCTCGGGTTGCCGTTTCGGGACGTGGACTGGGCCGTCTGGGGCGACCTCCTCGACCGGGTGCACTCTCCCAAGGAGACGGTGCGGATCGCGGTGGTCGGCAAGTACGTCGACCTGCCGGACGCCTACCTGTCGGTCACCGAGGCGTTGCGCGCCGGCGGGTTCGCCCACCACGCCAAGGTCGAGATCGTCTGGGTGCCGTCGGACAACTGTCAGTCGCCGGCCGGCGCGACCGCCGCCTTGTCCGGTGTGGACGGCGTGCTGATTCCCGGGGGCTTCGGGGTACGTGGCATCGAGGGCAAGATCGGGGCGATCAACTACAGCCGTACCAAGGGGATCCCGACGCTCGGGCTGTGTCTCGGGCTCCAGTGCATGGTGATCGAGATGGCCCGCAACCTGGCCGGCCTGGCCGACGCCAACTCCGACGAGTTCGACGAGACCACCACCCACCCGGTGATCAGCACCATGGCCGACCAGCAGGACGTGGTGGCCGGCGAGCGAGACATGGGCGGCACCATGCGGCTCGGCGCCTACCCGGCCAAGCTCGCCTCCGGTTCGGCGGTGGCCCGCGCCTACGGCACCCGCGAGGTGTCCGAGCGGCACCGGCACCGGTATGAGGTCAACAACGCCTACCGGGACCGGCTGACCAAGGCCGGCGTGTCGTTCTCCGGCGTTTCCCCGGACGGTCACCTGGTGGAGTTCGTCGAGCTGCCGAGCGACGTGCACCCGTTCTTCGTCGGCACCCAGGCGCATCCCGAGCTGAAGAGCCGGCCGACCCGGCCGCACCCGCTCTTCACCGACTTCGTCGCGGCGGCCGTGGCGTACCGGGCGGCCGAGCGGCTGCCGGTGGTGCTGCCCGAGCAGGCGATGAGCGCGGGGGCCCGTCCGTGACCGATGAGCGGCACACGTTCTCCGTCGGATCGACCCGGGACCTCCATGTGGGACGGATCCTGGCGCTGCGCATGGACGAGGTGGTGATGCCGGGTGGCGACACGGCCACCAGGGAGGTGGTCGAGCATCCCGGCGCGGTGGCCGTCGTCGCACTGGACGAGGCCGGCGAGGTCACTCTGATCGACCAGTACCGGCACCCGCTCGGCCGGCGGCTCTGGGAACTGCCGGCCGGACTGCTCGACCACGCCGGCGAGGATCCGCTCGAAGCGGCGAAGCGCGAGCTGGTCGAAGAGGTCGGGCTGGCCGCCGAGCACTGGTCGGTACTGCTGGACATGGCCACCTCGCCGGGCTTCACCGACGAGGTGGTCCGGATCTACCTGGCCACCGGATTGTCCGAAGTGGACCGGGAGCTGCTCGGCGAGGAGGAGGCCGACCTGCGCTCCAGCCGGTTCCCGCTGGACGACGCGGTGCGGCTGGCGCTGGCCGGCGAGATCCTCAACGGCCAGGCCAGCGCCGGGTTGCTGGCCGCCCACGCCGTCCGGGCCGGCATGGCCCGACCTCGCCCGGCGAACCAGCCGTGGCCGAGCCGTCCCACCCGGTTCGCCGCGCGGTCGCACTGAGACTCACGTGGGACCTCACACCGAGCCGAGGTCACGCTCGATCGCGGCCAGCTCCGCCGCATTGCCCTGCACCTTCGGCCCGGTGAACCAGTTCCTGGCCGAGACCAGCCACCAGATGCCGGCGAAGCCGAGCACGGCGAGGACCGCGATCGGCGTGTAGTTGAAGCTCTTCGCGGTGACCGGGTTCGCCTGCGGCAGCATGAACAGCACCGTGATGAAGCAGACCCAGACCACCGCGACGGTGCCGACCAGACGGCTCCACCGGCCCAGGTGCCACGGCCCGCGCTGGAACGAATCGCCCTGGCGCAGCCGCAGGAACGTGGGCAGCACGTAGGCCACGTACAGACCGATCACCGCGATCGAGGTCACCGCGGCATACGCGGTGTAGTTCCACAGGTAGGGCAGGCCGAGCAGGAACGCGCCGCTGGCACCCAGCCAGACCGCGTTCGTCGGTGTCCTGGTGCGCTTGTTCACCCGGTGCCAGAAGCTCGAGAACGGCAGCGCGCCGTCCCGGGAGAACGCGTAGATCATCCTGGAGTTCGCGGTCACCGAGGACATGCCGCAGAACAGCTGCGCGCCGATCACGATGAGCAGCAACAGCTTCCCGCCGGTGAAGCCGATCGCGTCCAGGAAGATCTGGGCCGGCGGGGTGGCCGAGGCGACCTCGGTGTCGTAGTTCTGGATGGCGAAGGTGAGCCCGATCAGCAGCACCCAGCCGGCGGCGAGCGAGACCACGATGGACATCACGATGCCGCGCGGGCCGCTGCGCGCCGCGTCGTGCGTCTCCTCGGTCATGTGCGCGCTCGCGTCGTAGCCGGTGAAGGTGTACTGGGCGAGCAGCAGGCCGAGCAGCGCGACGTAGAGGCCGGAACCCCAGCCGGTGTTGTTCACGAAGTGGCCGAACACGAACGAGGCGGACTGGTGGTGGTCCGGCAGGAAGGCCAGTGCCGCCACGATGATCAGCACGCCGGCCACGTGCCACCACACGCTGATGTCGTTGAGCCGGGCCACCAGCTTGACCCCGAACGTGTTCAACAGCCCGTGCAGGATCAGGATCAGGCCGAACAACAGGATGGTGTGCGGCGGCGTCGCGGCGTAGCCGAACTGCAGGTCCAGGAACGCGTTGAGGAAGAACGCCGCGCCGAAGTCGATGCCCGCGGTGACCGCGACCTGGCCGAGGAAGTTGAACCAGCCGGTGAACCAGGACCAGGCGGCGCCGTTGCGTGGCGCGAGTTTCGCCGCCCAGTAGTACAGGCCACCCGCGGTCGGGAAGCTGGAGCAGACCTCGGCCATGGCCAAGCCGACCAGCAGGGTCATCAGGCCGACGATGGGCCAGCCCCAGACGATCATCACCGGGCCGCCGGTGTTCATCCCGAACTGGTACAGCGTGAGGCAGCCGGACAGGATCGAGATGATCGTGAACGAGACGGCGAAGTTCGAGAAGCCGGACATCCGGCGGAGTAACTCCTGCGCGTAGCCGAGTTCGTGCAGCCGTTTCTCGTCGTCACCGAGGACGGCGGCGGGGGTGGTTCGAGTCTCCGGGCTGTCCGTGGTCACGGCTGCCTCCTGGCTCCCAATGGGCTACGATCATGCCTTTAGATGGGCTAGAGGGTGATCCTCGCCACCCCGTCATGTCAAGGTCGGGTAAGGAGGGAGTGGCGCGGATGCGGCACAGCGAAGGTCTGCTCACCCTCGACGGGCTCCGCGGCCTGGTCGACGCCGGTGAGATCGACACCGTGTTGCTGGCTCTGGTGGACATGCAGGGCCGCTTACAGGGCAAGCGATGCGGCGCGGAGTACTTCCTCAACGAGGTCGTCCCGCACGCCGCGGAGGCCTGCAACTACCTGCTCGCGGTGGACGTCGAGATGAACACCGTGGCCGGCTACCGGATGTCCTCCTGGGACCGCGGCTACGGCGACTTCGTGCTGCGGCCGGACTTCAGCACCCTGCGCCGGGTGCCCTGGCATCCGGGCACCGCCCTGGTGCTCGCCGACGTCGAATGGTTCGACGGCGCCCCGGTGGCCGCATCGCCGCGTCAGGTGTTGCGCCGCCAGTTGGACCGGCTGGCCGAGCGCGGGCTGGCCGCGTTCGTCGGCACCGAGCTGGAGTTCATCGTGTTCGACGACTCCTACGAGGACGCCTGGCGGCGCGGCTACCGCGACCTCACCCCGGCCAACCAGTACAACGTGGACTACTCGATGCTCGGCACCGGCCGGCTGGAGCCGCTGCTCCGCGACATCCGCAACGGGATGTCCGGCGCCGGCATGTACGTCGAGTCCGCCAAGGGGGAGTGCAACCCCGGCCAGCACGAGATCGCCTTCCGCTACGCGGGTGCCCTGGCCACCTGTGACAACCACAGCATCTACAAGACCGGGGCCAAGGAGATCGCCGCGGCGCACGGCAAGAGCCTGACCTTCATGGCCAAGTACAACGAGCGGGAGGGCAACTCCTGCCACGTCCACATCAGCCTGCGCGGTGGAGCGGACGAACCGGTACTGGCCGGTGCCGGCGGGCACGGCTTCGCCCCGCTGATGGAGCACTTCCTGGCCGGCCAGCTCGCCTGCACCCGCGAGCTCACCTACTTCTTCGCGCCGAACATCAACTCCTACAAGCGGTTCATCCCCGGCAGCTTCGCCCCGACCACGGTCGCCTGGGGCGTGGACAACCGCACCTGCGCCCTGCGCGTGGTCGGGCACGGCGACTCGCTGCGGGTGGAGAACCGGATGGCCGGCGGCGACGTCAACCCCTACCTGGCGGTGGCCGCGCTGGTCGCGGCCGGCCTGCACGGCATCGAGAACGAGCTGGCCCTCGAGCCGGAGTTCACCGGCAACGCCTACCAGGCAACGGATCGCCCGCAGGTACCGTCGACCCTGCGGGAGGCGGCCGCGCTGCTCGCGGAGAGCAAGCTGGCCCGGGCGGCGTTCGGCGACGACGTGGTCGAGCACTATCTGAACAACGCGCGGGTCGAGCTGGCCGCTTATGACGCCGCGGTGACCGACTGGGAGAAGGTCCGTGGCTTCGAACGGCTCTAAGTTGATCGGCATCAGCTGCTACCTGGAACCGGCTTCGTTCGGCGTGTGGCACACCGTGGCGGCGCTGATTCCCCGGTCTTATGTGAACGGTGTGGTGGCCGCGGGTGGCACGCCGGTGCTGCTGCCTCCGGGTGGTTCCTGGGACGTCGGCCTGGTGTCCCGTCTGGACGGTCTGGTACTGGCCGGTGGGGCGGACATCGACCCGGCCCGGTACGGCCAGACGCCGTTGGAGACCACCGGGGAGCCGCGCCAGCCGCGGGATTCCGTGGAGTTTGAGCTCTTCGAGGCCGCGCGGCAGGTCGGGTTACCGGTGCTTGGGGTGTGCCGAGGCATGCAGGTGATCAACATCGCGCTGGGCGGCAACCTGAATCAGCACGTGCCAGACCTGGTCGGCAACTCCGGCCACCGGCCGGAGCCCGGTGTCTTCGGGGTGATGGACGTGAAGGTGGCGGCGGGCAGCCGGCTGGCCGGCATCATCGGCGAGGAGCTGTTCGTGTCGTGCCACCACCACCAGGGGGTCGACCGGCTCGGTGCCGGGCTGGTTCCGGTTGCCTGGTCCGATGACGGTTTGGTCGAGGCAATCGAGCTGCCCGGCGAGCAGTTCCTTGTCGGGGTCCAATGGCACCCCGAGGAGTACACCGCCGTGCAGGGCCCGGACCACCGGCTGTTCGAGGCGTTGGTGGCGGCAACCTGATGGCGCCTTTCGACGTGCTCAACCCGGCCACCGAGCAGGTGGTCGAGACCGTGCCGGCGACCTCGGCGCAGGACACCGACGCGGCCATCGCCAGGGCGCACGCGGCGTTCCCGGCCTGGCGCGCGGTGGCGCCGGCCGACCGGGCCCGGCTGCTCCGGGCGTTCGCCGATGCGGTGGACGCCGACCGGGAACACCTCGCCCGGCTGGAGGTCGCCAACTCAGGGCACACCATCGGCAACGCCCGCTGGGAGGCCGGCAACGTCCGCGACGTGCTGCACTACTACGCCGCGGCGCCGGAGCGGTTGTTCGGTCGCCAGATCCCGGTGCCCGGCGGAGTGGACCTCACCTTCGCCGAGCCGCTCGGCGTGGTCGGCGTGATCGTGCCGTGGAACTTCCCGATGCCGATCGCCGGCTGGGGGTTCGCGCCGGCCCTCGCGGCCGGCAACACGGTGGTGCTCAAGCCGGCCGAGCTGACCCCGCTCACCGCGCTCCGGCTCGGCTCGCTGGCCAGGGCCTCGGGCCTTCCGCCGGACGTGTTCCAGGTGCTGCCCGGCAAGGGTTCCGTTGTCGGGCAACGGTTCGTCGAGCACCCGGCGGTGCGCAAGATCGTGTTCACCGGCTCGACCGAGGTCGGCAAGCAGATCATGGCCGGCTGCGCCGCGCAGGTGAAGCGGGTGACCCTGGAACTGGGCGGCAAGAACGCCAACATCATCTTCGAGGACGCCGACCTGGAACGCGCCGCGGCCACCGCGCCGTACGGCGTGTTCGACAACGCCGGCCAGGACTGCTGCGCGCGGTCCCGAATCCTGGTGCAGCGCAACGTTTTCGACCGGTTCATGGCGCTGCTCGAGCCGGCCGTGCTCGGCGTCGTGGTCGGCGACCCGGCCGTCGAGTCGACCGAGATGGGCCCGCTGATCTCCGCCGCGCACCGGGCGAGCGTGGCCGCCTACGTGCCGTCCGACGCCCCGGTCGCGATCCGCGGAAGTGCCCCGGACGGACCCGGCTTCTGGTTCCCGCCAACGGTTCTCACCCCGTCCTCTGCGCACGACCGGACCGTGGTCGATGAGATCTTCGGGCCGGTGGTCACCGTGCAGCCGTTCACCGACGAGGCGGACGCGGTTCGCATGGCCAACGCCACGGAGTACGGCCTGTCCGGGTCGATCTGGACCCGCGACGTCGGCCGGGCCCTGCGGGTGGCCCGTGCGGTCGAGGCCGGGAACCTGTCGGTGAACTCGCATTCGTCGGTGCGGTACTGGACCCCGTTCGGCGGCGTCAAGCAGTCCGGTCTCGGCCGCGAGCTCGGGCCGGACGCGCTTGCCGCGTTCACCGAGACCAAGAACGTCTTTCTGGCCACGGAGGAGTAGATGCGGCTTCAGGATCGGGTTGCGGTGATCACCGGCGCGGCGAGCGGCATCGGCCTCGCCACCGCGCGCAGGTTCGCCGCCGAAGGTGCCAGGGTGGTGGCGGTCGACCTGAACACCGAGGCGGTCGAGGCACTGGCCAAGGAGCTCGACGGGGACGCGGCGACCTGCGACGTGACCGACGAAGCGGCCGTGTCCGCGCTGTTCGACGGCGTCGTGGCGAACCACGGCCGGGTGGACGTCGCGTTCAACAACGCGGGGATCTCGCCGCCGGAGGACGACTCGATCCTGACCACCGGCCTCGAGGCCTGGGAACGGGTCCAGCGCGTCAACCTGACCTCGGTGTACCTGTGCTGCAAGTACGCCATCCCGCACATGCGGCGCCAGGGCAAGGGTTCGATCATCAACACCGCGTCGTTCGTCGCGGTGCTCGGCGCGGCCACCTCGCAGATCTCCTACACCGCGTCCAAGGGGGGCGTGCTGGCGATGAGCCGGGAGCTGGGCGTGCAGTTCGCCCGCGAAGGCATCCGGGTGAACGCCCTGTGCCCCGGTCCGGTGAACACGCCGCTGCTGAAGGAGCTGTTCGCCAAGGACCCGGAACGGGCCGCGCGGCGCCTGGTGCACGTGCCGGTCGGCCGGTTCGCCGAGCCCGAGGAGATCGCCGCCGCGGTGGCGTTCCTGGCCAGCGACGACGCCTCGTTCGTCACCGCGTCGACGTTCCTCGTGGACGGTGGGATCTCCGGCGCCTACGTGACCCCGTTGTAGGTTCCGGTGTCGACACTGGCCAGTGCCGGCGAGGCGGTGTTCCGCCCCGTGCGCACCGGCAATGCCTTCGAGGAGACGGTCGAGCGGCTGCTGCAGGCCATCCGGCTCGGGGTGGCGGCACCGGGGGAGCGGCTGCCGGCCGAGCGGGAGCTGGCCGGGCGGCTCGGGGTGAGCCGGGTGACCCTGCGTGAGGCGATCCGGGCGCTGGTCGCCGCGGGTTACGTGCAATCCCGGCGGGGGCGCTACGGCGGCACGTTCGTCGCCGAGGCGCTACCGCCGACGGCGAGCGGCCGGCCTCGCACCGAACTGGCCGCGGAGCTCGAGGACGTGCTGACGCTGCGCCAGGTGCTGGAGACCGGCGCCGCCGAGGCGGCCGCGGCGCGCACGCTGACCGCCGCCGACCGCCGGCACCTGCGGGCCGCCCTCACCGAGTCGGACACCGTGGACGTGGCCGACTACCGGCGCCGCGACTCCCGGCTGCACCTGGCCATCGCCGAGGTGACCGCGTCCGCCCTGCTCACCACCGCGGTCGCGGACATCCGGATCCGGGTCAACGAGCTGCTCGACGCGATCCCGCTGCTCGAGGTGAACATCGAGCACTCGCACACCCAGCACCGCCGAATCGTGGAGCGCATCGTCGCCGGCGACGCGGCCGGTGCCCGGTTGGCCATGGCCGAGCATCTGGACGGCACCGCCGCCCTGCTGCGCGGGTTCCTGTCCTGACGCTCAGTTGCGCAGCCGGCGGCCGTAGCTGTCGGTGCCGCCAGCGGTCAGCAGGATCACCCCGTCGATCATCGACCAGATCACCCCGACCCCGATCAACACCGTGACCAGCTGGGCCACCCCGATGCCGATGTGGCCGGTGTAGAAGCGGCCGATGCCGAACGGCAGCAGGATCTGGAGCAGCCCGGCGGCGACTCGGGACTTGTCCGAGTAACCGGTGTACATGACCGGCGGGTACGCCGGCACCGGCACGAGTGGCAGCGGCGCTGGTGGCGGCGTTCGGGGCGGTGCCATGAACCGAGGGTGCGGCGCCGGCAGATCGCCGAAGAACTGGCGGAGCTGACCCCGGGTCTGCGCCTCGAGCGCGCCGGTGACCCGCTGCTCGTACTCCTCCGTCGGCAGCCGGCCCTCGGCGAAGTGATCGCCGAGGGCCTGGATCGCGTCCTCGCGCTCCTGCGTGCCGATGCGCAACGCGTCCCGGTCGACTGGCTCGCTCACGACCGTCACGATACGTGAGGTGCTCTCGGGCAGGGCGGTTTCGGTGGGACTAGGCTCGCGCCGGGCGCGCAGCGTGGCGTGACCCGGGGTCGAGTCCGAGGAGGCACGGTGCTGGTCGGCGTTCCCCGCGAGGTGAAGAACCACGAGTACCGGGTGGCGATTACCCCGGCCGGAGTGGTCGAACTCGTGCATCGTGGGCACGAGGTGTTGATCGAGACCGGGGCCGGCGACGGATCGTCCGTTCCGGACACCGACTATCTCGCCGCCGGCGCCAAGATCGCGCCGAACGCCGACGAGACGTGGGCGGCCGCCGACCTGGTGCTCAAGGTCAAGGAGCCGGTGCCGGAGGAGTACGGGCGGCTGCGCCGGGGCCAGACGTTGTTCACCTACCTGCACCTGGCGGCCAGCGCGGAGTGCACCCAGGCGCTGATCGACTCGGGGATCACCGCGATCGCGTACGAGACCGTGCAGGCGCCCGACGGCTCGCTGCCGCTGCTGGCGCCGATGAGCGAGGTGGCCGGCCGGATGGCGCCGCAGGTGGGCGCACACTGCCTGGAGCGGGCCTCCGGCGGGCGCGGTGTGCTGCTCGGCGGCGTGTCCGGGGTGGCGGCCGGCAAGGTCGCGGTGATCGGCGCCGGGGTGGCCGGGATGAACGCGGCGAGCATCGCGGTCGGGTTGCAGGCCGAGGTCATCGTGCTGGACACCAACATCAACCGGTTGCGGGAGATCGACTTCACCTACCGGGGGCACCTGCAGACCGTGGCCAGCAACGCCTACGAGGTGGACAAGGCGTGCCGGTGGGCGGACCTGGTGATCGGCGCGGTGCTGGTGCCCGGTGCCAAGGCGCCCACGCTGGTCAGCAACGAGCTGGTGGCGCAGATGCGGCCGGGTTCGGTGCTCGTGGACATCGCCATCGACCAGGGCGGCTGCTTCGCCGACTCCCGGCCGACCACGCACGCGGACCCGACCTTCGAGGTGCACAACTCGGTGTTCTACTGCGTGGCCAACATGCCGGGTGCGGTGCCCAACACGTCCACCTGGGCGCTCACCAACGTCACGCTGCCGTACGCGGTCGCGTTGGCGGACAAGGGTTTCGTCGAGGCGGTGCGGACTTCGCCGGTGCTGGCCCGCGGCGTGAACGTGACCGCGGGCGTGGTGGTGCTCGACGAGGTGGCTCAGGCGCACGGCATGCAGTACACGCCGCTCGAGTACGCCATCGGAGGTGCGGTCTGACCGAGGTGACCGGGGTGATCGCCGGGTATCTGGACCATCTCGCCGTGGAGCGGGGCACCGCCCGCAACACCCTGGACGGCTATGCCCGCGATCTGCGGCGTTACGCCGATCACCTGGCCGCGCTCGGCGTCACCGACCTGTCCGGCGTCACCGAGAGGCAGGTGTCCGGTTTCCTCGCCGTGCTGCGCGAGGGTGCGCCCGAACATCCGCCGCTGGCCGCGTCCTCCGCCGCACGGGCGCTGGTCGCGGTGCGCGGTCTGCACCGCTTCGCGGTCCGCGAAGGATTGGCGCAGACCGATCCGGCGCGGGTGATCCACCCGCCGTCCGCGCCCCGGCGGCTGCCCAAGGCGCTGCCGGTGGATGACGTGTTGCGACTGCTGGACACCTCGGCCGGAGACAGCCCGGCGGCGCTGCGCGACCGGGCCCTGCTGGAGCTGCTCTACTCCACCGGCGCGCGGATCTCCGAGGCGGTCGGGCTCGACGTGGACGATCTTGACGCGGGCGAGCGGACCGTACGGTTGGACGGCAAGGGCGGCAAGCAGCGGCTGGTGCCGATCGGCCGGCCGGCGCTGGCCGCGCTGGACTCCTACCTGGTGCGGGTGCGTCCCGGGTTGGCCGCGAACGGACGCGGCACCCCGGCGGTGTTCCTCAACGTGCGCGGCGGGCGGCTCTCTCGGCAAAGTGCGTGGCAGGCGCTGAAGGTGGCCGCCGACCGCGCCGGAATCAGCACCACCGTGTCCCCCCACACCCTGCGCCACTCGTTCGCGACTCACCTGCTGGAGGGCGGCGCCGACGTGCGGGTCGTCCAGGAGCTGCTCGGCCACGCCTCGGTCACCACGACCCAGATCTACACCCTGGTCACCGTGACCATGCTGCGCGAGATCTACGCGACGGCCCACCCACGGGCCCGCGACTGACGCGCCCGCTTTGCTGGAGCGCGCAACTCAGTTGCTGGAGCGCGAGACTCGCGGGGTTCCTCATCTGGCTAACCGAACCGGTTGTCACGATACGGGGAGAAATCGACGGTTCGCTTTCCCAGGCTGATCATGGATGCGCCCAGCTCGCGTGCGAATGTCCACTTGGACGAGTCCCACAGGACGGTTCTGGCCCGGTAGCCGAGGGGGGTACGCGCCATCTCGATCCGTACCCGCCCTTCCAACGCGGCCAGCACGAGTTCCTCGAATTCCGTTTGATCTCTCAGATCCTGCTGATCCATTTCGAAGCTGGGTAGACAGTCACCGACAAAGACGTGGAAGCCACGGGCGAACTCCAGGAGCCCGATGCTGAGTGGCCCGTGGCGGACGGGTTTGAGATTGAGCGTCGATCCGTCGCTCGGACCGTTGACGAGAGCCAGCGTGGCCAGGTGATCCACCACCCACGGGTGGGAGATCTCGCGCAGCCGACCGGAGGCGGTCCACTCAGCATCCACCGTTACCGGACACCTCGATTTTTGCGGCACCTTGCCGACAGTGCTGACCGGTCGGTCTCCAGCGCGCGGTACAGCGCCACGTACCGCGCGGTTCGGCTGGCCGACACGAAGATCAGGTTACGGTGTCTAGGCTGCCCGGTGTGGACGTCGATGTGTTCGTCGCGGCACACCGGGCCGAGTGGGACCGGCTGGGTGAGCTGGTGCGTCGCGGCGGGCGGCTGGCCGGGCCCGAGGCGGACGAACTGGTGCTGCTCTACCAGCGGGTGGCCACGCACCTGTCGATCGCCCGCGCGTCCGCACCGGATCCGGCGCTGCTCGGCCGGCTCTCCTCGCTGGTGGCCAGGGCACGCTCGGCGGTCACCGGCGCACCGGGCCAGAGCTGGCGTGAGATCGGCACCTTCCTGGCCCGCGGGCTGCCCGCCGCGATGTATGCCAGCCGACGGTGGTGGCTGGCCACCGCGCTGGGGTTCTTCACGCTCAGCGGGCTGATCGCCGCCTGGGTCGCGTCCGACGCCCAGGTCCAGGCCACGATCGCGGCCCCGGACGAGATCCGCGCGCTGACCGCGCCGGGCGGCGAGTTCGAGTCGTACTACTCCGCCGCGCCGGCCGCGTCGTTCGCCGCGCAGGTGTGGACGAACAACGCCTGGCTTGCCGCCGGTTGCCTGGTGCTCGGGGTGCTCCTTGGCATCCCGGTGGTGGCCATCCTGACGGTGAACGCGGCGAACCTCGGGGTTGCCGGCGGCCTGATGGCGGTCGCCGGCCGGTTCGACATCTTCCTCGGTCTGGTCGCGCCGCACGGCCTGCTCGAGCTGACCGCGCTGTTCGTCGCCGCCGGCACCGGGCTGCGGCTGGGCTGGACGGTGATCGACCCCGGCGGACTCACCCGGTCCGCCGCGCTGGCCAAGCAGGGCCGCGCGGCCGGTGGCGTCGCCATCGGCCTGTTCGGCGTGCTGCTCGTCTCCGGCGTGATCGAAGCCTTCGTGACCCCGTCCGGCCTGCCCACCTGGGCCCGGATCGGCATCGGAGTGCTGGTCGAGGCGGCGTTCCTCGGCTACGTGTTCGGGCTCGGCCGGCGGGCCATACTGGCTGGACACACTGGAGACATCGACGCGGGCGACGGCTGAGGGGTGTGGATGGCGACGGACCTGACGGTGCTGGGAGCGTGCCCGCTCGACTGCCCGGACACCTGCGGCTGGACGGTGACGGTGCGCGAGGGCACACCGATCGAACTGCGCGGGAACCCGAACCACCCGTTCACGCGCGGCGCTCTGTGCACCAAGGTCAACCGGTATCTGGAACACACCGCGGCGCCGGACCGGCTGCTCCACCCGTTGCGCCGGGTCGGCCCGAAAGGCGCGGGAGAGTTCGAGCGGATCAGCTGGGACCAGGCGCTGGACGAGATCTCGGTGCGACTGCGCGACATCGTCGATGAGCACGGCGGTGAGGCGATCTGGCCGTACTGGGGCACCGGCACCCTCGGCTTCCTCCAGGGCGTCAACGGGTCTCCGGGGCGGCGGTTCTTCAACGTGCTCGGCGCCTCTCAGCACGAGATGACGATCTGCTCGACCGCGGGCTCGGCGGGCCTGACCTACAGTGTCGGTACCCCCTCCGGCATCGACCCGGAGGACCTGGCCAGAGCCAAGCTGATCCTGCTCTGGGGCACCAACCCGCTGACCACCGGCCACCACATCTGGCGGTTCATCCAGGCAGCCAGGGCCGACGGCGCGCACGTGGTGGCCATCGACCCGCTCCGCACCCGCACAGCGGCACAGGCCGACGAGCACCTCGCGCCGGTCCCCGGCACCGACGCCGCGCTGGCTCTCGGGCTGCTCAATGTGATCGTCGGACTCGGTGCCGAGGATGAGGAGTTCCTGGCCGCGCACACCGTGGGCTGGCCGGAGTTCCGCGAGCGGATCGAGCAGTATCCGCCGGGGAAGGTCGCCGAGATCACCGGCCTGCCGGTGGACCAGATCGTCCGCCTCGGCGAGCGAATCGGCACCACCCGGCCGACCGCCATCCGCGCCACCATGGGCATGCAGCGTCACGCCGGCGGTGGCACCGCACTGCGCACGCTTGGCTGCATCCCCGGGGTCACCGGCGACTGGCACCGCCCCGGCGGCGGCCTGTCCTATTCGACCAGCCGGCACTTCACACTGGACAAGGCCGCGCTGTACCGGGACGACCTGCGCCAAGCGCCGGTCCGCTCGCTGTACATGACCCGGCTGGCCGATACCCTGTCCACTGTGGACGATCCGCCGGTGAAGGCGCTCTTCGTGGTGGCCGCCAACCCCGGCGCCAGCACGCCCGACCAGAACGCGGTGCGCCGGGCGCTGTCCCGGGAGGATCTGTTCACCGTGGTGATCGAGCAGTTCCCCACCGACACCGTGGACTGTGCCGACATCGTGCTGCCATCGACGATGCAGACCGAACATGCTGACCTGCATGCCGGCTACGGACACCTTTACCTCGCGTGGAACGAGCCCGCGGTGGCGCCGCCCGGCGAGTGCCTGCCCAACACCGAGGTGTTTCGCCGCCTGGCCGGGCGGATGGGCCTGACCGAACCCAGCCTGTACGACAGCGACGAGCAATTGGCCGAGACGGCGCTCGGCTCGGGCGACCCGTGGCTGGCGGGTATCACGCTGGATCGGCTGCGCGCCGATGGCCACGTCCGGCTGGCCGTGCCGAGGCCGTTCCTCCCGTTCGCCCAGGGGTTTCCGACGCCCTCCGGTAAGCTCGAGTTCTATTCGGTGCGCGCCGCCGCCGATGGGTTCGACCCGCTGGCCGGCTACCTCCCGCCCGCCGAGGTGTGCGACGACGAGCTTGCCGCGCGTTACCCGCTGCTGCTGATCTCCGCTGCCGCACACCACTTCCTGAACAGCCAGTTCAGCAACAACGCCGAACTGCGCCGCCGGGCCGGCCCGCCGAAGGTGGTGCTGCATCCGTCCGACGCCGCCGCGCGGGGCTTCGTTGGCGGGGAACAGGTCCGGGTGCACAACGACCGCGGCGGGTTCGTCGCGGAGGTGGCGGTGGACGACTGGGTGCGGCCCGGTGTCGCCGCCGCCACCAAGGGGTACTGGGCCAAGCTCACCGGCGGGTCCAGCGTCAACGCCACCACCGACGAGCGGGACACCGACATGGGCGGCGGCCCGGTCTTCCACGACAACCGGGTCGAAGTGTCCCTTGTGGACTGAGCTCCGCCCGGCCGGAACCAGGACCTACAACCGGCCGGCGGCCTTGAGCGCCAGGTAGCGATCGGCGAGTGCGGGTGGCAGCTCGTCCGGGACCGCGTCGACCACCTCGACCCCGTGGCGGCCGAGCAGGTTCGAGACGTGGCGGCGCTCGGCGAACGCCCGTTCGGCGGCGGCGGCCTGATACACCGCGGTCACCTCGCCCCGGCCCCGGGACATCTCGGCCACCCGAGGATCGGCCACGCCGGCCAGCAACAGCCGGTGCCGGGCGGTGAGGGCGGGCAACACCGGCAGCAGGCCATGCTCGAGCGGTGCCGGGTCAAGGCCGGTGAGCAGCACAACGAGGGAGCGGTGCCGGGTCCGGCGCAGAATCTCGGTGACCATCGCCCTGGAGTCCGACTCGGCCAGCTCCGGCTCGATCGGCGCCATCGCGTTGACCAGGGCGGGCAGCAACTGGCTCGCCGACGATCCGTGCACCGAGGCGCGCAACCTGCGGTCGTAGGCGATCAGGTCCACCCGGTCCCCGGCGCGTGCGGCGAGGGCGGCGAGCAACAGGGCCGCGTCCATGGCGGCGTCGAGACGTGGGGCGTCGCCGACCCGGCCGGCGGAGGTCCGGCCGGTGTCGAGTACCAGCAGGATGTGCCGGTCGCGCTCCGGCCGCCAGGTGCGCACCATCACCTCGGTGGCTCGAGCGGTGGCGCGCCAGTCGATGGAGCGGACGTCGTCGCCGGCCACGTACTCCCGCAGCGAGTCGAACTCGGTGCCCTGGCCGCGCACCAGCACCGCCTGGCGGCCGTCCAGCTCGCGCAGCCGGGCGAGCCGGGCCGGCAGATGCCGTCGGCTGTGGAACGGCGGCAGCACCCGCACCGTCCACGGCACCCGGTGCGAGCCCTGCCGGGCGGCGAGTCCGAGCGGGCCGATCGAGCGCACCGTGACCAGGTGCGCGGTGCGGTCGCCGCGCCGGGTCGGCAGCAGCCGCGTGGTCAGCCTGGTCCGACCGCCGCCAGGGACGTCGAGCCGGTGCCGGTCGGAGGCGACGCCGGCGCTCGGCGACCAGGCGTCGCGCAGCGGCCCCCGGACTGGCCGGCGGCCGGGGTTGGTGATGGTCAGGGTGACCGTGGCCGGCTGTCCCAGGCGCGCGGAGGTGTCGCCGGCCCGGGTGAAGCCGAGCGGCGCGACGCTGCCGGCAAGCGCCAGGTCGGCCAGGATTCCCAGCAGCACAACGGTTTCCACCAGGAGCAGGCCGGCGGGGGACGGCGCGACCACGCCGACGACCAGCACACCGAGCAGCGCGAGCAGGCCGGCCCGGCCGGTGATGGCCATCAGCGGGGGACGGGCACGGTGGCCAGGACGGTATCGAGCACACCGTCCGGGCTGGCCCCTTCCAGCTCGGCCTCGGCGCGCAGCTCGACGCGGTGCCGCAACGCCGGTCGCGCCAACGTCTTCACGTCGTCCGGGGTGACGTAGTCCCGGCCGGAGAGCCAAGCCCAGGTACGGGCGGCGGTCATCAGCGCGGTGGCCCCGCGCGGTGAGACGCCGAGCCGCACGGCAGGGGAGTGGCGGGTGGCCCGGCACAGGTCGACCACGTAGCCGATCACCTCGGGAGCCAGGGCCACGGTGCGCACCGCCGCCCGGGCCGCGGCCAGCTCCGCCGGCCCGGCGACCGGGGTGACGCCGGCCGCGGCGAGGTTCATCGGGTCGAAGCCGGTGGCATGCCGGTGCAGGATGCCGACTTCCTCCTCGCGGGAGGGGAGCGGCATGGTGAGCTTGAGCAGGAAGCGATCGAGCTGCGCCTCGGGCAGCGGGTAGGTGCCCTCGTACTCGACCGGGTTCTGGGTCGCGATCACCACGAACGGGTCGGGCAGGGCGCGGGGCCGGCCGTCCACCGAGACCTGGCGCTCCTCCATCGCCTCGAGCAGGGCGGACTGGGTCTTCGGCGGGGTGCGGTTGATTTCGTCGGCGAGCAGGAGGTTGGTGAACACCGGGCCCTGGCGGAACGAGAATTCCGCCGAGTGCGTATCGTATACGATCGATCCCGTGACATCACCGGGCATCAGGTCCGGAGTGAACTGAATCCGCGTCGTGCCCAGGTCGAGCGCGGCCGCCAAAGCCCGCACCAGCAACGTCTTCGCGACGCCGGGCACACCCTCGATGAGCACGTGGCCCCGGCAGAGCAGGGCCACGATGAGCCCGGTCACCGCCGCATCGTGCCCGACAACGGCCTTGCCCACCTCGGCCCGGAGTGCGACCAACGCCTCCCGGGCACGCTCCGCCTCATCGCTCACGCTGAACCCCCCGATCCGCACCGTGCTTGTCACGCATCACGCATCGTATACGATGTGCAATCATCGGATATCGTATACGATCTGCGGGTAGATCCTGGCCAGCATGGCGAAACTGGGTCATCGCACCTCGGCTTCCAGCGCGTCCAACCGGTCGGCGAGCCGCACCAGGGCGGCATCGGTCGTCGGGGGCGGACCGTACAGCAGGTCATGCACCTCGGCGGGGCCTCGGCCGCTTCGAGCGGCGACCGCGCCGCTGACGGTGCCCGCCTCCGCGTCGCCGGGTAGCGCGAGGCGGGCGCGCAAGCGCGTGCGGGTCGCCTGGCGCAGCGCCGCCGCGGCATGGCCGGCGGCGCCGGAGCGGCGATACAGCCCGGCTCGCCCCTCGGCGGTCTCGGCGGCGCGCACCAGAACCGGCAGCGGCTCCGTCACCACCGGCCCGAGCCGGCGGGCCCGCCACAGCGCGAGCAGGACCACCGCGATCACCACTTGGATCAGTCCGAACCGCCAGCCGGCGGGCAGCAGGTCAACCAGCGACCGCTCGGATCGGGCCGGCCGGTCGGCGAACGAGGGCACGTACCAGACGATCCGGTCGTGCCCGCCGAGCAGCCGCATGGTGAGCGCGGCGTTGCCCTGCTCGTCGAGCCGGTCGTTGGTGAACGCGACCCCGGTGCCGAGCACGGTGACCGGCCCGGTCCACCCGAGCGTCCCGCCGTAGCAGACCTCCGTCCCGGAGAACCGGACACCGCCCATGGTCGCCACGCCCGCCGCCCGCGCGGTCGCGAGTGGACAGTCCGGCGCCCGGTCCCGCACCTCGACTTCGGTGGACACGCGCATCGGCAGGTCGAGCGCGCGCAGTACCTCCTTCGGCGGTGCGACCAGCACGACGGTCGCGGCGCGCCGGGCGAGTGCCGCGACCCGATCGGGCTCGATCCGCTCCGGATGGCTGATCAACAGCGTGGCAGGTCCGCCGGTGAGCGCGCCGTCCGCCGCGGCCGCTGTCTCCACGAAGTCGGTCCGCACCCCTTGGTCCTGGAGCAGACGAGCCAGCGCCCGGCTGCCGGACGGCGCGGTCGAGCGCGGATCGAGCGACCCGCCATCGGAGCCACCGCGCACCAGCGCGATCACGATCCCGGCCGCGACGATGATCAGCAGTACCGCCGCCGGCGCCCGCGCCGCCCGCCAGATCGTGCGCGCGTCGGGCGAAACGGAGTGGGTCACCGCGAAACCGGAACTGTGTGCCGCACCGCGTCGTCGAGCCGCTCCAGCCGGCGGTAACCCGCCACGGTGGCCGGTCGGGAACCGTAGACCACGTCGTCGAACAGCCGGGCCGCGCCGGCGAGCTCGCCTGCCTGGGCCGGCAGTGCCCGCCCGGCCGCACCGGCGATCTCGTCGACCGTGCGCCCGGACACTTCGTCGAGGATGCCGCGCTGCTCGAGATCCCGGGCAATGGCGCGAAACCGCTCTCGGACCGCGACGCCCAACTCGCCCCTTGCCAGTGCTTCCTCGGCCTCGCGCCGGTGGTCCTCCGCCGTCCGAGGCGCGCCGGAGAACACCGGGGCGACCCGCCGGCCACGGACGATCCGGCCCGACCGCAACCGGACGACCACGATGGCAAGCGCCAGTACGAGAGCCAACACGACTATCCCGAACGAGCCGCCCGCGGTCACCGACGCGACGCCGTCGAACACGTCCGTGACGCGATCGAGGATCCACCGGATGACACGGTCCACAACGGACGGATCGGCGGTGTGGTAGGCCGGATCGGACAGTTCCCGCGCGGCTGCCGCACGGGCCTCGTCCCGGCCGATGTCAACCGGGATGTCAAGGGGAATGACAACCGGGACGGCACCGGCCACGGAGGACATTGCCGGCCAGGGCCTAACCGGTCCGCTCGGCGTGGCCCCACGCACCGCCGGCGCATTCCTTGAGATGGTCGGCGAGCGCGATGGTGAGCCGCTCCTCGGTGACGGCGTAGACGTGCGTCACGGCGCACCACGGACAGGTGCGCTTGGACAACTTCACCTTCATTCCTTCGAGCGTACTGAACGCCCTCGGACCCGGGATCACCTTCGGCTGGCGACGCCGGCCGCCGGTCACGCGGGTGCCTGGCCCGCGGCGCGGGCCAGTTCGATGTCCATGCCTTCTCGGCGCATCCGCTGATCGGTGTACAGCAACACGAGCACCCCGGCCGCGAACGGCGCGGTGAGCGTGCCGGCGATGATGCCGCCGATCGTGGTCAGCACGAGGTAGGTCGCCGTCGGGGCGACCGGCGTCGTCGAGGTGAGCCGGCCGAAGCCACCACCGAAAAAGGTGAACGGCACGGTGATGATCGCCGCCATGATGGCCGTGATGATCCCGGCGAGCAGTGTCACGCCGAAGATCCGCCACCACTTTCCCCGCACCAGTTGCCTGGACCGGCCGAACGCCCGCCCGACCGAGGCGTTCTCCAGCATCAACGCGGGCGTGGCGAGTGAGAACAGGATGTAGAGCCAGACCGCGAACGGGATCGCGGCGAGGAGGAGCAGGATCGCCAGCGGGGGCGCGATCAGCAAGAGCACGAAGAGCACCGCCCCGACGCCGACCGCGATCGCCGGGTAGACCAGGGTGAGCCCGAGCAGGGCGGGCAGCCGCGGCCGCACCCGCCCCCACACCTCGCCGAAACCGACCGGCTGGCCAAGCACCGCCTTGCCGATCACCACGGTGAGGAACCCGGACAGGAAGACCTGGGCGAGCAGCGTGATCAGCAGCGTGAGGCCGGCGACGGCGAGGCCCTTGCCGAGGAAGTCGTAGTACACGCTCGTCGGCGTGTTCTCGTCGAACTGCACCGCTCGGTTCAGGTCGTCAAGCAGCGGGTAGGTGGCGGCCAGGATCAGCAGCCGGCTGACCGTGACCACGATCGCGGACACGCCGAGCGTCGGCCGCAGGTGCCGGCGCATGGTCGAGATGGAGCCGTCCAGGATCTCGGTGACGCCGAGGGGCCGCAGCGGGATGACCCCGGGTTTGCCGAGGTCCGGCGGCGACTGGGACCAATGCGGCGACAGCGGAGGCGACGCCGCCGGCGCCATTGGTGGCGATTGGGACCAGGATGGCGGCGGCGCGGACGGTGGCGGCGTTGGCGGCGGCGGAGGCGGCGGCTGGCTCGCCGCCGGTTCGGGCGGTGGGTGGGAACCTGCCTGCTCCGGGCCCGGTCCATCGGTCATCGCGTGCTCCCCAGGTTGACACGGAAGTTAGCCAGCACATCCTGCCAGATGCGTCAGCCGGTTTGCCCGGTTAGCCCGGAGGGGTGAAGCCCTCGCCCCGCGGGCCGTCACCCGGTACGGCGGCGTGCGGCGCCGGCAGTGAGGTGGGCCGGGACCAGGATTGCGGCGGCCCGGCCGGCGCGGCCGGCCCAACTGGGCCGGTCAGCCGAGCCTGCTCCCGAGCCCGGCGCTCGGCCAGTACGGCGGCAAGGTAGGTCGTGGTCCACGCGTCGAGCGGCAGCGGCACCCCGAGGTAGCCGCTCACCTCGACGGCCAGCCGGGCGCCGAGTGCCTGCCGCGCACCCGGCTCCAGGGTCGCGCTCCGGCTCAGGAACTGGCGGACCGCGAGCGCGAGCGCGTCCGGCACGGCGGTCACGTTGAGCCCCGCGGCCCACCCGGCGAGCCCCGGCGGCATCGGCGGGGCCGCGGTCTCGCGCCCGGGGATCCGGTCCATGACGACCACCGTGCCGGCCAGGTAGTCACCGACCCGCTTGCCCTTGGTCGAGGCAAGCGAGACGAATACGGCCACCGAACCGGCCAGCACCCAGAAGTCGACGAACAACCCGGTCAGCCCGCGGACCAGAGCATGGCGGAACTGGATCGGGCCGCCGTCGTCGCGGACCACGCGCAACCCGAATGCGAGCTTGCCGAGGGTGCGGCCCCGGCTCAGCGTCTCGAACAGCACCGGATACCCGACCAGCACCGCCACCCCGCCAACGAGGGCGAGCGAGCTGATCAGCGCGTCGTCCAGCCCGGCGGTCCCGGAGGTGAGCAGCAGCACGAAGAGCAACATGGCGGCCAGTTCGACCAGGACGTCCAGTGCGAACGCCAAGCCCCGGCTCGCCAGTCGGGCCAACCGCAGGTCGAGCACGACGGCCTCACCGGTGACGAGCTCGGACATGGGCACACGATAGGCACTCGCGGCGAGCCTCGCGGACGCCGGGGGAGACCGCCCTTAAGATGCGGCCGAGATTGTCGGGACGACAAGGAGTTAGGTCGCTATGTCGACATTCCAACCCTCGGAGCGGGAGCTGAGCCTTCCCCCGCGCGCCGCGTCCGACGACGACGAAGTGCTCGACGACTCCATCCCCAACGGTTCCGGTCCGGCCGGCCGCCCGCGCCGGCACATCCCGGAGCCCCCGCTGCTCAACGGCCACGGCCCAGCCAAGGTGCTGGCGCTGTGCAACCAGAAGGGCGGGGTCGGCAAGACCACGTCAACGATCAACCTCGGCGCCGCGCTCACCGAGTTCGGCCGCCGCGTGCTGCTGGTCGACTTCGACCCCCAGGGCGCGCTCTCCGTTGGCCTCGGCATCCCCGCGCAGAACCTGCACCAGACCATCTACAACGTGCTGATCGAGCGCTCGGTCGGGATCCACGAGGTGATCATTCCCACCTGCGTCGAGGGCATGGACCTGCTGCCGAGCAACATCGACCTGTCCGCCGCCGAGGTGCAGTTGGTCTCCGAGGTCGGCCGGGAGCACACCCTGGTCCGCACGCTGCGCCCGGTGATCCCCGACTACGACTACGTGCTGATCGACTGCCAGCCCTCGCTCGGCCTGCTCACGGTGAACGCGCTGGCCGCGGCGGACGGGGTGCTGATCCCGCTGGAGTGCGAGTTCTTCAGCCTGCGCGGGGTGGCGTTGTTGATCGACACCATCGAGAAGGTGCGCGAGCGCCTCAACCCCAAACTCGACATCACCGGCATCCTGGCCACCATGTTCGACCCGCGCACGGTGCACTCGCGGGAGGTCATGGCGAGGGTGGTCGAGGCGTTCAGCGACACCGTGTTCGACACTGTGATCAACCGCACGGTCCGGTTCCCGGAGACCACCGTGGCGGGCGAGCCGATCACCAAATGGGCGCCGCGCTCGGCCGGTGCCAAGGCCTACCGGCACCTGGCCCGAGAAGTGATCGCCAGGTGACCCGACGTACCTC
The DNA here is from genome assembly GCA_045806965.1 of Labedaea sp. Lineage (GTDB taxonomy): Bacteria > Actinomycetota > Actinomycetes > Mycobacteriales > Pseudonocardiaceae > DASYTH01. The sequence continues at coordinate 54,992 of JBJMIG010000061.1, read as the reverse complement.
GCTGCCGGGCGCCGCCGAGCTGTTCCGCTCGACCAGCTCGCCGCCCGGCGAGGCCGCGAACGACGGCTGGTTCGCGGACGACCGGCCGCCGCGCCCGCACCGGTCCGGGCAGCCGGCGTCCCGGCTCGGATCGCCGCGGCAGAAGCACACCTCGAAGATCACGGTGTACGTCTCGGACGAGGAACTGCTGGCGCTGGAGCACTCCCGGCTGGCGCTGCGCGCGACCCACGGGGTGGCGGTGGACCGCGGCCGGGTGGTCCGTGAGGCGATCGCGATCATGCTCGCCGACCTCGAGGAGAACGGCGCGGACTCCATGCTGGTGCGGCGGCTGCGGCGGGATGCTTCATAGTGACCGTTGTGGCTCCCTCGCCCAACGACGTCGCACCGCCCTCGCAAGGCAGCCGGTTCACCGTCCGGCTCGCCAACTTCGAGGGCCCGTTCGACCTGCTGCTTCAGTTGATCTCGCAGCACCAGTTGGACGTGACCGAGGTGGCGTTGCACCGGGTGACCGACGACTTCATCGCACACATCCGCTCGCTCGGTGACGACTGGAACCTGGACGAGACCACCGAGTTCCTGGTGATCGCGGCCACGCTGCTCGACCTGAAGGCGGCTCGGCTGCTGCCGTCGGCGGACGTCGAGGACGAGGAGGACCTGGCCCTGCTCGAGGCCAGGGACCTGCTCTTCGCCCGGCTCTTGCAGTACCGGGCGTACAAGCAGGTGGCCGCGCTGTTCGCCGAGTTGGAGGCCGGGGCGCTGCGCCGCTATCCGCGCTCGGTGGCGCTCGAGGACCGGTTCGCCGCGCTGCTGCCCGAGGTCATGCTCGGCGTGGACGCGAACCGGTTCGCCGAGATCGCCGCCGCGGTGTTTCGGCCGAAGCCGCCGCCGACGATCTCGATCGAGCACCTGCACGCGGCCAAGGTTTCGGTGCGTGAGCAGGCCGCGCTGCTGCGAGTTCGGCTGGCCGAGCGCGGGGCCGCGACGTTCGGTGAGCTGGTGGCCGACTGCCAGCACACGGTCGAGGTGGTGGCCCGCTTTCTCGCGCTGCTCGACCTGTACAAAGAGGCCGTGGTGCGGTTCGAGCAGGTCGACGCGCTCGGCGAGTTGCACGTGCGATGGACCGGCGGAACCGTGGCGGAGGCCGCCGCTGCGGCTCAGGCCGAGGCCGCCAGGGCCGGCGGCGGCGAGGAGGAGTACGGGTGAGCCCGCACGAGGAGACCGAGTGGCGCACGCCGGCCGAACCGGCGCCGCCCGGGGAGCCGGCGGAGCGCGAACTGGCCTGGCCCGTCGAGGAGCCGGCCCCGCCGGTCGAGGAGACCGCCGCCGAGCAGGCGCCGCCCGAGGATGAACTCGTCGAGGCCGAGCCGGACCAGTTCGCCGAGGTCGCGATGGCCGACTCGGACCTGCCCGACCTCAGCTCCGACGTCGACCTCGAGGCCGCGCTGGAGTCGTTGTTGCTGGTGGTGGACTCGCCCGCGGAGGAAGAGCTGCTGGCCACCGCGGTGGGCGCGCCGTTCGCCCGGGTGGTCGAGGCGCTGCACCGGATGTCCGCCAGCTACACCGAGGCCGGCCGCGGCATCGACCTGCGCCAGGTCGGCGGCGGCTGGCGGTTCTACACCCGCGACCGGTTCGCCCCGTTCGTGGAGAGGCTGCTGCTCGACGGCCAGCGCTCCCGGCTGACCAGGGCCGCACTCGAGACGCTCGCGGTGATCGCCTACCGGCAGCCGGCCACCCGCGCGCGCGTGGCCGCGGTGCGCGGGGTGAACGTGGACGGCGTGATCCGCACCCTGCTCGCCCGCGGGTTGATCGAGGAGACCGGCACGGACAGCGACACCGGTGGCATCCTGTACCGCACGACCGAACTGTTCCTCGAGCGCATCGGACTGTCGTCCGTGGACGACTTGCCGCCGATCGCGCCGCTGTTGCCGGAAGTGGACTCGATCGACGATGTCTGAGCTGGCACCGGACCCGGACGGGATCCGGCTGCAGAAGGTGCTGGCCAAGGCCGGCGTCGGTTCCCGCCGCGTGGCCGAGGAGTTGATCGCCGAGGGCCGGGTGAGCGTGGACGGCCAGGTGGTCACCGAGTTCGGCCGGCGGGTGGATCCGGCGACGGCGGTGATCCATGTGGACGGCGTCCGCGTCAACGTCCGCGACGACCTGGTCTACCTGGCCATGAACAAGCCGCGCGGGGTGCACACCACGATGTCGGACGAGCGCGGCCGGCCGTGCGTCGGCGACTACTTACGCGGCCGTTCGGAGCGGCTGTTCCACGTCGGCCGGCTGGACGCGGACACCGAGGGACTGCTGCTGCTGACCAACGACGGGGACCTGGCGCACCGCCTGATGCACCCGTCCTACCTGGTGCTCAAGACCTACCTGGCGGAAGTGAACGGCGTGGTGCCGCGCGGCCTCGGCCGGCGGCTGCGCGACGGCGTCGAACTGGAGGACGGCAAGGCCACCGCCGACTCGTTCCGGGTGGTGGACAGCATGCCAGGGCGCACGCTGGTCGAGGTGGTGCTGCACGAGGGGCGCAAGCACATCGTGCGCCGGCTGCTCGCCGAGGTCGGCCACCCGGTGCACAAGCTGGTGCGCACCCGAGTCGGCGACGTGCACCTCGGCGACCAGCGTTCCGGCAGCCTGCGCTCGCTGAGTCGCGCCGAGGTCGGCTCGCTCTACGCCGCGGTCGGCTTGTGACCGGCTGGGTTCGGCCGGTTCGGCACGGTTGGGTGGTCCGCGACGAGGTGCCCGGACCGGACGTGGACGAGTTCGCCGAACCCGACCGGGTGGTCGCGGCGCTCGCCGAGCCGGGCGCGGCCCGAGGCACCCTGCTCGCCGTGCAGCACCCGCATCGCACGCCGAACGCGCTGACCGAGGGGCTGCGCCTGCCGGATGCGCTGCCGATCGCCCGGTCCGTCCTGTCCGTACTGCTGCGCCGGGCCTACCGCCGGATCACGGACGTGGTCGCGCCGTACACCGTGGACGGGCCGGACGGCGCCGCTACCGGGTTGCTCTGTCTGGTGGACCCGGGAGCGGCCGGGCTCGAGCACTACCACCGGGTGCGGCACACCGAGGAGGTCTACCCGGACGTGGTGGCCGAACGGGCCGAGGTGCTCGCCGGGCTGGGCTACCTGACCAGTGCCGCGCTGCTGGTGCCGGTCAGCGACGTCGATCTGCTGACCGGAGCGGTGCGCTCGGTGATCGACGGCGCGGGGCCGCCCGCGGTGTCCACTGTGGACTCCTCGGGTCGGCGCCATCAGTTGTGGCTGGTCGGGCCCGGCGCCAGCCAGTCCGCCCTGCTGGCCGCCGCCGAGGCTGGTCCGCTGCTGGTGGCGGACGGCAACCACCGGGTGGCGGCCGCGGCGGCGGCCGGGTTGGACGGCATGCTCGCGCTGATCACCGCCGGCCCGGGCCTGCGGATCGGTGCGTTCCACCGGGTGCTCACCGGGACCGGGCTTGACGGTGCGGCGCTCGCCAACGCCTGGCGCCGGGTCGGGCTGACCGTGCGCCCGGCCGAATCCGACGCCCGGCCGGCGCCCGGCCGGGTGCTGGTGCGCTGCCCGGACCGCGCGATGTGGGTGGAGCTGCCGCCGCCGGACGCCGCGGAGCCGTTACCGAGGATCGACCACGGTGTGCTGGAGAACCTGTTGCTGGCCAAGGCACTTGGCCTCGATCCGGAGAGCCCCCTGGTGCGTCCGCTGCCCGACGGGCGGCGTCCGCCGGCCGGTGCGGACGCGTTGTTGCTGCTCGCTCCGGTGCCGCTCGCCGACGTGCTTGCGGTGCACGCCGGAGGTCGGCGCATGCCGCGCAAGAGCACCTTCTTCACCCCGAAACCACGCAGCGGTTTGTTGCTCGCCGAACTGCCGAGGTCGGGTCTACTGTCGGCGGATGACTGACCGAACGAAGTTCATCCTCGACGAGTCGGACATGCCGACCACCTGGTACAACATCGTCCCCGACCTGCCGGCGCCGCCGCCCCCGCCGCTGCACCCCGCAACCGGGGCCCCGGTCGGGCCGGACGACCTGGCGCCGCTGTTCCCGCAGGCGCTGATCATGCAGGAGGTCACCGGCGAGCGCTATGTGGACATCCCCGGCGAGGTGCTCGACGTCTACCGGTTGTGGCGGCCATCCCCGCTGTTTCGGGCGCGCCGGCTGGAACGCGCGCTCGGCACTCCGGCGCGGATCTACTACAAGTACGAGGGGGTCAGTCCGGTCGGCTCGCACAAGCCGAACACCGCGGTGCCCCAGGCGTTCTACAACGCCGCGGAGGGTGTCACCAAGCTCACCACGGAGACCGGTGCCGGCCAGTGGGGTAGTGCGATCGCCTTCGCCTGCGCGCAGTTCGGGGTGCAGTGCGAGGTCTGGCAGGTGCGTGCGTCCTACGACCAGAAGCCGTACCGCAAGATCATGATGGAGACCTACGGCGCCACCGTGCACCCGAGCCCGTCCGACCTGACCAACTCCGGCCGGGCCGTGCTGGCCGAGCACCCGGACTCCACCGGCAGCCTCGGCATCGCGATCAGCGAGGCGGTGGAGATGGCCGCCGTCGACCCGAACGCCCGGTACGCGCTCGGGAGTGTGCTCAACCACGTGCTGCTGCACCAGACGATCATTGGCGAGGAGGCGCTCAAGCAGTTCGAATTGGCCGGCGACCGCCCGGACGTGATCGTCGGCTGCACCGGCGGCGGGTCCAACTTCGGCGGCCTGGTCTTCCCGTTCCTGCGGGAGAAGCTGGCCGGGCGGATCGCGCCGGAGATTCGCGCGGTCGAGCCGGCGGCCTGCCCGTCGATCACGCGCGGCGTCTACACCTACGACTTCGGCGACACCGCCGGTCTCACCCCGCTGCTCAAGATGCACACGCTCGGCCACACGTTCATTCCGGACCCGATCCACGCCGGTGGACTGCGCTATCACGGAATGTCGCCGCTGCTCTCGCACATCGTGGCGCTTGGGCTGGTCGACGCGGTGGCCATCGCGCAGAACGAGTGCTTCGCCGCGGGCGTCCGGTTCGCCAGGGCCGAGGGTATCCTGCCGGCGCCCGAGCCGACCCACGCGCTCGCCGAATGCATCCGCGAGGCGTTGCGCTGCAAGGAGACCGGCGAGGAAAAGGTGATCCTGACCGCGCTGTGCGGGCACGCGCACCTGGACCTGCCGGCGTACGCCAGCTATCTGGCCGGCGAGATGGTCGACCGGGAGCTCTCCGACACCGAGTTGGAGCAGGCGCTGAAGGGCATCCCGGTGACCGGCTAGGGCGTGTCCTGCAAATGATCTAGCTGCGGATCCGGTTGGATCTTGGGCCATGGTGGGTCGGGGTGAGTTGACTGATCGGGCGTGGGCCCGGATTGAGCCGTTGCTGCCGGTGTCGGGTCGGGGTCGGCGGTGGCGCGATCACCGTCAGGTGATCAACGCGATTTTGTGGAAGCTGCGGACCGGTGTGCCATGGCGAGACCTGCCGGAACGCTACGGGCCGTGGAAGACCGCACATGAGCGGTTACGGCTGTGGACCAAGGACGGGACCTGGGATCGGATCCTGGCCGAGGTGATCGTCAAAGACGATTCGGTCGGCGAGGTGGAGTGGATCATTAGCGTGGACTCCAGTGTGGTCCGGGCCCATCAACACGCCGCGGGAGCTCGGAAAAAGGGGGCTGCAGCCCACCCATCGAAGCGCTCGCGGTGGCCGGGGAAGGACTCGGTCGGTCCCGGGGCGGGCTGAGCACCAAAATCCACCTCGCGGTCGACGGGCGCGGCCTGCCCATGCAGATCCTGATCACCCCCGGCCAGGCCGGGGACAACCCGCAGCTGCTGCCCCTGCTCGACAGCATCCGGGTGGGTCGTGACGGACCCGGTCGACCCCGCTGCCGGCCAGACGCGGTGATCGCCGACAAGGCCTACTCCCACCCCAGCACCCGTCAGGCCATGCGCGCCCGCCGGATCCAGTTCGTCAGTCCGGAACGGACCGACCAGATCGCCCGCCGCACCGCCCAAGGCTCCCGCGGCGGGCGACCACCCGCCTTCGACGCCGACCTCTACAAGCAACGCAACGTCGTCGAACGCTGCTTCAACCGGCTCAAACAATTCCGCAGCCTGGCCACCCGCTACGCCAAACGCGCCGCCTACTACCAGGCCGAACTCACCATCGCCGCCATCATCCTCTGGCTCCGATGAATTACAGGACACCGCCTAGACCTCGTCGACGACGACATATCCCTCAACCAGGCCGCGGACACCTACCTCACCTGCATCCGCGGCGTGGCCGACACAGCCGGGATGTCGGCCACGGACCTGGCCCTTACCCCGCGCACGATCAAGGACGCGCTCGAACTCGCCCGACGTGGCGATATTGACCGAAGCACCGTTCCGCACCTGTTGTGCATGGCCCTGCACGATCCGGGCGCACCGCTGAAGCTGCTGGCTCGCGAAGTGGGACTCCTTGTCACCACCGACGACGCGACCATGATGGTCTCGATCGAGTCGGCACTGAACAGCCTCGGCATGACATTCGATGAGTTCACACGCCTGCCTGCGAAGCAGCGGAACAAGCTTCGCAATCGGGTGCTCGGGCGGCTCAGAACTTCGTTGCCGGCGTCCAACATGGCGAACGCGGCGCGACTCTTGAATGACGCCCGCCGTCCGGATCGCGGTCTCAGTTAATCTCGACCTTGAACGGATCGTGCTCGGCCACGGGTCGAGGTCCACCGGTCGCACTCGCTGGTGATCACCAGCAGTGAGCCGCCCAGCATCTCGGATGGGCCAACACCGACTCCTGCAGATGTACGCGTTCACGCAGGCCGGCTTCCGCCAGGATGATCTGCTGAGCCCGGACCGCTTCAGCACCGTCAACGGTGTACAAGAGCTCATCCATCGAGCCGAACCGTATCGCACGGCCCGTTACTGACAGACACATCGATAACCGACCAACCCGGACGCGCCGACGATGAGCAACCGAATGAGTCAGCCCCAGGGTTTGTCGATGGGAGCCGTCGACAAAACACGCCAGTTCAGGGCGACACCGGTTCGGCCACATGTCGGTCAGGCGACGCCTGCTCGTCTGCGTCAAGCGCCCGCCATGGTGAGCCGATGTCGCGTCGGTGCGTGCGGATCAGTCCGGACACAAAGGTCAGGGTCTAATGTGACAACGGCAGCGCGGCACAGTAGAACAACACTTGAAGCCCCTGGTCAGCAGAACGATCTTGGTCGAAAGTCCTGCTACCAGGGGCTTCACCACATCCCCGCGGCGACACGCCGATGATCATCAATCCGTGATCAACGGGAACCCTTACCCGCCAACACATCCAGATCAGGATGAAAACGGCTCACTCAAACCACAGCGCCTCGTCGAAGACCACCAGCACCAGCGGCGCATTGGTCTCCTGTAGCGTTGACCCAAGATTGCTGCGTTGAGCTTCCCCCCAGATCGTGGAGGACTCCTCTATGCGGCTCGGTCGGCCGCGGTGGTCTCGTAGTCGATCGGGGACTGCATTCCACAGGAACTGTGGCGACGTCGACAATTGTAGAAGTCAACGACCCATTTGACAATAGCTTCCCGCGCTTCTTTGCGGGTATTGAAATGGTGCCGAGAGAGCACCTCGTGTTCCAGGGTCGAGAAGAATGATTCGGCTGCGGCATTGTCGAAACACGACCCGGTCCGACCCATCGACTGCACAATGCCTAGCTTGTCGCAGAGGCCGGTGAAGTGGTGGGCGGTGTAGGTGGAGCCGCGGTCGGAGTGGAAGATCACTCCGGCCACCTGGTCCTTCCCGCCGCGTGCCGCGACGGCCATCTTGATGGTTTGGCCTGCGAGTTCGGCGTCCGGGTGGCAGCTCGTGGCGTAGCCGAGCAGCCGACGCGAGAACAGGTCGATCGCTGTGGACAGATAGAGTTTGCCCTCGTCGGTAGGAATTTCGGTCATATCGCCGACCCATTTCACGTTCGGGGCCGGCGCGGTGAAGTCGCGTGTCACCAGATCCGGGAACGGGACTGCCCGCTTGTCCGGTCGGGTGAGATTCTTCCGTCTCTTCTTCGGTCGGGCGACCAGCCCCTGCCGGGCCATCGACTTCGCCACCGTCTTCTCGCTCACCACCCACCCGGCAGCACGTAAATCGATAACAATCCGCGGCGAGCCGTGCAGACCGTGCGCAGCCGCAAACGCCTCAGCCACCGCCGTGTCGAGCACGGCGCGCCGCTGCACCACCGGCGAGGGCACCCGAGAACAGTGCTGCCACTTGTAGAACCACGACGGCGACACACCCAACGCCCGGCACGCGACCGTGTGCGGCACGCGGTGACTGGTCCTCTGGTCGGCAATGAACGCGGCCAGGCTCACCGCGTCGCCTCCTTCACCCACAGGACCACGGATCGCTTGAGGACATCCCGTTCCATCCGCAGCTCGGCGTTCTCGGCCCGCAGCCGGGCCAGTTCGGCGCGTTCGTCGCTGCTAAGCCGCTCGACCTCGCCACGGTCGATCTTGTCCTGATTCACCCAGTTCCCCAGGGTGCCCGCATTGATCCCCAGGTCAGCGGCGACCTGGGCGATCGGCTTGTTCGTCTCGCGGACGATCCGGACCGCTCCCTCACGGAACTCCCGGTCAAACCGCCGTCGCTTCTCCGGCATGGGCACTCCCTATAGTCCATGCCTCCACGGTCTGGGGGGAAGGTCAGCGTGCGCTTCTCTGCTGCTGCCCCGGTGCTCCGGGCCAGGTCGCAGAGTTGGTTGTCGAACAACGGTCTGCCGGGCATCCGACCAGCGCCGCACGGGCGGTTCGGCTGGCTATGCGGCTATGCGGTGGCTAGTTTCGCTTGCACAGTTGCGGCGTCGGGGTGGTGTAGGTTCTTGAGAATTGTCAGGGCGTTGTGTCTGGCGTCGCGGGCTTGGATGGGTTGGCCGTGGGCGTGGTAGAGGTCGGCCAGTCGGTCGAGCATGACGGCTTCCCAGTATCGGGAGCCGATGCGTCGGTTGAGGTGGAGGGCTTGTTCGTAACAGGTGATGGCTTCAGGCTGGTTGCCTAGGTTTTGGTGGATGAGTCCGAGGGTGTTCAGCGCTTGTGCCTCGCCGTCGCGGTTGTTGACTTGGGCGTAGAGGCTACGGCCTTCCTGGCAGAGTGGCAGTGCGGTGGCGCTGCGGCCGAGACCGGCCAATTGTTTGGCGATCGCTGTCAAGACACCGGCTCGGTATCGCAGATCGGTTGAATTCTGCGCGATCCGCTCGGCGAGTCGGGCGTGGTGTAACGCGTGGACGTGCTGGCCCTGTAGGTCGTAGGTGCGGGCATAGGTCAGGTGGATAGCGATCTGTTCTTCCCGGTCGCCGGGTTGTGCGAGGTTGAGTGCCCTGTCCAAGTAACCGAGCGCTCGTCGAAGTCTCCTAGCCGGATGACGGCCCGGGCCAGTTCACACAGTGCCTTTATTTGCATGAAGCCCCAGCCGTCGCGACGCGCGGCTGCGAGCACAGTGTGGCAAATGGCTGCCCGTTCGTGTCGCTGGCCGGTGCGCGCGTAGAACGCCACGCATCCGCGGGCAAGTTCCGCTATGTATATGCTGGATTCCCGTTGACTGGTGAATTCGATGACGGACCGCAGAGTGGCCTGTTCGGCGGTGAACCAGTTCATCGCTCGGTCATAGGTGGTGACGGCCGGATAGGTGTCGGCTATCGAACCCTCATAATCGCGTTCGTCCCAACAGGGTTGTATGCGGGCGTTCGCCAACCTCGATGCGTTGAGGTAGTAGCCGATGATTCGATGTTCTGCGTCCCGGCGTTCACTGTCGTGGGCCAGTTCGGCGGCGTAGGCGCGTAGTAGATCGTGCAACCAGAATCGGTCCGACCGGCGCTCTTCGAGCAGATTCGCCCGGACGAGCTCATTGAGTGCCGCACGGGCTTCGGACATACTCTTCCAACCTAGTACGGCAGTAGTACTTGTTGATCTGGTCATGTTGTTGCTGGTTGGCGGCGTAGTCGGGTGCGGTGGTGGAACCATTTCGCTCGTGCTTGGTGTCGGCGTCGCCACCAGATCCAGTGCAGGTGGTGGAGTTCGGGTTGTAGCCGGCGGGTGGCGAGGTTGAACAGGCGTTTGATCTCGGCGACAGTGAGGGCGATCAGGCCGAGGTTGTGGGGTGGCTGCTCATCGGGGGTGGTGGGCAGGATGGGGGCGGGTGCGCGGGTTTTGGCTTGGGCGGCGGTGACCGCGCAGATCGCGAGGGCGGCCATGGTGAGCACGGTGTGCCGGAGCAGTGCGGTGTAGGTGCGGGCCTGGGAGTGGTCGAGTCCGAAGTGGTCTTTGCCGAACTCGAAACCTTCCTCGACCGGCCACCGCAGACATGCGACGCGCACGAGTGTCATCAGGGTGACCGGCCGCCCGGTGGGCACGTGGCAGTAGTGGTAGGCCAGTTCGCCAGTCTGGAGGTGCTTGCGGATGAGCAGGTGGTGGTGCGGACTGCGGGTTGCTGTCCATGCCCAGGCGTAGGCGCGTTCGCCCTTCGAACCGGCCACCGGGCACACCTGCCAGCGTTTCCTGGCCTTGAGGTGCTTGGCCGCCACGGCGTCGACGCGAACCTTTTGTCCGGTCGGCAGGGTGAGGTGAAACGCGGTACCTACCCGCAACACATAGCCCACGCCATGGGTTTCCAGGTGCTGGCGTAGCTCGCCGCTGCGACCGTAGACCTCGTCCCCGGCGCACCACGGCGGCATGACGCCGTCATTGATCACGTCGGTGGTGATATCGATCGCCAACTGCGGTTTCGTCCGGAACACAACGTCCTCACCGATACCCATGGCCGCGCGTCGGGTCTGGTCATCGAGTTGCTCGGCCGGGAGGTAGAGCCGTGCTGCGATCAGGGCGTGTCCGCCCGGGGTGGCATAGGAGCAATGCACGGTGTTCACGCCGTTCGCGACCCTGCCCGCGCAGCCCATGTACTGGCGTTTCACCCCCACCGTGTGCCCGCCCTGCTTCTGCTGCCCCGTCTCGTCCAACGCCGCCACCCGCAACGGTTGGTCCCCCAGGCGCTCGGCCACGAACCCGCGAACGACCGCCATCGCGGTGTCGGTGTCCCACACCGCCCGGTTGAGCAGCCGCTGCATCCGGTGCGGCGTCGCATCTCCGGCATGCTCGGCGATCGTCCACGCGTTCTTCCGCGGCAGATCACTCATCAACCCGGCCAGGTACTTCCGGGACTGCCGAAACGGCTCCACCCGACCGAAACACGGGCCCAGCCGGCCATGCAACTCGGCCAGATTCTCCGCCGCCAGCCCACCCTCTACGATGACCGCAGCGGCCGCCTCAAGATCGTCTTGCGTCACAACTCGATGATCAACAAGGCGGCCGCCCTCGTTACAACCGCCTCACCGGCCAAGATCACGAACTACCACTGCCGTACTAGGAGCGCTGCGCACGCGTAGATGTCGATGTCCGGCCCCGGGTGTACCCCGAGCAGCCGGAACAGGCGTTCCGCTTCGTCCGACAACCGTTGGCGAGACCACGAAAAGATCGCCCTAATATCGCTTTCAGCCTCGCCGAGGTCGAGGGCGTCGAGCCGATCCCGTTCATCGCGCAGCCGCTCGACCAACCGCCATAGCGGCGCATCCGGGTGATGGCTAGCAGACGCGATGCTCAAGGCGAGCGGAAGCCTCGCGCACAACTCGACGAGGTCCCTGGCTGCCCGGGGCTCAGCGTCAACGCGATCGCGCGTGAGGCGCTGAGCGAGCAGGTCGACAGCTTCGTCTGTGGATAGCAGGTCGAGCTTGATTCGTTCCACTACGTGCTGAACCACGAGTCCGTCCAGGCGATGACGGCTGGTGACCATGACCAGGCAGGTGGATGCGCTGGGCAGCAACGGCCGGACCTGCCTGGCCGATCGGGCATTGTCCAACACGATGAGCATGTGCCGGTCGACGACCAGGCTGCGGTAAAGCGCCGCGCGGTCCTCCACATCCTCCGGAATACCCGTCGCGGTGACCCCGAGTGGAGCGTGCCGGCCCGCGAACGCCGGCAAGCGCGCGGGAAGCTGTCGGGGTACAACGCGTCGCGCTGGCAACAGCGCGTCCGATGCATCGCTGGGAGTCGGTGTGGCGAACAGAGGCGGCTCCGGCCCCGCACCTGGCCTCACCGTCTGCCTGAATGACCACCCGGCACCAGGGTCAGCGCTCTGCGACCGCCCGGCCACCCACCAGGCCAACGTCGCACCCGCCACAACCACCACGCCAGCCGCAACCCACCAGCCCCACCCGTGGTGCAGCTCATTGATCAACGCACCGGACACTGCAGCCAGCACTACCGTGCCGGCAGATCCGGCACCGACGACCCTCCCCCGCATTCCCGTACTCCATCTCACCATTACGCCCGCCCCGTAACGGACGGTTGCACACGCCAACATCCATGATGACGCGCAATGCGGACGTCAGGGCGTAGTGCGCTGCGCCTGCGGCGTGGCCTGAGCGAACCCGCCAAGACCGGATCACGCCGAGCCTGCCTATCGCAGTCGACTTGGTTCAGCACACCACGCATCATCGACGAGCACATCGAACCATCCGGGCATCAACACGCGCGGCTCGCGTGATCAACAGTCCGCCGTCCGCCGTTGCAAGGCGTGATGTCCGGGGGATCAATGCGAGGGGTCACCCGAACGGGTGATTTTGTGCGACGAGTATGGAGCTTGTACTGGGTGCGGCTGCGCACTGTGTCTGGCGCGGTGAATGTGTTCGCGCCGGGTTCGGCACGGGCACCGGTGCGGCCGTCCGGCTGGTGTCCGAGCCGCTTGCCGCCCTCGCGGTCACCGATGCCGCAGCCACCACCCCTACATCAAAGCCAACCTCCAAGAAGTCGCCATCGCGTTGGCCGCCATGACCGGCCAACCCCACCCCCTCGCCCACCCATGACCGTCCCCGCTTGTTCGCGGCGCGCGACCACGGACCCGGCCGGGCGACAACCCGGCCCCCGACCCGCACGGCGTGGCACACTGGACCCCGGATGAGAGGCTGATACGGTGCACCGCATGACGGAAATCCCCTGGATTTCCGGAGACCTCCTAGCGATGCGTGTTCTATCCCCCCTCGGACACCAGTCTTGGTGAAATTCCGCGAAGTCGGTGAGATCTCACGATGTAGGTTGATCGCCTTAAAGATCATCATGGTGGGATGGGTGTCGGCTCGTCGTGGTCAGTCACAGGCTGTGGGGATCTTGACCTTGCTCATCAAGGTTGGCATTTCCCGGTGGCCAGATCTGGCCGAGGGGTTCCGAGCCCGGGGAGATGCTTCGTTGCGGACGGCTACCGGCGTGGGCGCGAGTTGGTGGTGGCTGGCGGGCCGATGATCTGGGCGAGTCGGTTCGGCGTCGGCGTCGGTGAGTACGTCGCAGTCCACGGTGATCGGTCCCACTGAGGGATGTTCGATCGTTTTTTGGTCCTCGCGGTGCGTGGCCACCGGTGCGGTCGCCCACAGTTGGGCGAACCGTTCGTGGTCCGCGTTCAGCCCGCGGATCAGCTCCGCCAGGCGGGCGTCGTGGGGGAAGCGGCCGGTGGCGCGGCGCAGGTCGGACACGACGGCGGCGTCGGTGGCGTGGCTGTCCCGTTCGGTCACGGCCAGTGCGCGAGACGGGCGGGGCCGGTGTCGACCGGGAACCGTCGCGGGCGAAGTTGCGCAACCGTGGCGGCGCCGTGCAGGGGTCGCCCAGCAGGGCGGTCCAGCCGCGGTTGCACCGGATCAGCTGCCAGTCCGCGGCGAACACGGCGACCGCGACGTCGGCGCGGGGTCACCCTCACCTGCTCACTTGACAAACGTGCCCTCCATATCAGCGATGTCCCCGATTGGGATAGTGCCTGCAGCTAGGTCGATCATCCTGAACCGCTGATGGGCCGCTGGACCTGTCCGTGGTGTTCGCTCAGGGGCGGATGAGTTCGATGAGATCCTGGATCTCCTTATCGAGCTCAGGGTGATGCCCGCAGAATTTCTGCAGTCGAATGACATGGGCGCGACGCAGGATCGTGGTGCCGGTCTCGGCGATCCGCCGGGCGAGTTCCATCGCCGGGTCGGGCTGTTCCTTGCTGACCAGGACCACTGCTGCGGCCAAGAGCCAGGTGGTCGCACGACTTTGGAGGTCAGGTGCGATGTTCGTGAGGGCGATCAACCGTTCGAGATCACCGCAGTCGACAGCGGTGAGGGTCGCTTCCTCCGCGACATCCAGGTCGGTGGCGAGCGACACCACCGTTTCAGGCGGCAGGGTTTCGGACAGGGTGAGAGCGGCGAGACGCTGCCTTGACGACTCGTGATCGACGCTCGCGAGCAGCTGCCTGCAGGCGGTGCTCGTCAAGGTGTCGCGGTGCTCGTCGAGGAACCGCATCGCGTCCACCCACGGCACGATCCGCAGCCATTCGACGACCGACGTGAGGTTGCTGTTCATCTCGTCCTGCTGCCGGATGAACGCGTCGAGGCCCAGCTCCGCGATGGTCTCCAACAGCTGGCTGATCCGATGCACTGCTGGGCTGTCCAGATTCAGGGCCAGTAACACGTTGAGAGTGGTCTTGAGGTCGGCCGCGACGACCAGGTCGCGCTCAGCGGTCAGTACCTCGCGTAACGACCGCCAATCCCGTGCCACGGCCAGACTTCTTAACAGTTTGTCGTGGGATTCGGTGACAGGTGTGGTCGCCCAGAACGGGAGGTCTTCGATTGCCAAGCCGAAGCGTTGGACGGTTGTCCGTATTCCCTCTCGGGCCATCGACGTCAGGATCATCGCGAGCGCAGGGTAGTCGCCGTCCGCTGCGGGTCCGCCATCGAGGTCCGTGATGGCGCCCCGGAGCTCGTCGGCCGCCCGATCGCGCAGGCCCTTTTCCGCGTACCAGTACGACCATCGCGCGCGCAGCAGGGCGCGCGCGCACCCGGACGCCATGGCGGCGACCGCAGCTCGCCAGACGTTCGACGTGGCACGCGCGGGATCCTGGGAGACGAGGCGGCTGGAGAGGTTCGCCAGCGCGTGCGCGAGATCGAATATGGTACCGACGGGGTTGTCGGCGGCCAGGTCCGTGAGCAGGTCGACTGCTTCCTGGCTCGCCGATGCTGCTTCGTCGAGGCGTTCCAGTGCGCACAGCCTGGCGCCGAGACTATCCAGAGCGCGGGCGAGAAACGGCAGGTAGGCAACGGGATTCGCATCGACGAGGCCACGATAGATATCAATGGCCTCCCCGTTGGCCGCCAGTCCTTGCTCGACCCTGCCGACCTCGGCCAGCAGCTTGCCGAGGTTGTGCAGCGACAGCGCGAGATCCGGTAAGTAGGCAACTGGGTTGAGGGACACGAGACTTCGTCGGATGTCGACGGCTTCCTGGCAGACGGTCAGCGCGTTCTCCTGCTGACCCAGTTCTCTGTACCGGACGGCGAGGTTGGTCAGGGCCATGGCGAGACCGGCCCGATGGTCGCCTTTCGTGAGGTTCCGGTACAGCGCAACGGCCTCGGTGCTGAGCGGAAGGGCCTGTTCGTGTTGTTCCAGCCGCCACAGCACCAAGCCAAGATTGTTCAACGCCAGCGCGAGGTTGGCTCCGTGCGCCTCGAGGTCCTTCGCGGCCAGCTTGCGGTGGAGTTCAACGGCCTGCCGGCTCGGCAGGAGCGCCTCGCGGTTGCGGCCGAGGTTCCACAGCAGACGGCCGAGGTTGAGCAACGAAACTGCGTAAGTCTCCCTGTCGCCGACGGCGTCCCGCGCGGCGAGCAGCTCAAGGAGGTTCGTGGCTTCCAGGCTGGGCCGCAGGGCCTCCTCGTGGTAACCCAGTTGCGACAGGGTCGTGCCGAGGTTGGCCTTCGTCGCGGCCAAATCCGCCAGGTACTTGGAGTCGGTTTCAGCCAGCCGGTGGTAGGTGCCGACGGCTTCGGTGAGGAGTGGCACCGCCTCACCGTGCCGGCCCAACCGCAAGAACATTACTCCGTGGTCGTCGATCGCTCGCGCGAGCACTGGCAGGCAGGCATGGTCGTTGTCAGCGAGTGAACGGGAGACTTCGACTGCCTCCTGCCCGACAGAGATCGCTTTCTCGAGGTCTGCCACGTTGACGAGGCACTTGCTCAGGACGCCGAGCGCCTCTGGCAGATCGGGTAGGTATACCGGTTGGTCGACGACCAGTTCCCGCATTAGGCCGACCATCCGTTCAACCGCCTCGAGTGCCTGGCGATGGTGACCCAGTGCGCTGAAGGCCTCACCAAGGTTGCCGAGGGAGCGTGCAAGATCCGCGCGGTGGACCGAGTTCGTCGACGTCAGCGTCTGGTAGATGGTGGTGGCTCTCGTGAACGTCGCCAGGGCTTCCTCGCTGTGTCCCAACCTGATTGTGGCCGCGCCGAGGCTGCCTAGTGACTTCGCGTGACAACCTTTGTAGGCGGTACTGCGGTGTGCCAGCGGCTCGAGGATGGCCACCGCGGCACTGGTGGTTTCGTGGGCCTTCGTCCACCACCCGTTCCCTGCTTCCGCCGAGGAGAGGTTCATCAGCGATTCCGCGTGCAGCGGCTCGTGCGCCGGATTGGCGTCGGCCAGCTTTCTGCTGATAGTGACAGATTCGTGGCTCACCGCAACTGCCTGCTCATTGCGCCGCAGATGCGACAGAGCACTGCTGACGTTGTTCAGCGCACGGACGAGGTACACGAGAACGCCGAGGTCGTTGCCTCCCAGTGCTCTGAACAACCGTGCGGCCTCGTCACATGCGTCCAGCGCTTCCTGTTCGCGCCTCGATGTGATCAGTGTCGCGCCGAGATTATTCAGCGACCGCGCGAGTTCGCGCAGGTAGCGGGTATCTCTGGCGGCCAGCCCACGGCTGAGCTCAACTGCTTCCCGGTCGGCCATGAGTGCCTGCTGGAGGCGTCCCAGGTTCGACGAGACCGTGCTGAGGACGTGCAGGGACCGGATGAGGCGCGGAGCGGCGGAGCCGTCCTCGGCGGTCAGCTTGCGGCTGAGGTCGACCGCCTCCTGGCAGGCCACGAGTGCCTGCTCGTGTTGTCCGTCCTCGCTCAGCAGCCAGCCAAGATTGCTGAGCGTCTGCGCCAGTTCTGGCAGGTAGCCGGCGTCCGTGGTGGCCAGGTCACGGGTGATGTCGATCGCTTCCCGGCAGGTGGTCAGCGCGCTCCCGTACTCCCCCAGGTTCGACTGTGCGACCGCCAGGTTCGTCAACGATTGGCTGAGCCCGGGCAGGTGCGCTGCCGCATCTGTCATGGCCAGGGCTCGGTAGTGGTCGATCGCTTCGGCGATCGCGGTCAACGACAGGGTTGCGTCGCCCGCCATGCCCGCCCGCCGGGAGACGTTCTCGAGCAGCCCGGCGATGACGGCCGGTGGTTGGTCCGCTACTCGGGCTTTCTCCAGCCTGCGTCCGTCGACGATGAGACCGAGCTTGAACAGCGCGACGTCGGACCACGGCAGGATGCGGGACAGTTCGTCCAACGGCAGCGGTGTGTCCGGCCGGTCGGCAAGGCGTTCCAGAGCGGTCTCCGCGGGGCCGGTTCGTTCACCCGCCACTACAAGGATCGACCGCCACCTGCCCGGATCGGCCTCACCGACGGCGACGATCATGGCGATGGCGGCGTCACTGTCCAGCTGACCGGCACTGTCGAGTGTTCTCAGCGCCGTCTCGGCCTGAGCGTCATCCGCCCTGGACAGAGCCGCTACCAGCAACGCAGGGTCGTGCACGAACTCGCGGAGCAGCAGATGCTCGCCGACCGGATCGGGGCGGACTGCCAGACCCTCCCCCGCCCCCGGGCACAAGCACGTCAGCAACGTGCGGCGTACTGCCCGTCGCTCTCGGGGATCGTCGCGCAGATCCCCGACCGCCGACAGAACGTCGTCAATGTGCGGCTCCGCCGGGGCCAAAAGGGAAGCCACCACGGCGGCCTTTCGCAACAGGACTCGGTCGGGTTCGACATCGGTGCGGAACCGGTCGTAGACCGTGCACCAGTAGTTCTCCTCGTGCCGCAGAACCTCGTCGTAGAGCAGGGCGCGGCTGGAAGGCAGCGCAGTCGCACCGGCCGTTGCAATCCAGCCCAACAGCACCAGATCCAATGTGGTCCACCGGATCCCGGGCGCCGGGGTCGCCACCGCGGGCGTCAGACTGTCGCCTGGACGCAAGGCGGCAACCGTGCGCCGATAGATGTCACCCGAGTTGGGATGCTCGTCCGGCAGCCTGATCTCCTCACGGCTACAGGTGTGGCGGTCGTCGTCGAGGGAGCTGGCGATGTCCGTCAGCCACTGGCCTTCGACAGACCGCGCGGTGAGCACCACGACCGAGGGCAGCCGTGACCGCACTCGCAGCGTGCGCAACAGTGCAATCGTTTCAGCGACCCGGCCGTCCGCGTAGTCGACCACCACGGCCACAGGCCCGGTCACCGCCGCCAACTGCGCGGGGTCGCTTCCCTTGGGGAGCACTCCGGCGTACCAGCCCTCGCCGCCCAGTCGGTGCGCCAGTTCCAACGCAAGACGGGTCTTGCCCGCGCCTCCCACGCCATGCACGACGGCGAGGCCGGTCCACGTACCCGCGGCGACCTGTCGACACCAGTCCAGGAGCACGGTCAACTCGTCCCGGTTCTGGAACGGCACCACCGCGTACTCGGCGCGCAACAGTCGAACCGGGGTCTCAGCTGTGTCCGGTGTCCGGTACGGCTCCCGCAGCGGCCCGTCAGCGAGTTGTCTGCCGCAAGCCCATGCGCGGTCGAACTCGGTACGCCATCGCTTCCGGTCGAAGGTGCTGTCCGGGAGCTGGATCCGCTTCTGCTTTGCATACTGCTTACAGGCGAGGACGAACGTTTCGACCGTCTTCCAGCGGGGCTGTGAGTTGCCGTTGAGCAGATCGCTGACAGTTTGCTTGGCCAACGTGCGGTTGGGGAGGCCGGCGGCGGCCTTCGCCAGATCGCCGTAGGACGGTTCGCCGGCCTCAACGCGCAGGGCTCGCAGCCGCGCATAGAAGTGCTGCGCAGGAGAGGTCACTCCGCGGAGTCTCCCATCTCCAATCGTCGTGGGTGGCAGCGACACTCACCCGACGACAATCCGTCCGGTTTGCAAACCGGACACCATCGGACGGTGCTGGCCGCACTCTGGAGATTGGAACGAGACAGCTACTTTCGGAGGCAGAGCATGGTTCGCCGCAGGTCCGCACGGCTTGACAAGGTCACCTTCCTCGGAGTGGGCGTTCTCGTCGCACAACAGATCCCGCCTCTCCTGGCCGTTGTCGCATGCGGCTTCGCCTTTGCGCTTGTCGGAGTGTTCGGGCTTGTCGCCGTGTTGGCAGGTAGTGGTGTTCGCCGAAACGCCGCCTACAACGTGATGTACCTCCTGCTGGACAGGAGCACTCCACACATCTGCGCGAACCCGACCGTGCAGGTTGATCTCGAAGCGCAGAAATGCACGTGACCTGGTTGGTCAGCAGCAGGGCGTCGCCCCCAATTGCACACGCGATTCGCGCAACCGGACATGGATTGCCCACCACCTGAGGCCACCGCACCCCAAGCTCGAGGTCGCCGCCCGCGACAGACATCGAAGCCGTCCAAGTCCGCGTGGCAGCATCGGCCCGTGCCCGACGTAACCACCGCAGCGGCCGGCACGCCGGCGAACCCGTCATCGCCGCCGCTCGCGCCGTCTACAACCTGGCCATCGCCGACGGGCTACTACCAGCCTCGGCCAAGGGTGCCGACGCTGACGTAGTGGAAGTGCCAGCTCCCCGGGTGAGCGTTGAGCGAGTTGCGACCTGCGGAGGGTGATGGCCCGTTTGGAACGCTGGTGTCGATGCGCAGTTGGGCGTGGTGGGCCATCTCCTTGCCCCGGTCCCAGGTCAGGGAGCGGCGCAGTTGTTGGAGCAGCGTGGTGATCGTCGCGGCGATGGCGGCCCGGACGGCCTCGGCGCCGTGCCCGGCCAACGCGGGACCGTTCTTCACCCGTGGCTCGGTTCCGTAGCCTTCCATCCTTGGCAGGTGCAGCAGCATCGTGTAGTGGGTGGATCGCTCCACCAGCGTGCCGATCGCGGACTTGTCCAGGCCGATGATCAGGTCTCCTTCCCAGTGCCCGGGGACGGCGCGGTCTTCGGCCTCGGCGGGCCGTTGGCTGATCAGCACCTCGGGGGTGACCATGCCGTCACGGCGCTGCCGGGCGCGGGCGCGGGGCACCGCAAAGCGCGGCCGGTACGCAGGCAGGCAACCAGCTCCCGCTTCAAAGCGCCGCGGCTCTGGATGTAGAGCGCCTGGTAGATCGCCTCGGGCGAGATACGCATGGACCCATCATCGGGGAAGTCCACCCGGAGGCGATGGGAGATCTGCTCCGGGCTCCACGCGGCCGCCCAGCGGCGGTCCTGCCGGCGTGCCCGGTTGCGGCCATTCCACCCCGTCTGTGGCCCGTGCGCCGGCCGGCCGTCAGACAGGTGGATCAACCCGGCCAACCGCTGCTGGACGTAGGCCCGCAGCCGGTGGTTCGGTTCATCCACCTGCCTTCAGCCGGAACGCGAGGCGGCGGGGCGCCTGCACGCGATAGCTGTCCGTCACCAGCTCGGCAACCTCGACCCAGTCCGTCTCGTCGTCCAGCACCATTCCCACGACATTCACACCCCAGTCGGCCCGGAAGAACGGAGGGCCGGCATGCGCCAGCGCGGCCAACTCTCCGGGCGGCGCCCGGAAGGTCATCAGGATGGCCGGATCATCCAGATCGATGTACGCCGACCGCCTCTCGTCGGTGGTGTAGACGTGCAGGAACGTCCGCCGGCGAATCCGCCACCGCAGGCCGATCCACGCCGGCTCCTCGTACGCCTCGGGCAGTTCCCCGCAGATCACCCGGAGCCGGCCCACAACGGCGGGTGGAACGTCCGCGATGTCGCTCATCTGTACCTCCCGCGCCCATCCTCCCCGCCGGGTAGGACATCAGCACATCAGAGTCTCCGGGGTTGGCGGGGCCGCGCCGACGTCATAGGACTATCGGGCCCAGCTCGGAGGCCTCGTCGGCAAATGTGCCCTCACGAGGAGGAGACTCTTCGCGAGCTTGTCAACGTCCAGGTTCCTGACCTCAGATCGGGTGCCCTGCCACCTGGCGGTAGGTCAGGTGGCAAGCCTGACGGCTGAGCCTCCGGCGCGGCCGGCCGCAGGCACGGCTGGGTCCCCAGTAGGCCACTCCCCCGGCGTGGCGATGGCCACCGAGCAATAGTCAATACCTGTGGACCAAGATCTTTAAGCGGCTTCCTCGTCGGGTCGTTCGGCAAGGACGCCGTTGACGAAGCTGGCTCCGGCGCGGACGAGCGCGACCAGGTGGGGTGCGTTGACCGCGCGCCAGCGGGCTTGGGCTGACTCGATCAGCTTGAATGCCATCGCCAGTCCCGCGGCCCGTGAGCCGGGACCTTTGGTGACCTTGGTGCGGTGGCGCACGGTGGCGAAGGTGGACTCGATCGGGTTGGTGGTGCGCAAGTGGATCCAATGCTCGGCCGGGTAGTCGTAGAACGCCAGCAACTCCTCGACATCATCGGTGATCTTCGCGGCAGCCTTCCCGAACTTCGCCCCGTAGGCGGCATCGAACGCGGTCACCGCGTCCAGGGCGTGTCGGCGGTCCTCAGCGTTCCAGATCTCGGACAGGGCCTTCTTCGCTGCGGGATGCGCGGACTTCGGCAGCGCTGCCAGGACATTGGCGATCTTGTGGAACCAGCACCGCTGCTCGCGGGTATCGGGGAAGACCTCCCGCAGCGCGCCCCAGAAGCCCAGCGCGCCGTCGCCGACGGCGAGCACCGGCGCGGTCATGCCGCGCCGGCGGCAGTCGCGCAGCAGGTCGGCCCAGGACTCGGTCGATTCGCGGTAGCCGTCGGCCAGCGCAACGAACTCCTTGCGGCCGTCGGCCCGCACGCCGATCATCACCAGCAGGCAGAGCTTGTGTTCTTCCAGGCGGATGTTGACGTGGATGCCGTCCGCCCATAGGTACACGTAGTCCACACCGGACAGATCCCGCTCGGCGAACGCACGTTGCTCGGCCTTCCACTGCTCGGTCAGCTTCGTGATCACCGGCGCGGACAGGCCCTTGCTGCTGCCGAGGAACTGGCCCAGCGCGGGTACGAAATCCCCACTCGAGAGGCGGTGCAGGTACAGCAGCGGCAGCACCTCGGTGATCTTCGGCGTCTTGCGCGCCCACGGCGGCAGGATCGCCGAGGCGAACCGCTTCCGTTCGCCGGTGTCCGGGTCGACCCGGCGGTCGTTGATCCGCGGCGCGGTCACCTCCACCGCGCCGGCGCTGGTCAGCATCTCCCGCTGCTGGTGGTAGCCGTTGCGCACGACCAGGCGCCGGCCGTGCTCGTCACGCTCGTCGGCGAACGCCGCAACATAGGCGTCGACCTCCGCGCGCAACGCCTCGGCCAACATCCGCCGGGCGCCATCCCGCACGATCTGATCGATCAACGACGCCTCACCCGATACTCCAACGCGCCACGCTGGAAGCCGCTTGCAGCAACCACAACGCCCTTGTGCGCCCCCGTGGACTGGAGCTTGTCCTTGAGCACCTGCACATGCTCGCGTTTGACCGGCGAAGCATGCCGCTTGCACTCGAACAGCACCAGAAAATCAGCCCCCATGAGCCGGAACCGAACGGTCACGTCCATCACGTACGTGCCATCGACGCCCTCAACTGGATCAAGATGCTGGACCGTCCAATCAACAACCTCACGGTCTGCGGCACCTACCAGATCTCTGACCGCACGTTCGTACTCAACAGGAGTCAACGAGAACGTCGGCCAGCGGTCCTGCCCATCCTCCAGGGTCGCCACACACTGCCCCAATCATATTCGAACTGACGTACGAGCATCAGTCTGCCGCAGGATGAGCTGGATCCCGACCAGCGCCACGCATACCTATCGACGGCATCGCAGGCCATGTTTCGGCCGCGCGACACCGATGCGATCCGTGACCCCTCCAGGTGCAGCGGTCAGCATCGCTCCGCAGCGTGCGCGATCAACCCCCACCACCCGATCGCGACCAGTGTTTCATAGCGCGGATTCGGGCCGGCGTTCAGCGGCCGTCGGCAGTCGCGGTGGGATGGTCCTCGCGTGGGGTGCGGTCGAGTTTGCGGAACTCGATCCAGCGGCGGCTCACGTCGTTCCAGATCTCCTGCTGCTGGTCGAAGAACTCCCTTCTTAGCTGCGCGCCGACGCTCCGCTGATCCCCCCGGCCTGCGGAACCAGGCCCGGGCCGGCACCCGCATCCACGTCCTGACCAGGTGATTCGTCATTTGGCCGGCGCCGGTCGAGGCACCTAACCTGCGGTCACACCCATTCGAGTTTTCCGGAGGAGATCGTGCGGCTGTCCACCCGAAACCAACTGACCGGCACCATCAGTGAGATCAACACCGGTTCGGTGATGACCATCGTCAAGGTCACCCTCGACGGCGGCCAGCAGGTCACCGCCTCCATCACCAAGGACGCCGCCGACGACCTCGACCTGCAACCCGGTATGCCGGCCACCGTGCTGATCAAGTCCACCGAGGTCATGCTCGCCGTGGAGTGATCGTCTGCAACGTCGTTGCAATCCCGGCCTGCCTAGGGCGCCCGGCATCGTGCGCTGAGGATGGCGCCGACATGTCCGGGGGCGCGGGACGTGTGGTCGAGTGGCTCACGTCCCGCGCCGGCCCTCCCGGTCAGCTGAGGTCGGTGATGACGGTTTTGGTTTCCATTAGTTGTTGAACACCGCGTGGCCCATTTCGCGGCCCCAGCCGGACTCCTTGTAGCCGCCGAAGGGGAGGCTGGCGTCGAAGACGTTCCAGGTGTTGACCCAGACGGTGCCGGCGCGCAGCCGCCGCGGTGCGGTATGCCTTGCCGATGTCGCGGGTGAACACACCGGCGCCGAGGCCGTAGCTGGTGTTGTTGGCGGTGGGCAGGATGTCGGTGTCGGCGTTGAACGGGGCGGCGGCGACGACGGGTCCGAAGATCTCCTCGCGCACGGCCTTCATGTCCTCGCGGGTGCCGGTCAGGATGGTCGGGCCGACGAAGTTCCGCCAGGCTGGTCGATGAGTTGGCCGCTGCCAACCATGACCTCGAGGATCGGGTCGGTGTCATGACCCGGGCGCGTGACGGACTCGCGGCCCAGCAGGCAGCCGCCGCGGCCACCGAGCAAACACGTCTCGATGCACCAAGAAACGAGGACGAGGTCGGGCAACGCGAGGCTGCGGCTCAGCAGCGTGAAGACGCTTTGAAGGCGCGCGAGACCGAGGTCAAGACCCGTGAGGACACTGTTACCCAACAAGAGACCGTCCAGGCGCAGAACACCATCACCGAAGGCAATTGGACGGTGGGCGTCGACGTTCAGCCCGGTACCTACCGGACCAAGGAGACCGTGTCCGACAGCTGTTATTGGGAAATCAGTGCGAATGCCAATGGCTCCAACATCATGGCCAATGACATTGTGACGGCGGTCGACCCACGGTGACTCTCAAAAATGGTCGGTACTTCACCGCCGCGATGGCCTTCGAGATCGGCTCCACCAACCTGGTCGTCGAGCTCGGGATCATCCTGGCACTGCTGATGGCTGGCAGTTCACCGCTGCCGAGTTCGTCGGCGGCCCCATCATGATCGTGCTGCTCGCCGTACTGTTCCGGATCTTCGTACGCCAGCGCCTCATCGACAAAGCGAGCGAGCAGGCCGAGCGTGGGCTGGCCGGGTCGATGGAAGGCCACGCCGCGATGGACATGTCCGTCCACAGCAAGGGTTCGTTCTGGCGACGACTGCTCTCCCGCAACGGGTTTACCGCCGTGGCGCACGTGTTCGTGATGGAGTGGGCGGCGATTCTGCGCGATCTGGTCATCGGGTTGGTGATCGCGGGCGCGATCGGCGCGTGGGTGCCCGAGTCGTTCTGGCAGGCGTTCTTCTTTACCGACCACCCCGTGGTTTCCGCGCTGTGGGGACCGATCGCCGAGCCGGTCGTGGCGATCCTGTCCTTCGTCTGCACGATCGGCAACGGCCCACTGGCCGCGGTCCTATGGAACGGCGGAATCAGCTCCGGCGGAGTGGTCGCGTTCATCTTCGCCGACCTGCTCATCCTGCCGATCCTCAACATCTACCGACGCGACGACGCGTTCTTGTCCTCGGGAGTAGGGCTCGCCGGTGTACTTCGTGGCCAGTTGGTCGATGATCTCCCACGCGCCGTCGTCCTCCCCGACTTGGCTCAACTTGGTGCGCGGTAGATCGTCGGCCGGGTCGAACTGCGGCCCCCGGCGGTGCCGACCGTTCGGCGTGCCCGGCGGCGTCGCTAGTGAGCTGGGTCACTGCCGGTCATGGGGTGTCGGGGCGTCTCGTCTCTTGTTGGTAAGGCACAACGAGCGGAGACGTCATGAAGATTTTCATTGCCGGAGCGTCCGGCGCGATCGGCAGCCATCTCGTTGCCCAGCTCGTGGCGCGCGGCCATGAGGTCGTCGGCACGACCCGCTCGGCGTCCAAGGCCGGCGCGCTGCGCGCGCTGGGCGCTGAACCGGTGATCGTCGACGCGCTCGACCCGGACTCGGTGGCCGACGTGGTGGCTAAGGCCGAGCCCGAGGTGATCGTCCATCAGGCCACCGCGCTGAACGGACCGGTGAACATGCGCAACGTCAAGCGGATGGCGGCCGCCACCAACCGGCTGCGCACCGAGGGCACCGACTACCTGTTGGCCGCCGCGCGCGCCGTAGGTATCCGCACTTTCGTGGCGCAGAGCAACTTCGCCCCGCTGGAACACACCGGTGGGCCGGTCGTCGACGAGAACGGCCGGATCGACCCGAACCCACCTAAGGACACCAAGGAGGGGGTGGACGCGTTGCGCTACCTGGAGAACACGGTGACCGGCATCACCTGGGCCGAGGGCATCGTGCTTCGCTACGGTGGCTTCTATGGCCCAGGGACCGGCATCGAGGCCGCGCCGGACGCGGTCATGGCCGCGCTGATCCGCAAGCGAAGGTTCCCGATCGTCGGTGGCGGCGGTGGGGTGTGGTCGATGGTGCATATCACCGATGCCGCGTCGGCGACGGTCGCGGCGATCGAACGCGGCAAGCCCGGGATCTACCATGTCGCCGATGACGAGCCGGCGCCAGTGCGCGACATGCTGCTGGAACTGGCCCGCGTGCTCGGTGCCAAACCGCCGCGCCGCGTGCCGGCCTGGCCGGTCCGCTTGCTGGCCGGCAAGGGCGCGGCGCAAACAATGACACACGCCGTCGGGATCTCCAACGAGAAGGCCAAGCGCGAGCTGGACTGGGCCCTGCGGTATCCGAGCTGGCGCAAGGGTTTCGCCGACGGGTTGGGCTGACCTCGAGATGTCCATCTCGGAGCTGTACGGCGACCTGCGGCCGCGGGCGTTTGCCATCGCCTACCGGATGCTCGGCAGTGTCGGCGAAGCCGAGGACGTGGTGCAGGAGGCGTTCCTGCGGCTGCACCAGATCCTGCAACGGGGCGAGCCGGTCACCTCGCCACGGGCCTACATCGCCACGCTGGTCACTCGGCTGGCTATCGACCAGCTTCGTTCGGCGCGGGTGCGGCGGGAGCGCTACGTCGGCGAGTGGCTGCCGGAACCGCTGCTCACCGATCCGACTCCGGCCGAGCACGCCGAGACCGCCGACTCGCTGTCGTTGGCGTTGCTGGTGTTGTTGGAGAGCTTGTCGCCGCGGCAGCGGGCCGCGTTCCTGCTGCGCGAGGTATTCGAGTATCCGTATCCGGAGGTCGCCGAGATCATCGGCACCAATGTGGACAGCACACGGCACCTGGTCGCGCGGGCTCGCAACCACGTCCAGCAGCGCCGACCGCGCTACTACGCCTCTCGGCGGGAGCGAGAAGAGCTGACTCAACGCTTCTTCGCCGCCGCCGAGCAGGGCGACCGGCGAGCGCTGGAGGCGCTGCTGGCGCGCGATGTGACGCTGCACGCCGACGGCGGCGGCAAGGTGCCGGCGCTGGCGCGGCCGGTCAACGGCCGGCAGCGCGTGGCGCGGACCTTGTCGGCCGGGATGTCCGCGCTGGCACGCGTTGGCGCGCGCATCCGGGTCACCGAGGTCAACGGCCAGCCCGGCGTGATGGCGATCGACGTGCAGGACCGGCTGGTCGGCGTCATGGGGCTCGACATCGCCGATGGCCAGATCCAGACGATCCACTCCATCGCCAATCCCGACAAGCTGCGGCACTTCGACCGGTTCGGCGACCTCGCCGCCCTGGTGCGCGCCGGCAGCCGACCCGGCGACGACGGCTAAACCCGTCGGTCACACTGGCGCCCATGACCGACGGTGCGCACGTACGCAGCCACGACCGATAAGCCAAAGGCGACCGGTTAATGCGCACATCAGCGCCGTCCGCGCGAGGAAACCGCAGGCCACGCAACCGCACACACCCACGATCGCCGAACCTGAGCCAAGTCAGGCCGGAATCGACTGGGGGCTGCTCAGCCGATACCGACGGTCTGTCGTTCGGGCTCGATGACGAGTACGACGCGTTCTTGTCCTCGGGAGTAGGGCTGGCCGGTGTACTTCGTGGCCAGTTGGTCGATGATCTCCCACGCGGCGTCGCCCTCGATCCATTCGACGACCCGGCCACGGATGACGAGGGGCTGGTAGGGGTTGTCGACGGGTGTGATGGACAGCGCCGGGGGTCGCTGCGCAGGTTGCGTGCTTTGCGCGTGCCCGGACCGATTCGGTCGCCGTGGGCGCCGACATAGACGGGAGTGCTGTGGGGTGAGCCGTCGGGCAGGACGGTTGCGAGGTTGTGCGAACGAGGCGCCATCGAGTACGCGGCGCACGTCGGGGTCAAACATGTGGGTGCTCCTTCAGCGGGGGTTGTCGGCGCGCCAGGCGACGTAGTCGGTGACCGCCGCGGCGACGTCGAAGGTCGGCGTGAAGCCGGTGTCCTGGGTGAGCCGGGTGATGTCGAGGTACGGGTTGTCGCCGGGGCCAGCCTGCCGTCCGGGCGGGAGCTCGATCTGCGGGTCGGGGGTGATCGTCCGCAGGGCGTCCGCGAACTCGCGGTTGGTGAACGGCCGGCGCGCCCGGCGTCGGGCGCGTAGCACCAGTCACCGCCGCCGTCATTGGCATACAGCGGCCGCGGCTTTTCACCGCGGAGTACGGCGGGATGGGGTTGAACGGTGATTCCGGGTCCATCAGCGGTCCCCAGGTGCTCCCGATTCGGAGTACGACCGGCTGGACTCCGCTGTCCTGCAGGCTGTGCGTGGTGAGTGGCTCCGCTGCCTTCTTGAAGGCGATGATCAGGAGCGGCAGGTCTGCGGTGGGGAGCTCGCAGCTCGTCGCCAGCTGCGCACCAGAGGGCGCGATCACGGTGCACTCTGCGGACTGTGCAGGCCGATTTGGGCAAGCGCCCCCAGCGATCTTTATCGATACGCAGGCTGCGACACGGTGCGCGGCAGCGGCTCTGTCCCGGCGATGGTCGGCTGGATCTCGTGAACGACCTCAACCTTCGAGGTGTCCGCTGCCCGCTGCCCGTCGCGCGCCGACCGCGACCGCAACCGCCACCGCTCGGGCGCGACCTGGACGCTGCGCACGGTTGCCACGGTCCTGGCCGACCCCCGCTACACCGGTCGGCAGGTCTAGAA
Source organism: Labedaea sp. (assembly GCA_045806965.1). Classification (GTDB taxonomy): domain Bacteria; phylum Actinomycetota; class Actinomycetes; order Mycobacteriales; family Pseudonocardiaceae; genus DASYTH01. The sequence goes on along the minus strand of JBJMIG010000061.1, from coordinate 26,504 downwards.
CCGCCACCACAGCGACCACTCCCCAGCCGTCGGCAGCCCTGGCGAGCGCACCGGTAGGCCGTCGAATTGGGCGATCTCCAAGAGCATCGCGCACCCCGCCCTGGTCAGCGAAGACGACTTTGTCACCGCCCAGGCTGTCAGCGCCAACCCGGTACCCGCCGACGGCACCCGACGCGCCTACGCCCTGGTCGGCCTGCTCTGCTGCAGAACCTGCGGCCGGCGGATGGACTCACACTGGGTCCACGACCGCCCCGGCTACCGGTGCCGACACGGCCACACCAGCGCCAAACCCCGCCACAAGGAACCGGCCCAAGACCCTCGCGACCGTGCTGGACACCGCCGGTGTCGAGGAGTGCGCGCTGCTGGGAGTGTGTCAGGTCGGCCCGATCGCGGTCGCATTCGCCGCGCATCAGCCCGAGCGCGTCCATGCCCTCGTCCTGTACGGCAGCTATGCCCGGTGCCGGCCGCCAGGCACCAGACTGGCAGCCGAAACGGGCGTGGTCGACACGATGGATCCGACCGGACCACGACCTGCCCGGCGCGCTACGGGAGGTCCTGGCTCGGCTGGTGCTGCCCGACGCCGCCACCGCGGTCGTCGGGACGTTCGTGATGCTCCAGCAGGCCAGCGTGGCACCGGTGACGCGGCCAGGATCAACGCCGCCAACGCGGCGGTCGATGTCACCGCACAGGCGGCCCGGGTCACCGCGCCGGCCCTGGTGCCGCACCTGCGCGACGAGGTGTTCGTGCCGTTCGAGCAGGGCCGCATCCTCGCCGCGCTCATCCCGGGTAGCCGGTTCGTGCCGCTGCACGGGCGCAACCACGTGCCGTTGCCTGACGACCCGGCCTGGCCGCGGCTACTCGCGGAGGTGTCAGAGTTCCTCAACGGCGGGCGCCAGCCGGCCGTCGACGAGGTGTCGCTGACCAAGGCCGGCTCAGCTTGGTCGGGGCAGCCCGCCCGCGGCTCGGAAGCGTCCAGCCGGTTGCGGCGGTTCATCGGTTCCTCGACCCGGGATTACCAGCCGTGCGGCGCAACGTGGCCCGGTGGGCGGTGATGCGATCGGTCCGGACGCCCCCTGTGGTCGACGACGTCCAACCTGACTTATGTTATCGTAACCTAGTGTACTTGGACATAGTGATCCTGAGTCACCTGCGTATCGGGCCGGTGCACGGCTACGAGCTCAAGCGCAAGGTCTCCGCGACCACGGCGTTCATCCTGAACAACAACACGCTCTACCCGGCGCTACGCCGGTTCGAGGAGTCCGGGGCGGTACGCAAGACCGCCGTGCAGCAGGAGGGCCGCCCGCCCCGGCATGTCTACGAGCTCACCGACGACGGCCGCGAGCAGCTGCACGACATGATCGCCGAGTTGCCCGCCGAGCTGGCCGGCAGCGAGGAGGAGTTCCTGTCCCGGTTGGGACTGTTCGACGAGCTCGACCCGACCGAGCGGCAGGGGATCCTGGCCCGCCGCGACGCGGCGCTTTCCGCGCGGCTGGAGCACCTGCGGGGACTCGCCGCGCACACCGGGACCGTTCCCGAGCACCGGCGGTGGGGCGGGCGGGTGCTCGCCGAGCTGATCGGGCGCACCCGGCGCGAGCGGGAATGGCTCGCCGAGCTCGGCCGGTCGAGCGAAGAGCCGGGGTGAGCGCCGAAGGGCCGCGTTGGCCGGCCCAGCTCGGGCTCGTGATCGGGCCGCTGCTGACAATGGTCGACTCCAGCATCGTCAACGTTGCCGTCGCCGACATCGGCCGCGAGCTCGGTGCCCCGCTCGACGACGCGCAATGGGTGGTGTCTGGCTACCTGCTCGCGCTCGCGGCGGGGCTGGCGGCGTCGCCGTTCTTGGCTCGGCGGTTCGGCACGTTGCGCACCTACCGGGTGAGTCTGGTCGCGTTCGTGCTCGCCTCAGGGGCCTGTGCGGTGGCGCCGACCCTCGGGCTGCTGGTCACCGCGCGGGCGGCCCAGGGCCTCGTGGGCGCCCCGCTGGTGCCGCTGGCGATGAGCCTGCTGCTCGGCGGGCGCGGGCCCAGCCGGCGCATCCCGGTCGCGGCCGGCCTGCTGTTCTTCCTGGCCCCGGCGCTCGGCCCGACCGCGGGCGGGCTGCTGATCGCGGCCGCCGGCTGGCCGTTGATCTTCCTGATCAACCTGCCGCTGGGCATCGTCGGGCTGCTCGGCCTGCGGGCGGTACCGGCCGGCCTGGCCCCCGACCCCGACCCGCAAGCCCGGTTCGACCCGCTCGGGCTCGTCCTGCTCGCCGCCGGCCTCACCCTTGCCCTCTACGGGGCCAGCCGGTCGGCAGTGGTGGGTTGGGCCGCTGCCGAGGTCGCCGCCCCGGTAACCGCCGGCCTGGCGCTGCTGCTGGGCTACCTGCTGTGGGCGCGGCGGCGCGCGGAGCCGGCCGTCGACCTCGCGCTGCTGCGGCACGGGCAGTCCGCCCTGGCGCTGGCGCTCAGCGTGCTCTCCTCGGTCGTGGGCTTCGCCGCGGTGTTCCTGCTGCCGGTGTTCACCCAGACAGTGCAGCGCCACAGCGCGTTCGCCACCGGGCTCGCGCTGCTCCCGCAGGGCGTGATCACCGGCCTGGGCACCGCGCTCGGCCAGCGCCTGGCCACCCAGATCACCGTGCGAACCCTGGTGGTCGGCGGCTTCCTCGTACTCGCGCTCACCAGCGCCGCGCTACTGCTGCTCGACGCCGCCACCCCGCTCTGGGTCACCGCCCTCCTGCTGTGCGGGCGCGCCGCGGCGATCGGGTTCGGCATCACCCCGCTGCTGTTCGCGATGCTCAACCCGCTCTCGGACGCCGAACTCGCCGACGGCAACACGGTGTTCTCCATCGCCCAGCGCCTGGGCGGCTCGATCGGGGTGGGCGTGCTCGCGTCGCTGTTCGCCACGCGCGCCGCCGCCGGCGACCCCGTGGCGGCGTTTCACCAGACGGGCCTCGTGCTGACCGGACTGGCCGGGGTCGCGGCCCTGGCCTCGCTGCGCCTCGCCGCGGTCCGCCAGCCGGTCGAGTGTTAGCCGGAGCAGACCTCGCGGGTGCCGGCGCGCGGCGGGCGTGGGCTTCGGCCATCAGCGCCGCACCGACACCGGCAGAGGCGTACTGCCCGTTGCACAACGCCCTGCTGATGTGGTCGGGCAGCGCATCGGAGGTCGTGCCGACGGCGTACTCCGCGATCGCTCCCGTCCGGGTGTGGGAACGGTCCAGCACCGGCATGGAGATCCACTCTGATCGGCAGGCGACGGTCATGGGTCAGCACCGGAGCGCGAGGACCGGGACCGGTGAAAGTCGGTGCCCGCGATCACCGATTCGGAACCGCCCGGTCGAGATGGTCGATAGATTCCGGCGATGTTCTCCACTACTGTCACCCGGCCGCTGGTGTGGTCGATCCCCCTGGCCATCCTCGGCGTGATCGGGGCGGGGGTGCTGTTCTTCAGTCCGGTGACGGAAGACTTCACCGGGACCGAGGTCGTCTGCGACGGCGACTACTCCTACTCCTTCGACCCGTCCGAAGGGTGCTCGGCCGCGATCACCAGGCACGTCGTGTGGACGGTGATCATTCTGGTCGTCACCGTGCTGCCGTTGCTGGTGGTCGCTCTACGAGCGTGTGTGCTGTCGGCGGACGGCATCGTCACGGCCAACCAGGAGCTCGACCGGATGCGGGAGCGGATCAACGGCCTGCACACGAAGGTCGACCGGCTCGAGCGGGAGCCGGGCAGCAAGACCTGACGCCCCGGGGCGCGCAGGCCGGCGTGCACCGACGTGGGTTCCGCGTGGCGGGGTCGCGACAGTCCTCGAAGCCATGGGAGATGCCTGGCTGGTGGTTGCACGAGCCCGGAGCAGACCCGGCGAGTACACCGACGCCTGGCCCGGCGCGACCATCGGCGACGGCTTGGCCGTGCGGGGCGAGGAAGTCCGCGAAGCCATGCTCGGCCTCAGCGCCGCGGCCATGCGCAGGTCGGTCGTTCTGGACCGCCGCCGAGCGCGAGTACATCGCGATGGTCACCGCCGGGTGGCACCAGTGCTCGCTCCGCCTGGACTCGCACACCGATCTGGTGCGGATCGCCTTGACCGGTGAGATCGACGCCGCCGACCCCGACTCGGCCCGACCCGCAGCTGCGGGGTGTGCTGGGATAGCTGGAGACGCTGACCCGCACCAATCAGGTCACCGGGTCCGACCTCGAGCGAGCGAGTGCGCGCCGCAGGAGTGGCCGATCCCGCGATCATCGAGGCGCTGCACGTCAACATCATCTGGAACGTGGTCAACCGCCTGGCCAATGCCTCGGCGTGGGCAGGCTGGAGACCTGCTCTGTCTGGACGAACTCGACAGGTCCAGATCGACCCCCGCGGCAGCGACGAATGGGCCGCATATTCCCCGGCGGGTCCCGACCGCGTCAGCGGCCGGAGGGCCTTGACGTCGCTCCCGCTCGGGCAGTTCAGTGCAAGGATGACCGCATGGATTCCTACGTGGAGCGTCCGCCGGTGCCCGGATTGGCGGGAGTGGTGCGGACAGTCTGGATCCAGCGCACCGGTGAGGCGGCATACGTGCAACGGCACCTGCCCACGGGCGGGGTCGAGATCCATTTTCCGATCGGTGGCCATCCTCCGGCCGGCTGGTGATCACAAGAAGTTCACCTTCCGGTCATCTGACGATAGTGAGCCCTCCTGATCGGAAGGGAACACGATGAGGTTCCCGGCAAGCGCATGGCTGTCCAATTGCGTCGGTTGGCATGGACCAGGTGATCCTGTAGACGGGCATGACGGAATTGATAGACCGCTCCGGCCTGCCGTAGGAGTCCACGTTTGTGAGCGTCGTCGAGGAACCGCATCAGGCGCAGCGGCATTTTTCCTTGTAGCGCGAGCCAGCCGCGGACGATCACGTATAGGCCCCATGCCGTGTCGAGTCCGCCGGACAGCATGCCTGCGACGGCGCTGATCAGACCGACGACGAGTCCGGCGTCGAATCCGAACGTATAACCTACTATAATTCCGACGCCGATCGAGAGGCAACACCCCTGAGCAATTCCGCGCGTCCTGGACATTGTTCTGTCGCTGTGCAGAACAGCTGCGGGACTGGGTGAACGCAATTCGTCGACCGGAGCCTTCAGCCAGTCCGAGATCCCCGCAGCAATCATGGCGAAGAGTCCTCCGTCGATCCCGAATGCCACACCTGTAGGCAGCCCCACTACCGGGGTGGTTGTCAGGGTGATCACGACGCCGATGAGCAACCCGAACACCAACCGGTCTCGAAGCTTGCCGGTGAGTTGGTCGAATCGTCCGCGCACCCTGATGTTGGTCAGGCCTGGACTGTGCTGGGAGCGCCACGCCCGGCCGGTCACCAACGCCGAGATCACCCCGGGGACGGACCCGGTGCCGAGAACGGTGAGCAGCACCGCGGTGAAGTCTGGAAGTAGTCCCGCTGCGAACCCGCCGAATCCGATGCCGAACCCGGTCAGGAGACCGACAACCAGCCCGTAAATCGAGTTGGTCAGGGCGCGCGGGACGGCCTGGTGCAACTGCCACCAGGCCAGATCGCGGGTCCCCAGATGATCGAGGTGAGTGGCGAGGAAGGTAAGCCAGCGTCGCGCGTCCTCGGGCGGATAGTGGATTTGTTTTGCCGTTGTCTTGCCAGGCAGGAGCGACGGTGGCTTGACCCGGTATACAGCCGGAATGAGCATCTCCAGCAGGTGTTCCTCGATCGCGACCCGGTGCGGAAACCGCGTGGTGTCGGCGAGTTCGGCTGGGTTTGAGGCGGGGTCGGCGTAGGTGGTTCGGGCCAGCCAGACCATCAGTGGCGTAGAGAGCGCTGAGGCGAGCGGGTGACCTGGCTGGCCGCGCAGGCGGTGGTACACCGGCTCCCACCGGGTGTCGCCGGGAAGAGTGCCGGCTGACAGGAATGTAATGGCATCGGTCACTGCGACAGGTTCAATCTCGACCACCGCAGCCCTCGCGAGCACGCTGCCACCGGACGTGACAGCGGCCTGGTACTCGACGCTGCGGCTGGTGAGGACGAATGGGCGCCCGCCGGGCATGGACCGGTCGAGCGCCTCTATGGCCGCCGGTCGCAACGCCACGGACATCTCGTCCAAACCGTCCAGGATCGGCAGCACTGTCTGGGAGGCGACCAGGCGCTCGGCGATTCGACGCCCGGTGGCGTCTACCCTGGCCAGGGCCGGGTAGTCCTCGACCAGGCGTCGTGCGACCCAGGCGTGCACGTCTTGGTGGTTCGGATTCCAGGACGCCGCCGACAACAGCACAGGCACGGGACCGCCGTGACGCCGTTTGCGCTCGAGCAGTCCCAGGGTGAGCAGTATCGCCAGTGCGGTCTTCCCCGCACCGGGCTCGCCGAGTACCACCAGTTGACGGTTGGGCAACCGGGTAAAGGCGCCGACGATCTCGTCGAGGCGGCCGTGGAGTCGGAGACGTACGGGCCGGCCGCCCACCGTGCCGGCCAGCACGGCCGCCGGTTGTGCAGCGACCGCGCGTGCGGTGGTCAACCACTGTAGGCGCAGCGGTTCCGGCCGGTGCAACATTCGGGATGCTGCCTCGTCGGTCCATTGCCGGTGAATCGTCTCGGCAAGGTCGTCGACCTCGCGGTCGAAGCCCATAGTTGTCGGCACGAGGATTTCCGTTGCGCGGCTGGGTCGGGATGGGTGGTCGGGACAGGCGATCCAGGCGACGGTGCTGGTCTCTTTGACCTTCACAGCCATCGGACGGTATGTGTCGGACCTGCCGGCCGGGCTGTGGCGGATGACCTCGTCGAAGAACCAGGACGACGCGATAAGCACAAGCACACCGGGGGAAGCGGCGAGTGCTGCCTTGGCCTCGCGGGCGTCTAGGAGCCGAAACGCCAAGTTGATCGATGCCGCGGTGACGCCGTGATCGTCGTAGTTGACTTCCCCAGCGTGCAAAGCCACCCGCAGTCGGATCTGCTCCTCAATCGGGTGCGCTTGGTTGTGCTCGTGCAGTGCTTCGACCAACTTTGCGGGCAGCACCTCGACGAACCGGCCCTTGACCACGTCTGGCGCCGCCAGAATGAAGACACCGTCGCCGCGGTCTTCGTGATGCCAGTCGGCCGGTCGGATGCCGGCGCCGAGGAGCGCCTGTTGAAGCACCTGGTACAGACCGTCCCGCACGGCAACCTGATGCGGGTTGGTGCGACGTCGGTCCCCGAACCCCTCGATGTCCACCACGAGAATGGTCCGATGTACCGCTGGGCGGAGTTGTGCCATCTGCCTCACTCGCTGCGACATATCAGAATCGGACTAGGTACTCCTCGTCCTTCCAGACTCCGTCGAATCGCGTGGCTGGTATGTGGTACACCCAGCCGCTTGGCTGCGAAACCGGACAACGGGTCATATTCAGGCCATTGCCGATGAAGAATAAGGCTGCGCACTGCACACAGCGCCGCCATCCGGCCTGCTTAGGGAAGGGTGACAACGGCGAGAACCAGGCTGGCTCGACCTTGTGGGGCGGCGCTGTCGGGGTGTGTCCTGCGGAGTTGTTCGGACACGTATTTGACGCCCAATGGAAATAAACGACCTTACAGGTTGCGCACCATTTCAGCCACAATTGACCGAATACATCGACCACGCCATCAATGACGGTCGGTCCATCAGTTGACCAATACACCCCACTACCATTTTGGTAGTGCGAGTGATCCCACCAGTGGTCGACTGGACAGTGACCGTTGTTACCGGCATTGGTACGCCACATGGTCTGGCACCGACTACACCATCGGAAGTTGCTATCGGTCGCCGCCACGGCCGGGGTGGTCCCAAGCAGGGTTGCCGCGCCGCCCACAACGGTGGCTCCGCCGGCCAGCCCGACCATCCGCAGCAGCCCTCTACGACTGAGATCGTTCGACATGCTCACTTTCCTTCCCGTACAGCAGGTCGTTATTCCATGCTCGTCACTCGGCGGAGCCAACCCCGCGCATTGATCAGGCACGGCTCACGTATTCTGGTGTCGACCGTGCAAACCCGCGGCGTCGCCACCAAGGTTCTTGAATTGTCCAGGTTATGTCCCGTTGTGGGCTGGCCCTTACGGTGAGCCTGCCCCCCGGCAGCTACTCACTGGCTACTCGCCAGCGACTGTCGATTAGCCCGGAGCTTGCGAGAGCACACCGATCATGAACGAGGAGTGAACGGATTGGCGTCTGATCTCGGCGCAAATGCCGTCGCCCCTCGACCGGACTGGGATTTCCGGGTGTTGGGCGCGGTCGAGGCTTATGTTCGACACCAGCGGATCACGCTAACCGGGGCCACGAGGTCGTTGCTGGCGGTCCTGCTGACCGATCCGGGCAGGTTGATCAGTCTCGAGCGGATCAGTGCAGGCATCTGGGATCAGTACGAGACGCGCAGCGCCCGCAAAGCGGTGCAGTCATATGTCGTGCGCCTACGCACCGCCATGGCTGTGGCCCATCCGGACGCGGCTGCGGCCGTCGCGACGAGGACCACGGGTTACCTGCTTAACGTATCTCCGGAGACGGTCGACGCGGTCCGGTTCGAACGATTGCTGGGGCAGGCGCGCCGGGGATCGGAGGATGGCGAGTGGTCATCGGCCCGCCGAGACCTGTCGGCTGCCCTGGCGCTGTGGCGCGGCGAGCCGTTCGAGGATTGCCCTGACCTGCCCGCGATCGCGGGCCCCAGGAGTCGGCTGGCGGAGTTGCGGGTGGACGCCGTCGAGTTGCGGGTCGACGTCGATCTTGCGCTCGGCTCCGACGCAGGGCTCGTCGCCGAGCTGGTGGAACTGGTGGCTCGGCACCCACACCGGGAGCGCTTCTGGAGTCAGCTAATTGTGGCGCTGTTCCGCGCCGGGCGGCAGAGTGACGCGCTCAGGGCCTACCGACGCGCCCGCCAGGTTCTGGTCGAGCAGGTCGGAGTGGAGCCCGGACCCGAACTACGCCAGCTCGAGCACGCGGTGCTTACCCAGGACCCCGCCTTGTACGGGATGGCCCTGTACCGGCGCGGACGGGCCAGCGCGGCGGTTCCCCGGAATCTGCCGTCCCACACGTCCCGGGTCATCGGACGCGGCGCGGAGCTCGCGCAGCTCGTCGTCCTCCTCGAGACCGTCGGCCCAGCCAGCGCAGATGGCGTGATCATAGCCATCGACGGTGGTGCGGGCGTCGGAAAGACGACACTGGCCGTGCACTGGGCACGCCAACTCACCGCGCGTTACCCCGATGGGCAGCTCTACGTCAACCTCCGCGGCTTCGATCCGGCCGGCAACCCGATGCTTCCAACCGACGCGGTTCTCCAGGTGCTCGACGCCTTCGAGATACCGAGCGAACGCATCCCGTCCAACCTGGACACCATGGCCGCCCTGTACCGGACGGTTGTTGCGGATCGCAGGGTGCTAGTGCTTCTGGACAACGCCCGTGACGCCGACCATGTGCGTCCGCTGCTGCCCGCCGGACAACACAGCCTGACGATCGTCACCAGCCGCAATCGGCTGGACAGCCTGGTCACCAAGGAGGGGGCATATGTCGTCACCCTCAATCCATTCACCCAAGCTGAGGCGATCGCACTGCTGTCCCAACATGTGGGCCCGGGTCGGCTTGCCGCTGAGCCGGATGCCGTGCCGAACCTCATCGAACGGTGCGCCCGGCTGCCACTGGCCCTGGGCATCGTCGCCACCCGGGCCGCCACGAACCCGCGGTTTCGGCTGCAGGACTTGGCCAACGAACTGCGCGACGAGCGCACCCGGCTCGACGCGCTGGACACCGACGAACCTGTGACCAGCGTCCGCAGCGTGTTCTCCTGGTCGTACCAAAGCCTGAGCCAAACCGCGGCTCGCATGTTCCGCCTGCTTGCCTTGCACCCCGGCCCGGATATCGCCCTCCCAGCCACCGCGAGCCTTGCCGGAGTTCCCCGCCCCGACGCGCGTCGTTCCGTCGTTGAGCTAACCCGCGCACACCTCCTCGAGGAACACACAGCGGGCCGATTCGCCTTCCACGACCTGCTCCGGGTCTACGCGACGGATCAGACCCTGCGGCTCGACGCCGACGAGCACCGACACGAAGCGCTGCGGCGCCTCCTCGATCACTACCTGCACAGCGCCCATGCAGCAGATCAGCACTTCAACCCCATTCGAGACCCGATCGACCTGCCGGGGCCGGCGACGGACACCGCACCTGAGACCTTCACCGACTACACCCAGGCCCTGGCGTGGTACGACAGCGAACGCCTAGTTCTACTGTCGCTCGTCGGCACGGCGGCTCAGCACGGGTTCGACCGGCACGCCTGGCAACTTCCCTGGACGCTCACGACGTTCCTCGACCGGAGAAGCCACTGGCACAACCTCGCCGCCATCGCGGAAACCGCCCTGGCCGCAGCCCGCCGGCTTTCGAGCGACACCGGACAGGCACGCGCGCACGGTCTTCTCGGCCGCGCACACGCGTGGCTCGGAGCGCCCGAACTCGCCCACCAGCACTTTCACGAAGCACTGCGACTGTTCGGAGAAACCGGCGATATGGCCAACCTTGCGTTGACCCATCGCGCCGTCGCCTGGGTATGCGAAACGCAGGAGCGATACGCCCAGGCCTTGGAACACGCTGAGCAAGCCCTGAACCTCTACCGCGCCAGCAACCGCAGGGACGGCATAGCCCGTGCGCTGAACTCGGTGGGCTGGTACCACACGCTGCTAGGTCAACCCGAGCAGGCGCTCACCTTCTGCCAGGAAGCCCTCGCGCTGCACAAGGAACTCAACGATCCCGACGGCGCAGCCCACACCTGGGACAGCATCGGCTACGCCCACCACCGGCTCGGCCAGCACGACCAGGCCAGCACCGCCTACCTGCACGCCATCCGCCTGTTCGCCACGCTCGGCGACCGTTACTATCAGGCGGCCGTTCTCGTCCGGCTCGGGGACACCCAGAACACAACCGGCAACCACCCCGCCGCAGCTGCCTGCTGGCAGCAGGCCCTGGACATCCTTACAGAACTGCACCATCCTGACGCCGTCACCGTCCACACCAAACTCGTCGAGCTAGCACGACGCACATCCTCTGGCACCGACATGCACCCATGACAACCCACTGCCGCCGAACCACGGCACGCCATGCAAGCGGCACTATTGGTGCCGACGGCGACGCCACATATGCCGCCAACACAATCCGCTCCCGCACCGCCAACCGTGAAGACCCCGCGACCAGGCGACAAGCTGGTCGCGCTCATCATCACTCAACACGAATTCAACACCAGAACGTTCCGACCACACCGTCCACAAACCATCGCAATCTAACATCCGAATTTCAGGCGCGACACACTAGTTCGCAATGACCGCTAGAAACCGCCCCGCTCCCATCCCGTCCATGACCCGGTCGGTAATGGTGGAGATGGTCTGCTTGGACACCTCCGCGCCGTAGATCTCGGCCAGATGCGCGGCGATCTCCCCGGTGGGTCAACCCCTTGGCGGACAACGAGATCACCAGATCATCGACCCCAGTCAGCCGGCGCTGGCGCTTCTTGACGATGGTCGGCTCGAAGCTGGCCTCCCGGTCGCGCGGCACGGCGATCTCCACCGGCCCGGCCTCGGTCAGCACCGTCTTGGCGCGAGCACCGTTGCGCGAGTTGCCGCCGTTGCGCGCGGCCGGGTCGTGCTTGCCATAGCCAAGATGCTCGTCCATCTCGCCTTGCAGAGCCGCTTCGGTGACCAGCTTGGTCAGCCGGCCCAGCAGGCCGCCCTCGCCGGTCAGCCGCAGTCCTTCGGCACGCGCCCGGTCGGCCAACTACTGGATCTGCGCATCCGTTGGCGCCAGCTCAGCCGCAGCAGCCTCACTGACCTGCTGGTCAATCTTCACCAGTCACTGGTGTCTCCTACATCTCAGGAGTTACACCGTTCAAAAATTACAGGTCCTCCAGTGGCTGTCAAGATCATTCCAGCGATGTGAGGAACGCGGTCTCTTCGTCGGCGGCCTTGAAGCGCGAATCAGCTATTGGTGCGACCGGTCCGTTGCCGCTCCGTCCCAGAGCCGGCGAGGCTGATCAAGAGGTGGTCGAGATCGCCTGCGTGAAGCCAGGCGGCGATCTAATCGTCGGAAGCACCTGGCAGGAACTCCTCATCGATGCGGTCCGCGTGCTGGGGCAGGTCGAGTTCGACGAAGATCTCGGCGCGATGCCGATTGATGCCCAAGAGCCCCGGAAGGCCATGCTCGGCAGCGAGATCCGCAGACACACCATCGACGTCGCCATAGCCACAGGACGGCAGACCCAACCGGCGACGCCGGACATCGGCACGCCACCGGGACCAACTGCCGGCTGCATCATGTGCACCGTCCCGGCGAGCCCGTTGGCCTACCCCGGTCCACCTGGCTGACCGGGATATCAGCCTCGGAGGACCACTCGAACGGGTGAACTTTCCGCGAAGGGTGTGGTGCTCGCCGGCTGCGTCGTGGGGGCGAGAGCCAGCGGCTTTGTTCATTGGGCGGCGTTCTAATTCGTTTGTCGTCGGGCTCGTGACGGTGACGATGAAGCGATGAGTCAGAGCGTCTTGTCAGAGCGTTCGGGTCGGGTGCGGGAGCGGTTGATCGCCGCGCTCATTCCGGACACGGTCGGGCTTGCCGAAGCGGCGTCGCCCGTGGCGTTGCCGTTGTTGCCGGCGGTGCGGCGGGTCGAGCGCGCGGGGCCGGTGGCGTTGCTGGTCGCGACAGCGCGCATGGATCGATCCGGGCGAGTGGGTGAGCGGCTGCTGCTGCGCGCGCTGGGCTGGGGACCCGGGCAGCGGCTGGATATGGACACGATGCACGGCATGATCGTGATCGCCGCCGCGCCGGAGGGTGCCTATGTCGTGGACGCGCGGGGCGCGGTCACACTGCCCGCGGCGTTGCGTCACCTGTGCGGTATCGAGCCCGGCCTACCGCTGGTGTTGGCGGCTGCGGTGGCCGAGCAGGTGCTGGTGGTGCATCCCGCCGACGTGGTGGCCCGGCTGTTGGCCGGCCATTACACCGATCTTTTGGGTGTGGGTCATGACGGTTGAGCTGCAGCGGGTGGCCACCGCGCGGCGGTTGCTGGCCGAGCTCGGCGTCACCCTAATCGACCTAGTCAACGAAGACGCCCAGCAGGCGGGGATGCCGACCTGGGCGGACTACCTCCCTCGGGTGATCGCCGCGGCCGGGCCGGGAGCCCATCGCACCTATGGCACCTATTGGGCGCGGATGGCCACCGCCTGGGGCACCCGCACCCTGCTCGAGGTCGCGGCCAGCGACATCGAGGCCATGCAGCACGCTATGGCCGCGACCGCCCGGTCCCGGCGCAACAGCCGCAGTGGCCGCCACGCCGGCGAACACCTCGTCGCCGCGGCCCGCGCGGTCTACAACCGGGCCATCGCCGACGGTCTGCTCCCCGCCGCGGCCAGCCCGGCCCACAAGGTGGCCAAACCACGGCGGTTGCCCAACACCCGCCGCGCCCTCCCCCGCCGAGTTGATCGAGATCAACACCGTCGCCCGCACCAGCGGCAACGACACCATCCTCGACGCCCTGCTACTGAGACTGCACACCGAAACCGCCTGCCGCCGCGGCGGCGCCCTGGCCATCCGCCTGGCCGACCTCGACCCCGACCGCTGCCTGGTGCGGTTGCGGGAGAAAGGCAGCACCCTGCGCTGGCAACCGATCAGCCCATCCCTCGCCGCCTGTCTGGCCGAGCACGCCACCGCCCGCGGCGCCGTGCTGCCCACCGACCAGTTGCTGCGCTACCGCGATGGCCGGCCGCTCACCTCGCGGCGCTATGACCACCTGTGGAAACGCCTCGGCCAACTCCTGCCCTGGGTGGCCGCCCAAGGAATCTCCACGCACTGGCTGCGGCACACCACCCTGACCTGGGTGGAACGGCACTTCGGCTACGGCATCGCCCGGGCCTATGCCGGCCACACCGACACCACCGGACCCGCCACCACCACCTACATCAAAGCCAACCTGCAAGAAGTCGCCACCGCCCTGGCCGCCATGACCGGCCAACCCCACCCGCTCGCCCACCCCTGACCGCCCCCCGCATGTTCGCGGCGCGCGACCACGGACCCGGCCGGGCGACAACCCTGCCCACGACCCGCACGGCGTGGCACACTAGACCCAGGATCAGAGGCTGATACCGTGCACCGCATGACGGAAATCCCCTGGATTTCCGGAGATCTCCTAGCGAGCGGTGTTCTAGTCCCCCCTCGGACACACCCCTGTGGCATGCCTGCCACATCTGACGTACCAGTGTTCAAGTGCCCATGACCACCACCCTGCGTTGCGGGGGTGGCCGTGGTGAGCGCGTCCGTGATCGGTCCTGTGGTGCCGCCGTTGCTGCTGTTCGGTGGCCGGGTAGCCGGCAGTCCCGGCTCGATCCCTGTGGTTCGTGGGTCGTTGCCGCTTCCGTCGTTGATCTCCGGTCGGACGTTGAGTGTGGTCTATGGGTTGGCGGCGCTCGATGACCGAGGTCGGCTCGCTGATCGTGTGGTGACGCGGGCGTTGGGCTGGCCTGCCGGCCTGCGCCTGGCCATCGACGAAACCGGCGGTGTGCTCACCGTCCGTCCCGATCCCCACGGCGATCATCAGGTCACGGGCCAGGGTCACCTGCGGCTCCCCGCTGCGCTGCGGCACCGCTGCGCACTGGTGGCCGGTGATCGGGTGCTGCTGGTCGCCGATCCCGACCGGTCGCGGCTGACTGTCTATCCTCCCGTAGCGCTGGACCACGCCCTTGCCGGTGGTGAGTCCGCATGACGACTCACCAGTGCGCTCCCAGCGCCGCCGACCTCGACGCCGCCCGGCTCCTGCTGGCTCGGCTGGGCATCTCGCCAGCCGACCTCGCGGCAGCGACAACGCAACGCGCTCCCGCACCGACCTTCGCCGAGTACATCCCCGTTGTGCGGACGGCCGTCGCCGATGGCACGCGCCGCGTGTACGGGTCCTATTGGAACCGGATTGTCGAGCACTGGGGTGCTCGCCGGCTGGACGAGCCGACGCCTTCGGAGATTCAGCAGCTCGCCGAGCACGTCAAGACCCATGTGGTGTCGCGGCGCAACGCCCGGGGCGGACGCAGCGCCGCCGAACACCTCATCGCCGCGCTGCGCTGCATCTACCGGCACGCCGAAAACGACGGCCACCTCAAGCCTGGGGACAACCCGGCGTCGAAGGTCGCCAAACCCCGGCGGCTGCCGTCCACCCGCCGTGCCGTGCCCGACACCCGGTTGGCCGAGATCAACCACATCGCCGCCACCACCGGCAACGACCCCGCGCTGGACACGCTGCTGCTACGGCTGCACACCGAAACCGCCTGCCGGCGTGGCGGCGCGCTCGCGCTCACCCCGGCCGATCTCGACCCCGAGCAATGCCTGATCCGCCTACGCGAGAAGGGCGAAACCGTGCGGTGGCAACCGGTCTCCCCCACCTTGATGGCCCATCTCCAACAGCACGCCGACCACCGCCACGCACCCGCGCACGGCCAACTGCTGCGCTACGCCACCGGCCAGCCGATCACCTCCCGCCGCTACGACCACCTCTGGGTGCGCATCGGCAGGCACCTGCCGTGGGTGGCGACTCAGCAGATCAGCACGCATTGGCTGCGGCACACCACATTGACCTGGGTGGAGCGCAACTTCGGCTACGCCATCGCCCGCGCCTACGCCGGCCACACCGACAGCGGCAACGCCGGCACCACTGCCACCTACGTGCGCGCCAGTCTCGCCGAGATCGCGGCTGCTCTCGCCGCGCTCACCGCCGAGCCGCACCCGCTCGCTCTCGGCGAGTCTCGCCGTTGCTCGGAAGGTGAGGTCCGATGACCGAGACCACCGAGACCGCCCGGCCATCCGATCGAGACCGTGAGCTGTGGCTGCGGCGCGGTTGCGCACTCGTCGTCGCGGGCGTGGCCGCCTACGGTTCCTACCACCACCAACGCGCCTTCGCCCTGCACGGTGGCGCCGATCCGGTCACCGCTGCGCTATGGCCGCTATCGGTGGACGGGTTGCTGCTGCTGGCCACCGTCGGTCTGCTCACCTCCGGCCAGCAGACCAGCCGCCGAGTTCGGCTGGCGGTCTGGCTGTCCTTCCTGCTGGGTATCGCGGTCTCCCTCGCCGCCAACATCGCCGCAGCACCCACCCTCGCGTGGCAGTCGGTCCTGGTCGCCGGCTGGCCACCCGTCGCGCTCCTGCTCGCGGCCGAACTGCTCACCCACCATGCCCGGCGGCGAGAACAGACCGAGACCGAACCGGCCGCAGCCAAACGGGAGCCAGACCGCGAGACCAGCAACGAGACCGGCAACGAGACCGGACACGCCCTCACTGCCAGAGCGGTCTCGAAGCCCGGCACGTCTGCCGAGCAGATCATGTGGGAGCACCTCACGCGCGAGCAGACCCACGGTCGCATGCCGACCGGTGCGGAGCTGGATCGGGTTGCCGGCACGAACAACTTCGGGCGTACCGTGCTGCGCCGATGGCGCCAGCAGGGCCGCATCCCACCGGCGGATCCGGCCCGGCGCAACGGGCATCCGGTGGCCGCCGGGTCGACCTGCCCACCGTCGAAGGCGAGATGAGCCGGTGGCCCCGGCTGGTACACCGGAAACGCCGCCGATGACGGCGCGGGCAATCGCGGCTGGCTGCTCGGCCATTTCATGGATCCGTCCGACGGGGTGCGCTCGACCAGGGACGTGGAAGTGAAGTGGGGCGTTCACCCGGGCGGCGACCAGCGCGCCACCTGGACCGCCGACGACCAGCGCAGCACCCTCGTGCTGCTCGTCGAGAGCCGCTTCCGCGTCGACCTCACCGCAGCCAGCGTGACCCTGCAACGGCAGGGTGACTACGTCGTCTGGGGGGCGGGCGTGGATCACTCCTGGCACGCCGAGACCGACTCAGTCGTCATCACCGTCCGCTGGCCCTCCTCCACGCTGTGAGGACCCGGCAAACCGCGCGGGCGCTGCCCGGCCAGGTGCCCGATACCGCGGCACGCAACAAGTGCCCGACTCAGGCGAGCGCCGCACCCCCAGCCGGGGAACCGGCCGCTTGCGTCAAACATCGCTCACATGGCATGCCGCTCACCGTGGGCAGCAGGTCCGCGCCGCCCGGCTGGATCGCGACGCCGCAGTAGGCCCGCAACACCTGGGTATTCGGCTCAACCCCTCAAGAAGCGGCCGACCGCCTTGCCGACCATCAATGCAAATCCCACTCAGCCTCGTGAACACTCGATCCATTGTGCAGTCAGCCGTGACGATGTAGGTCGAGAAGTGACAGTGCGCTAAACTTGGCCTGCACTGCGCCGTTCTTTATGCTAAGCGCCGGGCAACCTGAAGATCGGCGTCCTCACACCAGCAGACCCTTGACGACCACCACAACCGCTTAGCTACACGGCCTTGGGCCCAGTCCGTAGATCGTGCTTCAACGCGTCGAACGCTGGGAGTGTGCCATGCCGGGTGCACCCCCAGCCTCGCTCCTGCCACATGTCGCAGCACGAGCACTGTCCCGCACAACGGCCTCGAGAATCGGTCCGTGCGCCGGGGTGATCATTCGGATGGGCCGCCATCCTGGACAACACTCGCCACCAAGGAGGCTTGCCTTCTGGCCCGACGCAGTGGTGCTTAGATCCAGATAGGACGGTGTCGATATGGCCAGGTGGCGCCAGTATCGGTGCCTGATCCAGTGGCGGCGGCACCCGCTGCCCTGGATCGGCTTACTGGCGCGTCGCGCCCGAAGCTCACTGTGTAGTTCGGCCAATGTCTGTCCGTCGGACACCCGCCGAAACGCGCTCCTGTGCAGGTCTTGACCAAGAGCTATTCCGGTGCTAAGTTTAACTTCCAATTAGACCTGGTGGGGTCGTTAATTGTTGGGGGTTTGCGGTGGACGACGCGATTCGTCCGATGCGGAGTTTTCCAGGCCACTCCGTGGCTGGACGGCAACGTCTTTCTCGAATCTCAGAAATATCGGCAATATCGACGCAAGGCGGCTTGTGTTCTGTCGAATGGCATGCTGTCGCTCGAACCGATGATGGTATGACTGTGGTTATTCTGGTCGACTTGCGTGAGCAGCGAATCACGCGGGTGGTAGGCATCGATATCCGGGAAACCGTTGAATCGGTGACCCTTGACGTTCTCGGCGAACGCATTCCCACGGATCGGCCGAGAACGCTCGAGAGCGTGATATCGGAGCACTTGGTCGGCCTTGCTCACCCGCTCGGTAATCGCCAGCTGATCCGCCCAACCGCCCAATAGGCGAATTGTCATTCCCGCCAATTCATCTGTGTTGTTCGACAATCACGGAAGATTAGTTTGGCAAATGAGATTGAAAAAACTTCATTTGGTTGACCGTGGTGGCGGCCTTGGTAACACCGTCGTCCGGGGGTTTCGGTTTCCCGGCAGCCGCTGCGACCGGCGGCGCAGGGGAAATCGATCAAACCACATGGGTCGGTATCCGGCCCGATGTCGCCGCGATCTCGTCGGCAACCAGCTCTGGATCTTTCAGCTCGGCCAGTTCCTCATCGGACAGCACCATCGCTACCAGCTTCGGGCTCGGCACACCAAGCCCTACCAACTACCGGCGAACTAACGGCTCAAGACACTATCCTCTTGTCAAGAACTTGGGTGATCCCGAGGACAAGATCGACTATTCGGAATGCCGTCGTGGGCAACATTCTGTCATGGAACTGTCCTAAAGCACCTCATCTAAGGACTGTCGTGGCGCGGCGGAGTGCGGGTGGGCGGCCGCCGAAGCCTTCTGCTTCCAGTGCGGCCAGGGTGATTCGGGGCAGATCCCGGGCGGTGGGATAGGCGAGGTAGCGGGGCGTCCACTGTGGATGGAACTTTGCGTTGAACCGGTAGAGGCTGTCGATCTGCCACCAGCGTGAGCCGAGGTGCAGTGCGGCGGCCGAGAGCCGGGCGAATGGTCCGGCGCCGAGCCGCTGGCCCTGTGCCAGGGCCGCACGGAACGCCGCGAAGTTCAGCGACACCCGGCGGATCCCGAGCGGTCCGCAGGCCGTGAGCAGTTCGGTGATCATCAGCTCGTTGAGGCCGGCGCCCTCCGCGTTTGCCTCGCGGCGCATGAGGTCCAGCGATAAGCCGTCGATGCCCCACGGGACGAACTGCAGCACGCCGACCACGTGCCCGTCGCGTTCGGCGGTGACGAGCACGCAGTCAGGGTCGGTGTGGTGGGCGAGTCGGCCAAGAGCCATGGAGAAACCGCGTTCGGGTTGGCGGCCGCGCCAACGGTCGGCCAACGATGCCAGCTGGTCGCGCTCGGCCGGGTCGAGCTCGTCGGCGCGGCGGACCCGGACCTGGTGTCCGGCCCGGGCCGCCCGCGAAGCCATCTGCCGCACGCCGCGCATGGCCCGCCCGTCGAGGGTGAAGGAGGCGACGTCGACCACGGCCTCGTCGCCGAGTTCGAGCACGCGCAGGCCGTGCCGGGTCCACACGGTTGCCCCCAGTTCGGAGCAGCCCAGCACCGCCGGCACCCAGCCGTGGCGGGCGCAGACCTCCATGTGGGCGTTGATGGCTCCGGGCCACGCCTCGGGATCACCGAGCGGGTCGCCGCAGGCCAGTGCGACCCCGGCGAGCACCCGGTAGCTCACCGCGGCTTTGCCGGTCGGCGAGAACACCACGGATTTGTCCGGTCGCAGAGCGCAGTAGCCCAGCGAGTCGCGGTGGCCGTGGCGGTCGAGCAGAACCAGCAACCGTTCGTGGTCGGCTGCGCTGGTCGACGGGCGTGGCTCGGCCGAGCGCAGCAGCAGGTAGCCAGCCAGCAGGGTGGCGGTCAGTCCGAACACCAGCCCGATCGTGGCGGTCAGGTCGTCCAGCGCCGGGGCGCGGAAGCTGATCGGGCCGCTCACCCCGACCAGTGCCAGCGCGGCGTGCGCGATGCGCTGGGCCCACCCGGGATACCCGACCTGACGGGGCGTGGCGACGGTGAGCACGACCACGTTGATCGCGATCCCGGCCAGGGCGAACTGGGTGAACACCCGGACGGCGCGCCACCGTCCGCCGACCGGGTCGGGCAGCGCGGTGAAGGCTTCGCGGTTGGCGATGAGTAGGACCACCACGGCCGCGGCGAGCAGGGTCGGCAGGTGCGCGTGCCGGATGGCGAGTGGCACCACAGTGATCACCGTCGCCGCGCCGAGGGCGAGCTGCCAGGCGCGCCGCTTGCGGCGGCGCAGCCCGGTCGCCAGGCACAGCAGCCCGACTCCGGCGACCGCGGTCGTGACAAGTGCGGCGATCGTGGCCTGGTAGGGCAAGCCCAGCCAGGACGCCACCGATGGGCGCAGCAGCCGCCGGCCGGGCGGCAGCGCCACGCCGGCCACCGCGACCAGACCTGACACCCGGGTCGCCCAGACGATCGCGCCGATCAGTCGTCCACTATGGACTGTCGGCTCCGGTTCGCCCGGAGCATGACGGTCGATCATTCTCCGACGGTCGTGCACAGCACTGTGCTGATCCCGCAGTAGCTGGTGACTGGTGCCGCAACGGCGCGTTGACTGCTCATGATGATTCCCGTCGGGTCGGATCAGGTCGGCAGCGAACAATAGACCCGGCACGCAGGGCGCCTTACTTGGCACCACGCCAGATCAGGTCGAACACTATGGGGTGGCGGGTTATCGGCGACCTCGCCGCGGGTGAGCACAACGCAAACTTTCCCCGTGCCGACGCGGGAATTTACCGTGCGTTGACCATCGCCGAACATGCCGCTGGCCGTGTCCCGCATAGCGTCGGTGCCACTTGGTCGGCTGCTATCGCAGGAGGCGACGCCCAGCATGCCAACACGTTCCGCGACGGTACGGGTGATCTGCGTCATGGCCTTGGTGGTCACCCTGGTGGCCTGTGGCGCGGCCAACGACGCGGCGCGGTCCGCCAGCGGGGTCAACGCCCCGGGCGACATTCCGGACAGCCAGCTGTTCGTCCCGTTCACCACGCCTGACCGGGTCGTCACGGTGAAGGTCCCGGGTGACGAGATCACCGTGCGGCGCGCGGGCCTGTCCGACGCGACCGTGCGGGTGGACGGCGTGGTCGACCTGCCGCTGGCCGACTCGCTGTTCCAGACCGTCGGCGCGGCGCCCACCGCGCAGCCGGCCGCCCCACCCGACAACGTGCTGCTGCTACCCGCCGCGCGGTGGCACGCGCTGTTCGACCCGGTCGCGTCGGTGCGCCCGGACCAGGTCCGGCACCCAACTCCACACCGCGTGTCCCAACCGAGGAATCGGCACCGTCTGCGCACTACGCTCATCCAGCACCGCCACATCCTAGGAAGCCGCAAGAGGCCCGGTTGGGGGCACGTGACCGTCACCCCCAATCCCGACAGTGCCGTGCTCGCGCAAACCAGCACCTGGGGTCAGGGGGCGAAGGTTCTCGTTGGCACCGCCTGGTCCGGCGGCACGTCGAGTTTCCTGACCAACTCGCGGTAGTCCATCTCACTCCCCGTGATCGTCCATCCGCGCCGAGGGCGTTGCCGTGACAGGATACGGAACTACGAAATTCTTGACGCCATGTGAGTTGCGGATCGGTTGCGGCGGCGCGTACGAAGCGCCTTTGACACACGCCTTAACACCGGCCGCGCCCAACCAACGGGATCCGATTACACCGCCACGGTGACAGCCGGGCCGGCTGCCAGGGCAGATCTGCCGGCGTGGCCACGGAAATCCAGATCGACCGGCATGACGTGATGTTCGCGGCCAAGGTAGGTGCGCAGATTTGCCGGGGTGTACGTCTCGGTCTGCTGGAGTCGTTCGATCGCGGGTGCGGCGACGTACTCGTGTCCGTCGACCAGGCCCAGGTTTCTTTCGGCCGGGGGAAATAGCCGGTAGAAGCCGGTACGTGACTCGTGCAGCGGTCCGTTCGGTTCGGGTGCGACGGTCTTGCCGGCATACCGCGATTCCTCGGTGCCCTTTATGAGCGGGCCGAAGGCGTCGGGCTCGAAGGTCAGGCCGCGGGCGTGTGCTCGCTGCGCCATCCAGAGAAGGGCGATGTCGGACAGGGCGGTATCGGAGTAGCCGCCGCCGATGTCGGAATGCGTCCCGGAGAACCACACCTGCTCGCACGGTTGGTCGCTCGTCGAAGTCCATGTCGCTGGCCGAAACGCGCCGCGCTGCTCGTCGATGGCCAGCGCCTGGAAGGCCGCATCGACGATCGGGCTCAGTTCCGTGTCGTGGAACTGCCACCGGCGGTTGACGAGATTGACCAGGCGTAGTCCGCTGAGCGGGATGCCAAGGGCGCCAACGGTGTCCCAGACGCCAATGAACTGAATGCGGGTCTCGTGGGAATACGATCGTCTGAAGAGTTGCGCCTCGGTGCCACGTGGTCTTGTCCGGCGGTTCCGGCTGCGGTAGAGCGCATAGGCCTCGTCGACCCGGTCGGCTTCATCGCGGCGGAGGATGCCGCAGTTCCGGACGAAGCCCGCGGTGCTCCGGGCGGTGTAGGCGCCACGACTGAATCCGAAGAAGAAGATCTCGTCGCCCGGTACGAAGTTGTGGAGTAGGAAGCGGTATGTGTCGCGAACGTCACGCGACAAACCGAAGCCGAACGCGCCTCCGCGAATCCGGTCCCACCGGTTGGTACCGACTCCGCGATGGTAGAAGATCCGCTGCTCCCGGCCGGTGGAATCGGTTGGCGCGACAGCGAGAGCGACCTTCACCACGTTCGTCGGCGCCAGCTTGCCGCCGTGCACCTGGTCGGGGCTGTTCCAGGTGCCGTCGCAACAGATCACCAGACGCTTGGGCATCTTCCACCACCAATCAAGAGCTGGCCGGCGCGGCGCCGGCATCGGGACCAAGTCCGCTCCACTAACCACACAGTGGGCCGGCAGGCGCCCGTGATACATGCGCGGCGGTTGAGTCTGGGCGAGAGCGTCGATGACCGTCACAGGCAAGGTCGGCATACGTGCCACCGCGATCGAACTACTCGGCCTCGGCGCGGCGGCGGTGACCGAACACGCCCGACCCACCGAACTCGACCCGCCGAGTTGACCTTGACCTGGAGTGCGGTCCAGGCCATAGCGTCGCGAAGTTGGCGCCGGCCGCGCCAGGTTGCTTGTGGCGACGATCCGGGCTGATTCGCAAGGACGATCAGCTCAAGTCGAGGTGGCGGCCCAGGCGAGAGCATGATGTCGGATGTTTGCCGTCTCTTGGCCCGCCAGTTTCGCGCGACCAGCAAAGTTGCAGTGAATTCCCGAAGCGCACTCGATGTCCTTCGCTCTTCTGGTGTACGCGAGCGCCTGGTTCAAGCTGTATATAGCAGCTTCAGGATGACTACTCGGGAGCCGAGAGCCTGACCTGACACTCGCCTTAATCGGCCATCTCTGTTGTGATGCCGCTGGTGGACGTTCCCTCGTTGGACTCGATGCGGTCAACCGTCTGGCGGCTCCACTCGTGGATGGCCGCGGCCTGGTCGGGGGTCAGCGCCTCGAAGAAGTAGCGGCGAATGTTGTCCGCGTGGCCCAGGATGGCGTTCTGGGCCACGCCGCGGCCCTTGGCGGTCAGGCTGATCCCGGTACGGCGACCGTTGGACTCGTTGTCGGTCCGGTTCACCAGCTCGCGGTTCTCCATCCGGGTCAGCTGGTGCGCGACGCGGCTCTTCTCCCAGTCAAGCGACTCGGCCAACTCGCCGACGCGCATCTGCCTCCGGGGTGCCTGGTGCAGAGTCACGAGCACGCTGAACTCGGCCTTGGAGATGCCGTACTCGCGCTGCAGATCGCGGTCCAGCTCGCGGTTAAGGAGGCGGTGCGCCTGCATCCAGGTGTGCCAGAGTTCCCACTGCTCCGGTTCTAACGTGCGTGGTCTGACCATGACCGAATCATACCGACGGAGGAGTTGACAAGACAACTTTCCGAGCTACAGTTGTCACGTCAACTCGACTGGGAGGCGCAACATGGAACGTACGATCGTGGTCGTCGGCGGAGGGTACGGCGGAACGCTGGTGGCCAAGGAGCTGGATGCCGACGCGAACGTGATTCTCATCGATCCCCGGGAGGGCTTCGTCAACGCAGCCGCGTCGCTGCGTGCGCTGACCCGACCGGACTGGGCGCCCAACGCGTTCTTCCCGTTCGGAACCCTGCTCGAGCGGGGGCGGGTGATTCGCGACCGGGCGGTCTCGGTGGATCCGAAGGGCGTGACGCTCGCGTCGGGTCAGCGGGTCGAGGCCGACTATCTAGTGCTGGCCACCGGTTCCGGCTACTCGTATCCGGCCAAGCCGAACCCGGAATCCAACGACGTCGCCCAGCAGTTGGACGATCTGCGAAGGACCCACAAGGAGCTGTCCGGCGCCGGTTGCGTGCTGATCCTCGGCGCCGGCCCGGTCGGCCTGGAACTGGCCGGCGAGATCAAGGACGTCTGGCCGGAGAAGTACGTGATCCTCGTCGACCGGGCCGACCAGCTGCTCCCCGGGTTCCTTCCCGAGGTACGCGACGGCCTGCACCATCAACTGAACGAGCGCGGCGTCGAACTGCGGCTGGGCACCAGCCTGACCGCACTGCCGGCGGTACCGGCCGGTCAGGCCGCCCGCTTCGCGGTCACCACCGACAAGGGCGAGGAGATCGTCGCCGACATCTGGTTCCGCGCATTCGGCGTCCAGATCAACACCGGCTGCCTGGCGGACGGACATCTGACGCCGCTGACCGACAAGGGAATGATCCCGGTCACCGAGCATCTGAACGTCCAGGACTACGACCACGTCTATGCCATTGGCGATGTAGCCGACCTCCCCGACCCCAAAATGGCGTCCTACGCGATGGAGCACGCCGCGATCGTGGCGAGGAACATCAAGGCGCAGCTCGCCGGCGACCAGCCGGATGCCGTCCACACCCCAACGCCCGACCGGCGAATCCTTCTCCCGCTGGGAACACAAGCGGGAGTCGGTCAGCTCCCGACTCCCCACGGCCCCTCCGCGGCAACCGCGGAGACGGTCCACCAGCGTAAGGGCGCCGACCTGTTCACCGCACGATTCGCCGCCCGCTTCAACCAAGCTTGACCGCCTTCCGGCCACCACAAGATCTGAGCGTTTGTCCACAACAGTCGTCGACTACCACCTCACCGGTCTGTTCGTCGTCCGTGGTCGCCCCCTATCAGGAGATCGTCAGGGTCACCCTGACGTACGTGTTGTTCAAGAAAGGATCATCAGTCGAACGCGAACACCCGGTATGACTCGACCCGTTTTCCCGATGATCATGGCTGTCCATTGGATCGATCCATCGCCTGTCGTCAAATGACCATTTGACGATAGAAATGGTCGCCGTGCTGATCAGCTACGCCACGCACGTCGCCCTGCCCGGCTGTCGGGCTCCGAAGTGCTCTGCACTGGCCGGCGTAGAAAGGGATGCCCGCCCCAGGGTTCTCCAAAGGCCGGCATCGCCTGCCGCGTGCAGGCCGAGGTCAGACGTCCTTGACGAACAGGCCGCTGTGGAACTCAGGATGCTCGGCCACCTTGTTCGGGATGACCCGGACGACGACCTTTTCGGGCAGGCCGGTTTCGGCCTTCCAACCGCAAGGCCCCACGTGTAGTCCTTGCGCCGGGGGCGAGCGTGTAGTGGTCGTTCGGCACGAATTCGGAAATGGCGAACATGCCGATACCACTCTCGCCGTCGCGAGGAGCTTGCGGTCACCCATGCCCTTGGCGCAGGCGATCGGTAACGAGCCGACGTTGCGGAGCAGGAAGGAGTCCGGCTTGCCGCTGGTGACGGTGACCGCGCGGGTCGTCTCGTCGGCCGTTGCCTTGGTGCCGGGCGCGATGGTCAGCCCGGCGATGGGCGACTTGTCGGCTGGATCGCCAACGAAGTTGACGTTGGCCGCGACGTCTGCGGCGGTCAGCGGGGTGCCGTCGGAGCACGTGACGCCCGGCCGCAGGGTGAACGTCGTGGTCATCGTGGTGGCGTCCCACTTGCCGGCCAACCCGGCGACCGGCTTGCCGTCGGCGGATAGCTCCATCAGCGAGTCATAGAGGAATAGGTCGAGTTGGATGGCTACCGACAGCACCGTCAGGTGCGGGTCGAGGGTGCCGGGTCGGAGCCGAGGACGAGCCTGAAGGTCTTGCCATCCACGGGTTTTCCGTCTGCCGCGCTGCCACCGCTCGGTCCCCCACAGGCGGTGGCCGTGAGGGCGAGGACTCGAGCAGGACCCCGCGGTCCGTGTCTTGGTCATGCGGTTTCCTTCCGCAGGTGGTCCACGGCGAGCCGGGCGGCCTTGCCGATCGCGGCGTGGATGGCGGGTTGCTGCTCGGCGAGGAAGTCCGCGCAGGTGAAGACGTCGGCGATCGCCGCCTCGACGGTGCTCACTGGTGCACCATCCTCGTGTCAGTGATCTTGATTGGGTCACTGATGCACCCGAGGGTCGTGGAGCGCTCAAGCGGGAGCTGGTCGCGTGCCTGCGCACCGGCCGTGCGTTGCGGGTTCCTCGTGCTCGCGCGCGGCGGCGCAGTGACGGGATGGTCACTCCCGAGGTCATGATCAGCGCTCGTCCCGCCGAGGCCGAGGACCGCGCAGTCCCAGGACATTGGGAAGGAGACCTGATCATCGGCCTGAACAGGTCCGCGATCGGCACATTGGTGGAGCGCACCACTCGGTTCACGATTCTGCTGCACC
>JBJMIG010000060.1:0-88612 GCA_045806965.1 Labedaea sp. | reverse complement strand
CGCACCCACTCCCCCGCAGTCGTACGCGACCACGGACGGGTACTGCTCAACCGGATCAACCAGGACGGCACCGACCCCCACCTGCACGACCACGACGCCGAACCCACCAACACCTTCCGGTACAGACTGTTGCCAAGCGGAAGGATCAAGTATTCCGGGGAAGGCGACTCGGAGACGGCCGAAGAACTTGTGGCGTTGTTCGGGCCCCTGGCCAAACCCACACCTCCCGCCGAGGGGGTGCCGGACCCGCGATCCACCGAGCAACGACAAGGCGACGCCTTCGCCGCCGTCGTACACCTCGCCGTCACCGCCGGGGACGCACCGGTACACGGCGGCATCAAACCCCACCTCAACGTCATCCTCGACCACACCACGCTCGTAAAAGGAGTCGGGAACGCCACCCTGGACTGCGGCAGCACCCTCAACGCCCACACCATCCGGAAACTCGCCTGCGACGCCGACCTCATCCCCATCGTCCTCAACACCGACGGGGCACCATTGGACATGGGACGCGAACACCGACTCGTCACCACCCCACAACGCACCGCCCTCACCGCCCGCGACCGAGGCTGCGCCTTCCCCGGATGCCACCTACCCGCCCGCTGGACAGACGCACACCACATCCATCACTGGGCAGATGGGGGTCCTACGGAGGTGGCCAACCTGGTTCTCCTGTGCCGCCGACACCACCGAACACTGCACAACACCCCATGGACCATCCACCTCACGAACGGCATCCCCTACTTCACACCACCAAAATGGGTGGACCCCCAACAGAAACCCATGCGCAACGTGCTCCGGCACTAAGATCCTGTGGCTGCGGCGACGCGGAACTCGTTGCGGTTTTGAGTCACACGACCGCCAGGGGGATGGCCGTGGGGTGGACCGGTGCCGGCAGGTCGGAGGCGCCGGTGAGATAGGCGTCCACGGCATGGGCGGCGGAGCGGCCTTCGGCGATGGCCCAGACGACAAGGGAAGCGCCGCGGTGCGCGTCGCCGCACACGAAGACGCCGGGGGCGGTGGTCTGCCAGTCGGTTCCGCAGGACAGGGTGCCCCTCGCGGTGAGGGACAGACCCAGCCCGGGCAGCAGCGGCATGTGTTCCACACCCTCGAAGCCGATGGCGAGCAGTACCAGGTCGGCCGGGATCTCCTCGACGTGGTCGCCGACCGGGGTCAGCTCGCGCCGGCCGGTCGACGGATCCTTGTGGACCTTGATCTCGCGCAGGCGCAGGGCTCGCACGTTGCCCGACTCGTCGCCGACGAAACCGTCGACGGCCACGGCGAAGCGACGTTCGCCCGCCTCCTCGTGTACCGGATAGGTACGCAGGATCCACGGCCACACCGGCCAGGGAGACCGGTCGTCGTCACGGACCTCCGGCGGGCGCGGATAAATGTCGAGTTGCGTCACGGATGCGGCGCCCTGACGGGTGGCGGTGCCGTAGCAGTCCGCGCCGGTGTCGCCGCCGCCGATGATGACCACGTGCTTGCCCTGCGCGGAGATCGAGGCTGGGCCGTCCCCCGCACATTCGCGGTTGGCCGGCACCAGGTGGTCCATGGCCAGGTGCACCCCGTGGAGCGATCGGCCGGGGAGCGCCGGATCGTCGCGGCCGCGCAGCGCGCCGACCGCGAGCACCACCGCGTCGTAGACCTCGCGGAGCGCCTCGACCGACAGGTCGCCGGGCGCCGAGCCGCCGACCTCGCAGCCGGTGACGAACCTGGTTCCCTCGGCACGCAGCTGAGCCAACCGACGATCGAGAATCTTCTTCTCCATCTTGAACTCGGGAATTCCGTAGCGCAGCAGCCCGCCGAGCCGGTCGTCGCGCTCGTACACCGTCACCTCGTGACCCGCCCTGGTGAGCTGCTGGGCGGCGGCCAGGCCGGCCGGGCCGGAGCCGACCACGGCGACATGCTTGCCGGAAGTCACCGCCGCCGGCCGGGCACCGACCCGGTCACGTTCCCACGAGACGTCCGCGATGGCCTGCTCGACCCGCTTGATCGCCACGGCACCGCCGGCGTCCGGGGTGATCGCGAGCACGCAGGCCGCCTCGCAGGGTGCCGGGCAGAGCCGCCCGGTGAACTCCGGGAAGTTGTTCGTCGCGTGCAGCCGGTCGCTGGCCGAGACCCAGTCGCCCCGACGCACCAGGTCGTTCCATTCCGGGATCAGGTTGCCGAGCGGACAGCCCACCGATCCGCTGTGACAGAACGGAATGCCGCAGTCCATGCACCGGGTGGCCTGGTCGCGCACCTGCGCGTCGCGCTCCGCCGGGGGTAGCTCGACGTACACCTCGCGCCAGTCGGCCAGCCTGTCCTCTTTGGACCGCTTGGCCGCATCCCGCCTGGTGTGCTTGAGAAAGCCGTTGGGATCAGCCACGCGAAGCCTCCATGACCGCCTCGTCGACATCGCGGCCCTCGGCACGCGCGATTCGCGCGGCCTCGAGCACGCGCTGGTAGTCCCTCGGCATCACCTTGGTGAACGAGCGGGCCCGCCTGGTCCAGTCGCCGAGCAACGACGCGGCCACGGCGGACCCGGTGAACCGGTGGTGCCGGCCGATCACCTCGCGCAGCCAGCGCAGATCCTCGGCGTCCGGCTTCTGCAGATCCACCATCGCCTTGTTGACCGTCCGCTTGTCCAGGTCGAGCACGTAGGCGATGCCGCCGGACATCCCGGCCGCGAGGTTGCGCCCGGTCGGCCCGAGCACCACCGCACGCCCGCCGGTCATGTACTCGAAGGCGTGGTCGCCGACGCCCTCGGCCACCGCGACCGCGCCGGAGTTGCGGACGCAGAACCGCTCCCCCACCCGGCCGCGCAGGAAGATCTCGCCGCCGGTGGCGCCGTAGCCGATCACGTTGCCGGCGATCACCTGCTGCTCGGCGGCGAACGGCGCTTCCGGTGCCGGCCGGATGGTGATCCGGCCGCCGGACAGACCCTTCCCGACGTAGTCGTTGGCGTCACCGGTGAGATGCAACGAGATCCCGGACGGCAGGAACGCGCCGAGCGACTGCCCGGCCGACCCGGTGAGCGCGATCTGGATGGTGTCCTCCGGCAGCCCGGCACCGCCGAAGCGGCGGGTCACCTCGGAACCGAGCAGGGTGCCGACAGTCCGGTTCACGTTGCGGACCGGCAGTTCGAGGCCCACCGGATGGGCGTCCTCGAGAGCGGCCTCGGCGAGTTGGATCAGGGTGCGGTCGAGCGCGTGGTCCAGACCGTGGTCCTGGGCTCGGACCCGGCGCCGCGCGGTGCCGTACCGGGTCTGCGGCACCGCGAACACCGGAGTGAGGTCCATGCCGCGAGCCTTCCAGTGCTCCACCGCGTCATCGACGTCGAGCAGCTCGGCGTGCCCGATCGCGTCGTCGAGCGTGCGGAACCCGAGCTGGGCCAACCATTCCCGCACCTCCTCGGCGACGAACCGGAAGAAGTTGACCACATGCTCGGCCTTGCCGGTGTACCGCTGGCGCAGCTCCGGGTTCTGGGTGGCCACCCCGACCGGACAGGTGTCCAGGTGGCACACCCGCATCATCACGCAGCCGGCCACGATCAGCGGTGCGGTGGCGAAGCCGTACTCCTCCGCGCCAAGCAGCGCGGCGATCACCACGTCCCGGCCGGTCTTCATGGCGCCATCCACCTGCACCGTGATCCGGTCCCGCAAACCGTTGAGCATCAACGTCTGCTGGGTCTCGGCCAGGCCGATCTCCCATGGCGTGCCGGCGTGTTTGAGTGAGTTGAGCGGGGAAGCACCGGTTCCGCCGTCGTGTCCGGAGATCAGGACCACGTCAGCGTGCGCCTTGGACACGCCGGCGGCCACCGTGCCCACCCCGACCTCGGACACCAGCTTCACATGGATGCGCGCGTGCTCGTTGGCGTTCTTCAGGTCGTGGATCAGCTGGGCCAGGTCCTCGATCGAGTAGATGTCGTGGTGCGGCGGCGGGGAGATCAGGCCAACCCCGGCGGTGGAATGCCGGGTGCGGGCGATCCACGGGTAGACCTTGTTCGGCGGCAGCTGGCCGCCCTCGCCCGGCTTGGCCCCCTGCGCCATCTTGATCTGTAGGTCGGTCGCGTTCACCAGGTACTCGCTGGTCACCCCGAACCGTCCACTCGCGACCTGCTTGATGGCCGAGCGCCGGGTGGCGTCGTAGAGCCGGTCGGGGTCCTCGCCGCCCTCCCCGGTGTTGGACCGCGCACCGATCTGGTTCATCGCGATGGCAAGGGTTTCGTGTGCCTCGGCGCTGATCGAGCCGTAGGACATGGCCCCGGTGTTGAACCGGGTGAGGATCGCCTCCACCGGTTCGACCTCCTCGATCGGCACCGGCGGACGGCCGAGGGAGGACGCCGTGCGCAGCCGGAACATCCCGCGCAGCGCGCCACCCTCCCGGTTGAGCCGCTCCACCTCCTCGGTGTAGCGCCGGTACACGTCCTCGCGCCGGGTCTTCGTGGCGTGCTGCAACAAGAACACCGTCTCAGGCGTGAACAGGTGCAGCTCGCCCTCGCGCCGGTACGCGTACTCGCCACCGACGTCGAGCCGGCGGTGCTCGCGGTCGGTGGGGTTCTCCGGGTGTGCCCTGCGGTGCCGGGTGGCCACCTCGGCGGCGATCACGTCCATCCCGACCCCGCCGAGCTTCGACGTGGTGCCGGTGAAGTACTCGTCCAGCACGCCGTTCGCCAGCCCGAACGCCTCGAACACCTGGGCGGCGGTGTAGGCGCCAACGGTCGAGATGCCCATCTTGGACATGATCTTGAGCACGCCCTTGACCAGCGCGGTGACATAGTTGCGGATCGCGGTGTGCGCCTCGATGCCGCTGATCGCGCCGTGCCCGACCAGGTCCTCGATCGTCTCGAAGGCGAGGTACGGGTTGACCGCCGCGGCGCCGTAACCGAGCAGCAGCGCGACATGGTGCACCTCGCGCGCGTCGCCGGTCTCCACCACCAGCGCCACCCGGAGCCTTTCCTTGGTGCGCACCAGATGGTGGTGCACCGCCGAGACCAGCAGCAGCGAGGGAATCGGCGCCAACCGGTGGTCGGAGTCGCGGTCGGAGAGCACCAGGATGCGGGCGCCGGCCGCGATGGCCTCGGATGCCTCCCGGCGCACGCGGCCGACCGCCTCGGTCAGCGCCGCCTCGCCGCCGTCCACTTCGTACAGTCCGGGAAGCACGGTGCAGGCGTAACCGGGCAGGTCGCCGTCGTCATTGACGTGGATCAGCTTGGCCAGCTCGTCGTTGTCGATCACCGGGTAGGGCAGCTGGATGTGCCGGCAGGAGGCGGGTTGCGGCTCCAGCAGGTTCTGCTCCGGACCCATGATCCGCTGCACCGACGTGACGATCTCCTCGCGGATGGCGTCCAGCGGCGGGTTGGTCACCTGGGCGAAGTTCTGCTTGAAGTAGTCGTAGAGCAGCCGGGACCGCTTGGAGAGCGCGGCCGGCGGCGTGTCGGTGCCCATCGACCCGATCGGCTCGGCGCCGACCAGCGCCATCGGCGTGAGCAGGACCTTGAGCTCTTCCTCGGTGTAGCCGAAGGTGAGCTGGCGGCGCAGCACCGACTCGTGGCTCTGCACGATGTGGTCGCGGTCCGGCAGGTCGGCGATCTTGAGCAGGCCGGCGTGCACCCAGTCCTCGTACGGCAGGTCGTCGGCGAGCTGGGCCTTGATCTCGTCGTCGTCCACGATCTTGCCGGCCGCCGTGTCCACAAGGAACATCCGACCGGGCTGCAGCCGGCCCTTGGCCACCACGTTCTCCGGCGGCACGTCGAGAACCCCGGTCTCGCTGGCCAGCACCACCCGGTCGTCGACGGTGCGCCACCAGCGCGCCGGTCGCAGGCCGTTGCGGTCGAGCACCGCACCGACCAGGGTGCCGTCGCTGAACGTCACGCTGGCCGGCCCGTCCCACGGCTCCATCAGGCTGGAGTGGAACTTGTAGAAGGCGCGGCGCTTGGGATCCATGGTGGTGTGGTTCTCCCACGCCTCCGGGATCATCATGAGCACGGCGTGCGGCAGGCTCCGGCCGCCGAGGTGCACCAACTCGAGCACCTCGTCGAAGGAGGCCGAGTCGGAGCCGTCCGGTTCGCAGATGGGGTAGAGCCGGGTCAGGTCGCCCGGAATGACGTCGGAGGCCAGCAGCGCCTCGCGGGCCCGCATCCGGTTCCGGTTGCCCCGGATGGTGTTGATCTCTCCGTTGTGCGCCACGAACCGGAACGGGTGGGCCAGCGGCCATGAGGGGAACGTGTTGGTGGAGAACCTGCTGTGTACCAGGGCGATGGCGCTGGCCAGCCGCTCGTCGGTCAGGTCCGGGAAGAACACCGGGAGCTGCGCGGTGGTCAGCATTCCCTTGTAGACCAAGGTGCGCGCGGACAACGACGGGAAGTAGACGCCGCAGCCGGCCGCGACGCTCTCGTGCTCGACCCGCTTGCGCAGACAGAAGGCGATCCGGTCGAGCTCGATGCCGCTCGGGGCGCGCCCGTCGCGGTCCGCCTGCCCGGCCACGAACGGCATGGCGAAGTGCGGCATCACCGACAGCGCGGTCGGGCCGACCCCCGCCTGCCCCGCAGCGACCGGAACCTCCCGCCAGCCGAGCAGGACCAGGCCCTCCTCCTTGGCGATCCGCTCGACCAGCTCGACGGCGGCGGCCCGGGGCCCGTCCTCGGCCGGCAGCATCGCGATCCCGGTGGCGTAGGTGTGCGCGCCGCTCCCGTCCGGCTCGGGCAGGGGGAAGTCGACCTCCGCGCGGAGCAGCTCATCGGGCAGCTGGATCAGGATGCCCGCGCCGTCGCCGCTGGTCGGCTCGGCGCCCGCGGCGCCCCGGTGCTCGAGGTTGGCCAACGCGGTGAGCCCGTCGGAGACGATCGCGTGCGATCTGCGTCCCCGGATGTCGGCCACCATCGCCACGCCACAGGCGTCCCGCTCGTTGGCGGGGTCGTACAGGCCCGCTGCGGCGGGGAAGGCGGAGTAGATCACGCGTCGACCTCCCTCGTCGTCCTCGCGCTCAGTTCGGATTTCCCGGCTGGGCGCGGGACGCCGATGGCCCGCGTGTTGACGTGAGCTTAACAGGGCCGAAACCTCCGGGCACCTGTCTAGCGAAGGATTTCGCCCATGGGGCGTAACGCCTGGCTTGATCCAGGCGATAAGGCGCCAACGTCCCGGTCTGGGCACGAACACGTCTCGCCCAGGATAGCCCGCGAACCACCGAAGGCCACTGCGGCGCAGGTCACGCGTGGTCCCACGGCACCGCGCACGACTCGTCGCCCGGCCAGGGGCGCCCGACGCCGGAGGGTCACCCACCATTGACATTGAGCCATGAGAGCGCTTTCATGGCAATACGTTTGTTGCCTAGCGCAACAAACGTGCCCTCACCTGGCGCCCAGGGTTGACAAGGAGGTCACCCATGCCCGTCTCGATCGCGTCTCCCCCGACCGCCTCCCGGCGGTTCGGCCGGCGGTGGCGAACCGCCTTAGGTGCCGTCACCGCGGCTATGTTGATCACGGTCCCGCTGACCCTGTCCGCACGGGCGGCCGTGCCGCCCACTCCCGCCGGCTGGACACTCGCCTGGAGCGACGACTTCACCGGCGCGGGCGGTTCCCTGCCCTCCAGCGCGAACTGGATCATCGACACCGGCCATGGCTACCCGGGCGGCCCGGGCAACTGGGGCACCGGCGAGATACAGAACTACACCAACAGCACCCAGAACGTTGCCGTGGACGGCAACGGCAACCTGCGCATCACGCCGCTGCGCGACGGCGCCGGAAACTGGACCTCCGCACGCATCGAGACGCAGCGCACGAACTTCAAGCCGCCGGCAGGCGGCGTGCTGCGGATCGAGGGCCGGGTGCAGATGCCGAACGTCACCGGCAACGCCGCGCTCGGCTACTGGCCGGCGTTCTGGGCGCTCGGCTCCCCCTATCGCGGGAACTTCCAGAACTGGCCCGGCGTAGGCGAGTTCGACATCATGGAGAACGTCAACGGCATCAACGCCGTGTGGGGCGTGCTCCACTGTGGCGTCGCGCCCGGCGGACCGTGCAACGAGTTCAACGGCATCGGCACCAACCGGGCCTGTCCCGGCTCGTCCTGCCAGTCGGCCTTCCACACCTACCGGTTCGAGTGGGACGCGAGCGTCTCCCCGCAGCAACTGCGCTGGTACGTCGACGGAACCCAGTTCCACCAGGTGAACCAGAACCAGGTGGATGCCGGCACGTGGACCAACATGACGGGCCACTCCGGCTATTTCATCCTGCTCAACCTGGCGATCGGCGGGTCGTTCCCGAACGGCGTAGCCGGCACCGGCACCCCGACCGCGGCCACCGCGAACGGCGTGCCGATGCTCGTCGACTATGTCGCGGTGTGGACGAGGGGCGGCGGCGGCACCCAGCCACCGACCACCACGACCACCACCACCCCGCCCGGCAACCCGGGTGGCGGCGGCACCGCTTACGGCACCCTTCAGGCCGAGGCTTTCCAGCAGCAGAACGGGGTCATCGTCGAGACCACGACGGACACCGGCGGCGGCCAGAACATCGGCGCGGTGGCGCAGGGCGACTGGGCCCGTTACAACGGCATCGACTTCGGCTCCAGCCCGGCGAGGCAGTTCTTGACCCGGGCCGCATCCGGGGCCGGTGGCGGGGTCAGCGGGCTGGTCGAGGTGCGCCTCGACTCGCTCGGCAACGCTCCGATCGGCAGCTTCGCCATCGCCAACACCGGCGGCTGGCAGAGCTGGCGCACGATCCCGGCGAACATCAGCGGGGTCACCGGCGTGCACGACGTCTACCTGACGTTCACCAGCGGCCAGCCGGCCGACTTCGTGAACGTCAACTGGTTCACCTTCGGCCACTAACCGGCGGCTCCCGCGGCGGCCGGGCGGCTCACCGCGCGATGTGACGTTCCTCGACGCGACGCGACGGAATGGTCACCTCGCGCGGTGAGCCGTGCCCGCCGGACCGCTCCGGCGGGACCGGATTCCCCGCCCAGGCAACGTTCTCCGTCACGGGCTTGGCTTGGCGGACATCCACCGCCAGATTCGTCGAGCACGTGTGAGAGCGCTCTCACGCGCTTACTCGCTGGTGCTGGCCGGCACGGTAATCGCCACTTTCCCCAATGTTGATCGTGTTTCTGCTGCTCGGCCGGCAGATCATAGGGGGCATCATGCAGGGAGCGGTGAAGGGGTGATGAGGGCCATGGCCGAGCTGAGGTTTCCGCAGGGGTTCGTCTGGGGTGCGGGCACGGCCGCCTACCAGGTGGAGGGATCGGCCACTGTGGATGGCCGAGGACCGTCCATCTGGGACACGTTCGCGCACACGCCGGGCAGGGTCCTCGGCGGAGACACCGGAGACGTGGCCGTCGACCAGTACCGGCGGTTCCGCACGGACGTGGCGATGATGGCCGACCTCGGCCTGTCCGCGTACCGCTTCTCGGTTTCCTGGCCCCGGGTCCTGCCCGGCGGACGCGGACCGGTCAACGAGCGCGGCCTGGCGTACTACGAGCGGCTGGTCGACGAGTTGCTCCGGCACGGCATCATGCCCGTGCTCACGCTCTACCACTGGGATCTGCCACAGGAGTTGGAGGACGCCGGCGGTTGGGGCGAGCGGGACACCGCCGCCCGGTTCGCCGACTACGCCTCGGTGCTGGCCGCCCGGCTCGGCGACCGCGTTCCACTGTGGACGACCCTGAACGAGCCGTGGTGCGCGGCCTTCCTCGGGTACGCCTCCGGCGAGCACGCACCCGGCCACACCGATCCGGGGCTGTCCCTGCGCGCGGCGCACCACCTGCTGCTCGCACACGGCCTCGGCGCCGCCGCCCTGCGGGCCGAACTGCCGGGCCCGGCCAAGGTGTCGATCTCGTTGAACCCGTTCGTGGTGCTGCCGGCCAACGCCGATCCGGAGACGGCCGACGCGGTGCGCCGCATCGACGGCCTGGCCAACCGGTTGTTCCTGGATCCGTTGCTGGGCGGCGGTTATCCCGCCGATGTCCGGCGGGACACCGTCGCGCTCACCGACTGGGCCTTCGTGCTCGACGGCGACGAGAAGATCATCGCGGCGCCGGTCGACCTGCTCGGCCTCAACTACTACGCGCCGACCATGGTGCACGGCCTGGCGCCGGAGGCGGCGCCCGGTCCGTCGCCGTGGCCGGGCTCCGAGCGGGTCCGGTTCGGGCCGGCACCGGGCCCGACCACCGCGATGGGCTGGACCGTCGACGCCACCGGCCTGCGTGCGCTGCTCCACCGGCTGCACCGGGACTACGGCGGGCTCCCGATGATGATCACCGAGAACGGCGCGGCGTTCGACGACCGGCTCGGCGCCGACGGGGCGGTCCGCGACCTGGAGCGGATCTCCTACCTGCGGGACCATCTCGCCACGGTGCACGAGGCCATCGGGTCCGGGATCGACCTTCGGGGATACTTCGTGTGGTCGCTGCTGGACAACTTCGAGTGGGCGTACGGCTACTCGAAGCGGTTCGGCATCGTCCACGTGGACTATCCCAGCCAGGCACGGGTCTGGAAGGACAGCGCGCACTGGTATCGCCAGGTGATTCGAGACAACGGCATCAACGGCATCAACGGCACATGACGGGTGCGGCATGACGGGTGCGACGGGCGCGCGGCGCCAGCCGACGCTGGACACGGTGGCCGCCGAGGCGGGCGTGTCCCGGGCAACGGTGTCCCGGGTGATCAACGGCTCACCCCGGGTGTCACCGGAGGCCAAGGACGTGGTCGAGGAGACCATCGCCCGCCTCGGCTATGTGCCGAACCGGGCGGCGCGCAGCCTCGTCATGCGCCGGACCGACTCGATCGCCCTGGTGCTGCGCGAGCCGGACGCCACCGTGCTGGCCGACCCCTACCTGGCCAGCATCATCATCGCCACCAGTCACGCGCTGAGCGGCACCGGCGTGCAGTTGGTGCTGGTGAACGCGCAGAACGACGCCGAACACGAGCGACTGGCCGACTACGTGCGCAGCGGGCACGTCGACGGCGTGCTGCTGGCCTCCATGCACGAGAACGACCCGCTGCCGCAGATCCTGGTCAGCGCCGGGGTGCCCACCGTGGTCGGCGGCCGGCCGGACCGACCGATGCCGGGCCTGACCTATGTGGACAGTGACAATGTCGGCGGCGGGCAGTTGGCCACCGAGCGACTGGTCGCCGCCGGCCGGCAGCGGATCGCCACGATCGCCGGACCGCTGGACATGACCGCCGCCGCGGACCGGCTCACCGGCTACCACCGGGCCCTCTCCGCCGCCGGGCGGCCGGCCGGACAGGTTGCCTACGGGCGGTTCACCCGGGAGTCCGGCGAGCGGGCCATGACCGAACTGCTGGAGCGCGCGCCCGACCTGGACGCGGTGTTCGCGGCCAACGACATGATGGCCATCGGCGCGCTGCGCAGCCTGCGCGCGGCCGGCCGGCGGGTGCCCGCCGACGTGTCCGTGGTCGGCTACGACGACATCGAGCTCGCCCAGCACACCGAGCCGGCGCTGACCACGGTCCGCCAGCCGATCGCCGACCAGGCCCGCACCATGACCGAACGGCTGCTGGCCCAGATCGGCGGGCGGGTGGTCGGCGATCCGGTGGTGCTACCGACCGAACTCGTCGAGCGTGACTCGGCGTAGTCGTGCCTGGCGACGGGTGGTAGCGTCGCCCCGCCGGCCGGCTCCCGCTGGCCGGTGACGCGCGCGGCAGCGAAGTCCGGTGCGAACCCGGCGCTGTCCCGCAACTGTGATGGCCTTGTGCCCAGTCAGGTCGCCTGCCGCCGCGTCGATCCGACGAAGCTTAGGTGGAACTCCTTGTCTGGTCTGACCAGGCGTGGGCGCGCGCGACGCCTCGCCGTGTTATTGCCCCTGCTCGCCGGCCTCGCCATCGCGGGCTGTGCCAACCGCGAGGAGCCGGCCTCCACGACGCCCGGCTCGCCCGCCGCGTCCGCGCCCGCGTTTCCGGTGCAGCTGAGCCAACCCGGCGGCAAGGCGGTGGTTCTGGACCGCCGCCCGGAGAAGATCGTCTCGCTGTCCGCGAGCAGCACCGAGACGCTGTACGCGATCGGCGCCGGCAAGCAGGTCGTCGCCGTCGACGACCAATCCGACTTCCCGGCCGGGGTGCCGAAGACCGCGCTTTCCGGGCTGAGCCCGAACGTCGAGGCGATCGCCGCGTACCAGCCCGACCTGGTGGTGGCCCAGTCGGATGCCAACGAACTGGTCGCCGGCCTCGACAAGCTGCACATTCCGGTGCTGGTTCTCCCGGCCGCCAAGAACTTCGACGACGTGACCGGGCAGTTCCAGTTGCTCGGCAAGGCCACCGGGCACAGCGCCGAGGCGGCTGCGCTGGCCGACAAGACCAGGGGCGACATCGCCAAGATCGTCTCGGACGTGCCGAAGCCGGCCAAACCGCTGTCCTACTACCACGAGCTCACCACCGAGCTGTACACCGCGACCTCCAAGACGTTCATTGGCCAGGTCTACAACCTGTTCGGGCTGACCAACATCGCCGATCCGGCGGACACCGTGGACTCCGGCGGCTACCCGCAGGTCTCCGCGGAGCAGGTGCTGAAGGCCAACCCTGACCTGATCTTTCTGGCGGACAGCCAGTGCTGCGGGCAGAACGCCGCATCGGTCGGTGCCCGGCCGGGCTGGAACACGCTCAAAGCCGTGCAGGGCGGCCACGTCGTGCCGCTGGACGACGACCTGGCGTCGCGGTGGGGGCCCCGGGTGGTCGAGCTGGTTCGCGCGGTCGGCGACGCGGTGCACACGGCCGGCGGCTGACCCGCCGTGACCGAGGCGCCGCGGCCGGCGGCCGGCGAACCGGGCGATCCGGCGCCCGGGGCCGAGCCGGGTGGCGCGCCGGCCGCGCCGACCCGGATTCGGCCGCTCACCCTGGTACTGGCCGGGCTGGTGCTGCTGGCGGTCGTGGTCGGCGCGACGCTGATCGGCGCCGCCGGGCTGGGGTGGACCCGGGTTGCCCGGGAGATCGCCGCCCAGCTGACCGGGGGCACCTCGCCGCTGTCCAGCCGGGAGGCGGCCATCGTGTGGCAGCTGCGGGTGCCGAGGGTGGTGCTGGCCGGGTTGGTCGGCGCGGCGCTCGCGGCGGCCGGCGCGGCGTTCCAGGGGGTGTTCCGCAATCCGCTGGCGGATCCGTACCTGCTCGGCGCCGCCGCGGGCGCGGGCATGGCGGCCACCATCGTGGTGGTCGCCGCGCCGCAGACCACCGGGTGGGTGGTGAGTCCGCTGCCGCTGGCCGCGTTCGCCGGTGCGCTCGGCGGGGTCGGGCTGAGCTGGCTGCTCGGCCGCTCGGCCGGCGGCGGCACCACCGTGCTGCTGCTCGCCGGCATCGCGGTGGCCGCGTTCCTCACCGCCGTGCAGACCTTCGCCCAGCAGCTCAACACCGACACGATCAAGCAGGTGTACACCTGGATGCTCGGCGGGCTGACCACCGCCGGCTGGCACGAGGTGCTGCTCACCGTGCCCTACGTCGGCTGCGCCGCCACCGTGCTGGTGCTCGCCGCGCGGTTGCTCGACGTGCTCGCCGTCGGCGATGACGAGGCCGCCTCGCTCGGCATCCGGCCGGGCCGGGTGCGGCTGGTGGTGCTGCTGGCCGCGTCGCTGGCCACCGCGGCGGCGGTCGCGGTGAGCGGACTGATCGGGTTCGTCGGAATCGTGGTGCCGCACCTGGTCCGGCTGCTGGCCGGGGCGAGCTACCGGGTGGTGGTGCCGTTCTCGCTGCTCGGCGGCGCGGCGTTCCTGATCGTCGCGGACGAGGTGGCCAGGACGGCGTTCGCGCCGGCGGAGATTCCCATCGGGGTGATCACCGCATTCGCCGGGGCGCCGTTCTTCGTGCTGGTGCTGCGGCTCAACCGGGGGATGCTGCGGTGACCGGGCTGACCCTGCGCTCGGTCAGCGCCGGCTATGGCGCGACCACGGTGATCTCCGGGGTCAGCACCGAGCTGGCGACAGGTGGCTGGCTCGCCATCATCGGGCCGAACGGGGCGGGCAAGTCCACCCTGCTGAAGTCCATCATCGGATTGGCCCGGGCGGAGGGTGAGATCCTGCTGGACGGCAGGCCAACGGCCGTGCTGAACGCCAGGGAGCGGGCCAGGGCGATCGGTTACGCGCCGCAGATCCCGGTGCTGCCGGAGGGGCTCACGGTCACCGACTACACGCTGCTCGGCCGTACTCCTCATCTCGGCCCGCTGGCCAGGGAGGGGCGAAGGGACCTGGCCGTGGCCGAGCAGGTGCTGGCCCGGCTGGATCTGTCCGCGCTCGCCACCCGGGTGCTGGGCACCTTGTCCGGCGGGGAGCGGCAGCGGACCGTGCTGGCCAGGGTGCTGGCCCAGCAGGCCGGGCTGCTGCTGCTCGACGAGCCGACCACCGGCCTGGACATCGGGCACGCTCAGGCGCTGCTGGACCTGGTCGACCGGCTGCGCTCCGAGGACGGCACCACAGTGGTGAGCACGCTGCACGACCTCACCCTCGCCGCGCAGTACGCCGACCGGCTGCTGCTGCTCGACGGCGGCCGGGTGGTGGCCGCCGGCACTCCGGCCGAGGTGCTGACTCAGGAGACCGTGCGCCGGCACTATGCCGCTGAGGTCGAGGTGCTCCGCACCGGGCGCGGGCACATCGTGGTCGCACCATCCCGGGTGAAATAGAACGTGTTACGGTTCGCGCGTGATCCTCGACCTGTTCACGGTCACCGACAAGGTCGCCGTCGTCACCGGTGCGGGCCGCGGAATCGGGGCCGCCACGGCGGTCGCGCTGGCCGAGGCCGGGGCCGACGTGGTGATCTCCTCGCGTACCGAGAGCGACCTGACCGACGTGGCCAAGCGGATCGGTGCGGCCGGCCGCCGGGCCCTCGTGGTGCCGGCCGACCTGTCCGATGTGGACGCCGCCGCCGCCCTCGCCCCCGCCGCGGAGCGGGAGTTCGGCCGGCTCGACATCGTGATCAACAACGTCGGCGGCACCTATCCGCGGCCGTTCCTCGAAACCGACGTCGCCTTCCTCGAGGAGGCGTTCCGGTTCAACGTGGGCACCGCGCACGCGCTCACCCGGGCCGCCGTGCCCGTCATGCTGGCCGGCGGGGGCGGTTCGGTGGTGAACATCTCGTCGGTGATGGGCCGGGTCAGCGGGCGTGGGTTCCTCGCCTACGGCACCGCGAAGGCGGCGCTGGCGCACTTCACCGAACTCGCCGCGTTCGACCTGGCGCCCCGGATCCGGGTCAACGCCATCGCCGTCGGCTCCGTGGCCACCTCGGCGCTGGACATCGTGCTGACCAACGAGGAGATCCGCGGCCGGATGGAGCGGGCCACGCCGCTTGGCCGGATCGGCGACGCGGCCGAGATCGCCGCCACCGCGCTGTTCCTGGCCTCGGCCGCGGGCGGGTTCGTCACCGGCAAGGTGCTCGAGGTGGACGGCGGCACCCAGGCGCCGAACCTCGACCTCGGCCTGCCCGACCTGTGATGACCTACCGCGTGGTGCAGTGGAGCACCGGAAACGTCGGCCGGCACGCGATCGCCGGCATCACGGCCCGCCCGGACCTCACCCTCGCCGGGGTCTGGGTGTCCACTCCGGACAAGGTGGGCCGGGACGCCGGCACGCTGGCCGGGCTGGACCCGTTGGGAGTGCCGGCCACCGGTGACGCCGACGCGCTGCTGGCCCTGCGGCCGGACTGCGTGGTGTACACCGCGATGGCGGACGACCGGCTGGCCGAGGCGATCGACGACCTGATCCGGTTCCTGCGCGCCGGCATCAACGTGGTGTCCAGTTCGCCGGTGTTCCTCCAGTTCCCGGACGGGGTGGTGCCGGAGGAGGCGCTGGCCCCGCTGCGGCAGGCGGCGCTGGACGGCGGCGCGTCGCTCTGGGTCAACGGCGTCGACCCGGGTTTCGCCAACGACTGGCTGCCGCTCGTGCTGACCAGCGTGTGCCAGCGGATCGACCAGGTGCGCTGCCTGGAGATCCTGGACTACAGCACCTACGACAACGCCAAGGTGCTGTTCGACATCATGGGCTTCGGCAAACCCATGGCGGACAAGCCCCTGCTGCTGCAACCCGGGATCCTCTCGCTGGCCTGGGGCAGCGTGGTCCGGCAACTGGCCGCCGGCCTCGGTGTCACGCTGGACCGGGTGGAGGAGTCCTACGTGCGGCTGCCCGCCCCGGACACCTTCGAGATCG
The DNA here is from genome assembly GCA_045806965.1 of Labedaea sp. Lineage (GTDB taxonomy): Bacteria > Actinomycetota > Actinomycetes > Mycobacteriales > Pseudonocardiaceae > DASYTH01. The sequence continues at coordinate 72,497 of JBJMIG010000060.1, read as the reverse complement.
CCTCGGGCACCATCGAGGAGGGCACCGTGGCCGCGCTGCGTTTCGAGGTGCGCGGCATACTCGGCGAGCGCCCGGTCTGCGTGCTCGAACACGTCACCCGGCTGCGGCCCGACCTCGGGCCCGACTGGCCCCAGCCGGCCGGCACCGGGTGCTACCGCGTCGAAGTCAGCGGCGAGCCGAACTACACGCTGGACCTCCAGTTGGTCGGCTCCGACGGCGACCACAACACCGCCGGCCTGAAGGCCACGGCCATGCGCCTGGTCAACGCGATCCCCGCCGTGGTGCGGGCCCGCCCCGGCCTGCTCACCGCCCTGGACCTCCCGCTCGTGACCGGCCGCGGCCTGGTTTCCGCCGGCGGACCCAGCGCAAGGTGACCTTCCGCTCTACCGCGCCGGCGAGCGCTCCGGTTTTACAGCGCAATGTCACCTTGCGCTGTATCAGGCTGAGGGGGGTTCGGTGTCCTTGCGGGTGGGAGCCGGTTCGGCGGCTTCGGGGTCCTGGTCGGGCTTGCCGGCCGGGACGCTGGCGGGCTCCTCGCCGGTTGCCGGTGCCTCCCCCTCGGAGTCGGCGACCTCGCCGGTTACCCCGGCGTCTGCCTCGCCGGTTACCTCGGCGTCTGCCTCGCCGGTTACCTCGGCGTCAGGGTCCGCCTCGACCTCGGCCTCTGAGTCCGCTTCGGAGTCGGGCGCCGCGTCGGATCCGGCGTCCTCGTCCGGGGCGGCGGTGAGGGCGGCCAGGTCCTCGCGCGCACCGAGGCGGCGGGCATAGATGAGGTAGGCGACGGCGCCGATGAACACCAGGATCGACACCCAGACGTTGACCCGCAGGCCCAGGATGTGCCTGGCCGGGTCGGTGCGCATCAACTCGATCCAGGTGCGGCCGGCCGTGTAGCCCGCCACGTACAACGCGAAGGCGCGGCCGTGACCGAGCCGGAACCGCCGGTCGGCCCACACCACGAGCACGGCGACGGCGACGTCCCACAATAGCTCGTAGAGGAACGTGGGATGCACGATCCGCTCGGGGATGTGGTTGATCGCGACACCGCCGAGCGGGTCCTCGAGCCCCTGGTCGTTCACCCGCTTGTAGATCTCCAGACCCCACGGCAGCGTGGTTTCCCCGCCGAAGAGCTCCTGGTTGAAGTAGTTGCCGAGGCGCCCGATGGCCTGCGCCACCGCGATGCCCGGGGCCACCGCGTCGGCGAACGCGGGCAGCGGCACCCCGCGCCGCCGGCAGCCCACCCAGGCGCCGACCCCGCCGAGCGCGATGGCACCCCAGATGCCGAGGCCACCGTCCCAGATCTTCAGCGCGTCCACCGCGTTGCGGCCGGCGCCGAAGTACCGGTCATAGTCGGTGATGACGTGGTAAAGCCGCCCGCCGACCAGGCCGAACGGCACCGCGAACACCGCGACGTCGATCACCGTGCCGGGCTGACCGCCGCGGGCCACGAAGCGCCGCTCGCCCCACCAGATCGCCACGATGATGCCGGCGATGATGCAGAGGGCGTAGGCCCGGATCGGGATCGGCCCGAGATGCCACACCCCCCGGTCGGGACTCGGGAAGCTGGCCAGGAACACACCGGAGGCACTCACCACGGCGCTCACCGTAATGGGCGACACCGAGAGGGTCGCGCGCGGGGTTTACCGCCGACCGCTCACCGGGGTGCGCACCCCGGTCGCCAGCTCTCTGGTCAGCTCGCGGACCGCTTCGGCGCCCGAACCGGCGCGCGTCACCAGGGCCGAACCCACGATCACCGCGTCGGCGTACCCGGCGATCTCGGCCGCCTGCGAGCCCGAGCGCACCCCGATCCCCACCCCGATCGGCAGCGACGTGTGCGCCCTGGCCCGACCGACCAGCCCGGCGGCCTCGCTGCCAACCGTGTCCCGCGCTCCGGTGACCCCCATCACCGCGGCCGCGTAGATGAACCCGGTGGTGGCCTCGGCGGTGCCGACGATGCGCTCCTCGGTCGACGAGGGCGCGAGCAGGAAGATCCGGTCCAACGCGTGCGCGTCGGACGCGGCCAGCCAGTCCTGCGCCTCGTCCGGGACCAGGTCCGGGGTGATCATGCCGAGTCCGCCGGCGGCGGCCAGGTCGCGGGCGAACGCGTCCACCCCATAGCGGTACACCGGGTTCCAGTAGGTCATCACGACCGCCCGCCCGCCGGTCGAGGACACCGCCTCGACCACCCGGAACACGTCGCGCAGCCGGAAGCCGCCGCGCAGCGCGGTCGCCGCGGCCGCCTGGATGGTGGGCCCGTCCAGCACCGGGTCGGAGTACGGCACCCCAACCTCGATCAGGTCCGCGCCGGCCTCGACCATGGCGGTACACAGCGTGATCGACTCGTCCACGGTCGGGTACCCGGCCGGCAGGTAGCCCACCAGCGCCGCCCGCCCCTGCGCCCGGGTCGTCGCGAACAGCGGTGCCAGCCGTCCCATCAGGACTCCGTGAAGCCGAAGTAGGACGCCGCGGTGTCCATGTCCTTGTCGCCGCGCCCGGACAGGTTGACCAGGATCAGCCCGTCCGGACCGAGTTCGCGGCCCAGTTCGAGCGCGCCGGCCAGTGCGTGTGCCGACTCGATGGCCGGAATGATTCCCTCGGTGCGGGACAACAGCTGGAACGCGGCCATGGCCTCGTCGTCGGTCACGGAGCGGTACTCGGCCCGACCGGTGTCCTTCAACCACGCGTGCTCCGGACCGACGCCGGGGTAGTCCAGCCCGGCGGAGATCGAGTACGCCTCGATGGTCTGCCCGTCCTCGTCCTGGAGCAGGTAGGACAGCGCGCCGTGCAGCATCCCGGGGCTGCCCTCGGACAGCGTGGCGCCGTGCTCGCCGGAGTCGATACCGTGCCCGCCCGGTTCGAACCCCACCAGGCGCACCGACGGGTCGGTCAGGAACCCGTGGAAGATGCCGATCGCGTTCGAACCGCCGCCGACGCAGGCCGCGACCACGTCCGGCAGCCGGCCGGTCTGCTCCAGGATCTGCGCCCTGGCCTCCACCCCGATCACCCGGTGGAAGTTGCGGACCATCATCGGGAACGGGTGGCCGCCGGCCGCGGTGCCGAGCAGGTAGTGCGTGGTGTCCACGTTGGCCACCCAGTCGCGCAGCGCCGCGTTGATCGCGTCCTTGAGCGTCCGGGAGCCCGATGTCACCGCGATGACCTCGGCGCCGAGCAGCCGCATCCGGGCCACGTTCAGCGACTGCCGCTCGATGTCCACCTCGCCCATGTAGACCACGCAGTCCAGACCCATCAGCGCGCACGCGGTGGCGGTGGCCACGCCGTGCTGGCCGGCCCCGGTCTCCGCGATCACCCGCTTCTTGCCCATCCGCTTGGTGAGCAACGCCTGGCCGAGCACATTGTTGATCTTGTGAGAACCGGTGTGGTTGAGGTCCTCGCGCTTGAGAAAGACTCTGGCGTTCCCGGCGTGCGCGGCGAACCGCGGCGCCTCGGTGAGCAGCGAGGGCCGGCCCGCGTAGTCCCGCAGCAACCGGGCCAGCTCATCGGTGAACTCCGGATCCAGCCGGGCCTTGTCGTACACGGCGGCCAACTCGTCCATCGCCGCGATCAGCGCTTCCGGCAGGAACCGCCCGCCGTACCGGCCAAAGTGTCCACGCTCGTCCGGGCCGTGGTTGTCCTCGGGCAGGCCACCGGTCACCGGCTGGGCCTGGGGCACGCCGGATGTGAGCCCGCGGTGACCAGCTGCACGAGCGCGGCCTTGGGGTCGTCACTGGCCACCAGACCCTCGCCGACCAGCACGGCGTCCGCGCCCGCGCCGGCGTAGGCCATCAGGTCGCCGGGTCCGCGTACGCCGGACTCGGCGATCTTCACCGTCTCGAACGGCAGCCCGGGCACGATCCGGCCGAACACGTCGCGGTCCACCTCGAGGGTGTGCAGGTCCCGGGCGTTGACCCCGATCATCCTGGCCCCCGCCTCGAGCGCGCGGTCCGCCTCTTCGGTGGTGTGCACCTCGACCAGCGCGGTCATGCCGAGCGACTCGACCCGGTCGAGTAAGCCCTCAAGCGCGTTCTGCTCGAGCGCGGCCACGATCAGCAGCACCAGGTCGGCGCCGTGCAGCCGGGCCTCGTGCACCTGGTACGGGCTGATGATGAAGTCCTTGCGCAGCAATGGGATGTCCACCACGGCACGAATCGCGTCGAAGTCGGCGAGGGAGCCGCCGAAGCGCCGGCCCTCGGTCAGCACGCTGATCGCCCGGGCGCCCGCGTCGGCGTAGTCCTTGGCCAGTGCGGCCGGGTCGGCGATCGGGGCGAGATCACCCCGCGATGGGCTGCGCCGCTTGACCTCGGCGACGACCCCGATGTCTGGCGCGCGCAATGCGACGATCGCGTCCTTGGCGGGCGGGGCCTTTGCTGCGAGCTTCTTGAGATCTTCAAAGGGAAGAGCCGCCTGCCGCGACGCGAGATCCTCTCGGACGCCTTCCAGGATGGACTCGAGAACACTCACCACTAGAACATGCCCCTTCCCGCCGCTTGGGATGCTAACCCCGCGCCACATAGCGGTTTCGCACCGGGTCCGGCTCAAGGTTCATCGGGTAGTGGGATCCTCACCGTCTGACAAGGATCGCCACAGGTCGGCGTCGGCGTAGTTGCCGCTGCCGCCGCCGTTGTCGGTGTCGTCCGTGTCACTGTCAGGGTGACTGTCAGTGTCAGTGTCACCGCCGCCGTCATCGCTGTCGCCGCCGTCGTTGGAGCGCCGCGCGCCGCCGCGCACCTGGTAACCGGCCCCGAGCGTGGGCAGAGTTGTGCTCGCCAGCACGGTTAGCCCGCCGCCGAACACTAAGAGCAACCCGGCGAACATCGCCAAACCGCGGCCCCACGGCGGGAAACCCGCGCTGCCGCCGGTGAACACGGCAAGGCCGGCGGCGGTCAGCCCGGCGAGCCCGAGCAGCACCCCGACCAGGCGCCGCGGCCAGCCGCGGACCGCGACCACGGCGGCCACCCCGGCCAGGGCCAGCAGCGCGAGCGGCACCAGCGGGGCGACCTCGGCGCCGGTCCGGTCCACCGCGGTCGCCGCGCCGGTGCCCGCCTGCCGGTGGAGTTCGGTGGCCCAGACCAGCCGCGAGGAGCCCCAGAGCGCCGCGGCGGCCAGCGGCAACGCCACCGTGATGATCCACAGTGGCCGCCGGTCAGGCATCGGTGGCCCCGACGGCCGGGCGCATGGTGCCGGCGGTGGCGATGGCGGCCAGTACCGCGCCCGCCTTGTTGACGCACTCGGTGTCCTCGTAGACCGGATCGGAGTCGGCCACGATGCCGGCGCCGGCCTGCACGTATGCCACCCCGTCGCGGATCAGCGCGGTCCGGATGGCGATCGCGGTGTCCGCGTCGCCTGCGAAGTCCAGATAACCGACCACGCCGCCGTAGAGCGCGCGCCGGGTCGGCTCGAGCTGTTCGATCAGCTCCATGGCCCTCGGCTTCGGCGCGCCGGACAGCGTCCCGGCCGGGAAGCAGGCGGCCACCGCGTCGAACGCGGTCTTGCCGTCGGCAAGCTCCCCGGTGACCGTCGAGACGATGTGCATGACGTGGCTGTAGCGCTCCACCCGGAAGAAGTCGACCACGTGCACCGTGCCCGGTTTGCACACCCGGCCGAGGTCGTTGCGGCCGAGGTCGACGAGCATCAGGTGCTCGGCGCGCTCCTTCTCGTCGGCCAGCAGGTCCTTCTCGAGCAGTGCGTCCTCCTCGGGATCGGCGCTGCGCCACCGAGTGCCGGCGATCGGGTGAGTGGTCGCCCGTCCGTCGCGCACGGTGACCAGCGACTCCGGACTGGAGCCCACGATGTCGAAGCCGTCCAACCGGAGCAGGTACATGTACGGGCTGGGGTTGGTGGTGCGCAGCACCCGGTAGATGTCCAGCGGATCGGCCCTCGTGTGCATCTCGAACCGCTGCGAGAGGACTACCTGGAACGCCTCGCCGGCCTGGATCTCCGCCTTGGCCCTGCGCACCGCGGCGCAGTACTCCTCACGGTCGCGCCTGCGGAGATACTCCGGGCGGGGCCGGGCGAACACGGCGGCCGTCGGCAGGGCATGGGTCTGAAGCTCGCCGGTCATCGCGTCCAGCCGGCGCACCGCGTCGTCGTAGGCGGCGTCCACCCTGGCCGGGGTGTCGTCCCAGTTCACCGCATTGGCGATCAGCGTGATGGTGCCCTCGTGGTGGTCGAGCGCGGCGAGGTCGGTGGCCAACAGCATGATCATCTCAGGCAGCCGCAGGTCGTCCTCGGCGATCGAGGGCAGCCGCTCCAGCCGGCGCACCGCGTCGTAGCCGATGTAGCCGACCATCCCCCCGGTCAGCGGGGGCATCCCGGGCAGCGGATCGGTGTGCAGTAGCTCGACCGTCTCGCGCAACGCGGCCAGCGGATCGCCGTCGAGCGGGAGCCCGACCGGGGGCGCGCCGGTCCAGTGCGCCTGCCCGCTCGCGGACACGGTGAGCGCGGCCGGGCTGCGTACCCCCACGAACGACCAGCGCGACCAGGAGCGGCCGTTCTCCGCGGACTCGAGCAGGAAGGTGCCGGGACGCCCGGCGGCCAGCTTGCGGTACACCCCGACCGGCGTCTCGGCGTCGGCGAGCACCCGGCGGACCACCGGGATGACCCGGCGGTTGGCGGCGAGTTGGTGGAACTCGGCACGGGTCGGGCTGATCGCGCCCATCCCGGTCGTTGGGCTGGCGCCGTCGACCATGCTGACCATGCCGGTGATTCTGCCGGGTCGGTCCAACCCGATCGGGGGCGGCGACACCGTTGAATTCACTACATGTTGAAAAATCTTGCGTGCCGGGCCATCATGGATCGGTGAGGGACACCGCGCAGACGACAACGGCGCGCCGGCGAGGTCGCCGGCCGGGCGGCACGGACACCAGGACCGCGCTGCTCGACGCGGCCAGGGCGGTGTTCGCCGAGCAGGGCTACGACGGTGCCACCGTGCGCGCCATCGCGACCAGGGCCGGGGTGGACGCGGCCATGGTGAACCACTGGTTCGGCAGCAAGGAGGGTCTGTTCCTCAAGGCCGTCCTGCAACTGCCGTTCGAGCCGGCGGAGGTGATCGGCCAGTTGGCCGCCGGGCCGGCGGAGCAGCTCGGCGAGCGGATCGTGCGGATGTTTCTGTCCACATGGGACTCGACCGGCGGTGGCCACTTCACCGCGCTGGTGCGCAGTGTCTCCGGCCACGAGCAGGCCGCGCATCTGCTGCACGACTTCTTCGTCAACCAGGTGTTCACCCGCATCGCCAGTGGGGTCACCGAGGACCGGGCGCACTTGCGGGGCTGCCTGGTCGGCTCGCAGATGGTCGGCATGGGGATGGCCCGCTACGTGCTCAAGTTCGAGCCGATGGCCTCCGCGGACATCGAGACCATCGTCGCCGCGGTCGCGCCCAACGTGCAGCGCTACCTCACCGGCGACCTGGACTGACCGCCCGGCTACGGCGCCTCGAGCAGCACGTCCTCGTCGAAGCAGGTGCGGGCGCCGGTGTGGCACGCGGCCCCGGTCTGCTCGACGATCAGCAGCACGGTGTCCCCGTCGCAGTCGAGGCGTACCTCGTGCACCAGCTGGGTGTGCCCGGAGGTCTCGCCCTTGACCCAGATCTCGTTGCGGCTGCGGGAGAAGTACGTGGCCGCCCGGGTGTGCAGCGTACGTTCGAGTGCCTCGTCGTTCATCCAGGCGACCATCAGCACCTCGCCGGTGCCGCGCTGCTGGGCCACCGCGCAGACCAGCCCGTCGGCGTTGCGCTTCAACCGGTTGGCCAGCTCGGGAGCTAGGGCCACCGCACCTCCACCCCGGCCTTCCCCAGCGCCTGCTTGACCTCACCGATCCGCAACTGTCCGAAGTGGAACACGCTCGCCGCGAGCACCGCGTCGGCACCGGCGGACACCGCCGGGACGAAGTGCTCGACCGCGCCGGCGCCGCCGCTGGCGATCAAGGGGACGTCCACCCGCGCGCGCACCAGCTCGATCAGTTCGAGGTCGAAGCCGGCCTTGGTGCCGTCCGCGTCCATCGAGTTGAGCAGGATCTCCCCGACCCCGAGCTCCTGACCGCGCGCCGCCCAGCCGACCGCGTCGATCCCGGTGCCACGCCGGCCGCCGTGCGTGGTGACCTCGAACCAGTCGCCGCCCGGCACCCGGCGCGCGTCCACCGAGAGCACGATGCACTGCGAACCAAACAGTTGGGCCGCCTCATGGAGCAGTTCGGGCCGTTCGATCGCGGCGGTGTTGATGCTGACCTTGTCCGCGCCGGCCCGCAACAGCCTGTCCACATCGGACACCGCGCGAACACCACCGCCGACGGTGAGCGGGATGAACACCTGCTCGGCGGTGCGGCGCACCACGTCATAGGTGGTCTCCCGCTCGGTCGCGGAGGCGGTCACGTCCAGAAAGGTCAGCTCGTCGGCGCCCTCCGCGTCGTAGCTGGCGGCCAGCTCGACCGGATCGCCCGCGTCGCGCAGGCCGGTGAAGTTGACGCCCTTCACCACGCGGCCCGCATCGACGTCGAGACACGGAATCACCCGAACCGCTACTGGCATGCCGCCGAGCCTACGGGCACTGGTAATCGGCGATTGGTAATACTGGCTGGCATGGCGCGCACTGGGCGGCGTCCCGGGCAGAACGAGACGCGGGAGCACATCCTGACTGCCGCGCGCAACCTGTTCGGCGAGCGGGGCTACGACGGCACCACGATCCGCGGGATCGCCGCCGACGCCGGGGTGAACCCCGCGCTGGTACACCATTTCTACGGCACCAAGGACCAGGTGTTCGTGGCCGCGCTCGACCTGCCGATCGACCCGCAGACCGCGCTGGGGATCATCCTGGACGGCCCGCGCTCCGGCGCCGGCGAGCGAATCCTGCGGCTGTTCCTTGGGCTGTGGCGCGAGCCGGTGACCCGCACGTCGTTCCTGGCCCTGGTCCGTTCGGTGTCCACCAACGCGGCGGCGGCCGCGATGCTCCGCCAGTTCATCGAGCGGGTGATGCTGGCCAAGGTGTCCGAGGCGCTCGGCGTGCCGAAGGTGCGGCTCACCGCGTTGGTCTCGCACGTCATGGGGCTCGCCATGATGCGCTACATCGTCGGCGTGGAGCCGATCGCCACGCTGGACGAGGACGAGCTGGTGGCCTTGGTCGCGCCGGTGCTTCAGCGCTACATCGACTGAGCGGATGGGGAGTTCCGCCCTTGACGGGGAGTACTCAACGAGCGCAGAATTAAACGCATGGCCAATTACCCTGACGCCGTCGTCGTCGAGGACCTCCGCGTGCGCCGCGGCGGCCGCGACGTGCTGAAGTCCATTCGCGTCGCGGTGCCGAAAGGCCAGGTCACCGGCCTGCTCGGACCGAGCGGCTGCGGCAAGACCACGCTCATGCGGGCGATCGTCGGTGTGCAGATCGTGGCGGCCGGCACGGTCACCGTGCTCGGTCTGCCGGCCGGGAGCCCGCCGCTGCGCCGCCAAATCGGCTACGCCACGCAGAGCCCGTCGATCTACGCCGACCTCACCGTCACCGAGAACCTCCGCTACTTCGCGGCGATCCTCGGGGCGCCGGCCACCGACGTGCGCCGGGTGATCACCGAGGTCGACCTGGCCGACCACGAGGACAAGCTGGTCGCCCAACTCTCCGGCGGCGAGCGCAGCCGGGCCAATCTCGCCGTCGCCCTGCTCGGCTCGCCCGAGCTGCTGGTCCTCGACGAGCCGACGGTCGGCCTCGACCCGGTGCTGCGCGACGACCTCTGGGGGCTGTTCCACCGGCTGGTGGACCGCGGCGTCACCCTGCTCGTGTCCAGTCATGTGATGGACGAGGCCGCCCGCTGCCACCGACTGCTGCTGATGCGCGATGGCCGGGTGCTCGCCGAGGACACCCCGGACGGCCTGCGCAACGCCACCGGGACCGCCGACCTCGAGCAGGCGTTCCTGCACCTGGTCCGTACCCAGGAGGTGATGTCGTGAGTCCCGCCCTGACCCTGGCCACCGCGAAGCGGATTCTCCGCCAGCTGCGGCACGACCCGCGCACCGTCGTCATGCTGGTGCTGGTGCCATCCCTGCTGATGGTGCTGCTGCGCTACGTGTTCAACTCCGAGCTGCAGTTCTCCCAGGTGGCCCCCGCGCTGCTGGGCGTGTTCCCGTTCCTGATCATGTTCCTGATCACCTCGGTGACCACCCTGCGCGAGCGCACCACCGGCACGCTCGAGCGCCTGATGACCCTGCCGATCGGCAAGCTGGACCTGCTCTTCGGCTACGCGCTCGCGTTCGGCCTGGTGGCCGTGATCCAGGTGGCCGTCGCCGCCGGGATCAGCGTCACCTGGCTCGGTCTCGACGTCGCCGGCCCGCTGTGGACGCTGCTGCTCATCGCCTTGCTCGACGCGCTGCTCGGCATGGCGCTCGGCCTGTTCGTGTCCGCGTTCGCCACCTCGGAGTTCCAGGCCATCCAGTTCATGCCGTTGTTCGTGCTTCCCCAGATCCTGCTGTGCGGCCTGTTCGTGGCGCGCGGCGACATGGGCTGGCTGCTCAACGCGCTGTCCAACGTGATGCCCCTGTCCTACGCCGTCGACGCCCTCACCCACGTCACCCGGTCGGCCACCTTCGACGGCACCCTCACCCGCAACCTGATCGTCGTCGCGGCCTGCGCCGTGGCCGCCCTCATCCTCGGCGCCGCCACCCTGCGCCGCAGGACCCCATAGGCCGGGATCAGCACGGGCAAGCTGATGGTCGGCGATCCGCTGCCGTTTCGGTCGACCTGAGCGAACTGACGTCCTGAGCGGACCCGCGCGGGCGCTATGTTCGCCGCATGGGCACGGATGTGGAGCGGATCGCGGCGGGCAAGTACGTGTTGCTCACGACGTTCCGGAAGAGTGGCACGCCGGTGCCGACCCCGTTGTGGGTGGTGCGCGACGGGGACGAGCTGGTGGTCTGGACGCCGGTGAACACCGGGAAGGTCAAGCGGATCCGCAACAACGGCGAGGTGGAGGTCGCGGCGTGCGACTTCCGAGGCAACCCGAGCGGTCCGGTGCTGAAGGGAACCGCACGGGTGCTGCCCGACGCGGCCGCGGCCCGGGTGCGGCGGATGATCAGATCGAAGTACGGCCCGCTCGGGTGGTTGACGGTGACCGGCAGCGTGGTGCGGCGCGGCCGCAGCGGCACGGTCGGAATCGCGATCGCCCTGACCGAGTAGCGCCGCGGCCGATACAGCGCAAGGTGACATTCCGCTGTAAACCGCCTGGCGCTGAGCCCCTGCGCTCGGGTCAGGTCGGGCGGACGGCGGCGAGGGCGTCGGGGAGGGTGAATGCGCCGGCGTAGAGGGCCTTGCCGATGATGGTGCCCTCCACGCCGTCGACGGTGGCGAGGTCGCGCAGGTCATCGAGCGCGGACACGCCGCCGGAGGCGATCACCGGCGCGCTGGTGCGGGCACAGATGGCGCGCAGCAGAGCCAGGTTCGGTCCGCTGAGCGTGCCGTCCCTGGTGACGTCGGTGACCACGTAGCGGCCGCAGCCGTCGGCGTCGAGGCGCTCCAGCCGCTCCCACAGGTCGCCGCCGTCGGAGGTCCAGCCCCGGGCGGCCAGGCGATGGTTCCCGTCGGTGATCCGGACGTCCAGGCCGACGGCCACGCGGTCGCCGTGCTCGGCGATGGCCCGCGCGCACCAGTCCGGGTTCTCCAGGGCGGCGGTGCCGAGATTGACCCTGGCGCAGCCGGTGGCCAAGGCCGCGGCGAGTGAGTCGTCGTCGCGGATGCCGCCGGACAGCTCGACCCGCACGTCCAGGCGGCCGACGACCTCGGCCAGCAGCTCACGGTTGGTGCCCCGGCCGAACGCGGCATCGAGGTCGACCAGATGGATCCACTCGGCGCCGTCGGCCTGCCAGGCCAGGGCCGCGTCCAGCGGGTCGCCGTAATAGGTCTCGGTGCCGGCCTCGCCCTGTACCAGCCGGACCGCCTTGCCGTCGCGCACGTCGACGGCCGGGAGAAGGGTGAACGTCACCCCGGCAGGTTAGCGACGCGGACCCGCCCACCGGCAGCCCGCCGCGCGTCCCGAGGCCGACGCCGCCGACCGGCCTGCGTCACCGTCCCGTGACTTGACGCACAACTAGTTTGCATTACAAACTTATTGGCATGACCGATGCCAGTGCCGAGGAGCTGCTCGCCGATGTCCGCACGCTGCGCCACCAGGCCCGGCGCGACCGTCGCGCCTCGGCGTTTCCCCTGTTGCTGTTCGGCGTGCTGATCCTGCTGGCGCCGCTGTGCTACGTGCCCATCGAATGGCCGCCGTTCGGCGAGAACGGGGTGGTCTTCTACACCCTCTACCCGGGCGCGTTCCCGCTGTTCAACGGCGTTGGATCGTTCTCGGACGTCAAGTATCCGAACCTGATCTCGTGGTACTGGTTCCTCGCGATCGTCGGCGGCTTCGCGGCGACCGCCTGGTGGTACCGGCGCCGGGCGCTGCGTGTCGGGGTCGAGACCGACACCACGGCCTACCTGGTCGCCGCCGGCGCCGCGCTGGCCGGATTCGTCCTCGGCGTTCCTCTGCTGGACGAACTGGTGCCGGCGCGCACCGCGCTGTACAGCACGCCCGCGGTGAACCTGCCGATCCTGATCGGGGCCGCGGCCGCGGCCGCCGCCGTGCTGTTCTGGTGTACCCGGCCGCGCCGGGGCGCCATCCCCCGCGCCGGCGGTCTGTTCGCCGGAGTTCTGCTTGCCATGGTGGCCTTCTCCGCGCTCGGCGTGTACCTGATCTACGGCTTCGCCGCGCTGCTGGTGATCGCGGCCGGGCTGCTGGCACTGGCCTGGCTGGAACGAAACGTGCTGCTCGGCGGGATCGGCGTCGCCTTCGGCGCGGCCGCACTGCTGGCCAACCTGGCGAACCTCGACAACGTGCTCTACCGGCTCGGCTGGACACCCGACGCACTGCAACTGCTGGTGTTCGGACAGCTGCTGCTGCCCGCCGCGGTCCTGATCGCCGGTGCGGGCGTGGTGGCGCTGACCGGCCGGAGCGCGGCGCGATGACCGAGCACCCCACCAACGGGCTCGACGACGTGGTTCACCAGAAGCACCGGCTCGGCATCCTCACGGTGGCCGCGGAGTCCAAACGGGTCGAGTTCGGCTACCTGCGCGACGCGCTGGAGCTCACCGCGGGAAACCTCTCCAGGCACATCAGCGTGCTCGAGGCCGCGAGCCTGGTCCAGGTCGAGAAGGGCTACGACGGCCGCAGGCCCAAGACCTGGGTCAGCATCACCACCGAGGGCCGCACGGCGCTCGCCCAGGAGATTGCCGCCCTGCGCGCCCTGGTCGCCAAGCACACAACTAGGGACCGCTCCTCCGGAACCGGACAGTCCGAAGAGGACGGCCCCGGGCCGGTTCCGGTCACCCCCGGCGTGCCTAGGCCACCCCCTTGAGCCAGTTCCGCAGCAGCTCCGCCCCGGCATCGCCGGACTTCTCCGGGTGGAACTGGGTCGCCGAGAGCGGGCCGTTCTCCACCGCCGCAACGAAATCGTCGCCGTGCGTCGCCCAGGTCACCAGCGGTTCCGGAAACGGCGGCCGGACGTCCAGCTCCCACCTGCGCGCCGCGTAGGAGTGGACAAAATAGAACCGGGTGTCCGGCGGCAAACCGTCGAACAGCACCGACGCCGCCGGCGCGCGCACCGTGTTCCAGCCCATGTGCGGCACGATCTCCGCCTCCAGCCGGTCCACCGTGCCGGGCCACTCCCCGCAGCCCTCGGCCTCCACCCCGTGCTCGATGCCCCGCTCGAACAGAATCTGCATACCGACACAGATGCCCAGCACCGGCCGGTTCCCGGCCAGCCGCCGGCCGACGATCCGCTCTCCCCGCGCCGCGCGCAGGCCCCGCATACACGCGGCGAACGCACCCACCCCGGGTACCACCAGGCCGTCGCAGTCCAGTGCGGCCTGAAAGTCGCCGGTCACCTCGACGTCCGCGCCCACCCGGCGCAGCGCCCGCTCGGCGGACCGCAGGTTGCCCGATCCGTAGTCGAGTACCACCACACGTGCCACCCGCCAAGGCTAACCTCGACCATGGTCGAGGTCGAGGGTAGGGTCGGTGAAGTGTCCAAGCTTCCCGACACGTTGACCATCGGCGAAGTCGCCGATCGGAGCGGGATCCCGCATACCGCGCTGCGGTTCTACGAGGAGCGCGGCCTCATCGCCGCCGAGCGCACCACCGGCAACCAGCGCCGCTACCACCGCGCGGTGCTGCGCCGGCTCGCGTTCATCCGCACCGCGCAACGGGTCGGGCTCAGCCTCGAGGAGATCCACGAGGCGCTGGAGAACCTGCCGGAGCGCCGCACCCCGACCAAGTCCGACTGGGCGCGGCTGTCCCACGCCTGGCGGGCCGAACTGGACGCCAGGATCGATGCGCTACACCGGCTGCGCGACCGGCTGACCGTCTGCATTGGATGCGGCTGCCTGTCACTCAAGTCCTGCACGCTGATGAACCAGGAGGACCGGCTGGCCCGGCTCGGCCCCGGCGCGTCCGGCCTCAAGGCGGCGAGCGAGGGCGGGCTCTAGTCCTCAGGACGCCAGCCAGGCCAGCGCGCCACCCGCGGCCAGCACCGCCAGCACCAACAACACGACGGCCAGCCGGCGGGTCGACTTCCAGGTCGTGTACACCCCGCCGAGCAGGAATCCGGCGAGCGCGAGCAGCAGAATGACCGGGACTTCCTTGGACACGACCGCGCAGCTTAGCCGCCGTTGCACGGCCGGTACGCGTTGACGCCGAAGGTGTGCGCGGTGCCGCCGGAGAGCCGGGACACGGCGTCGACCATGGTGCGGCCGAGAGCCGCCCTGGCCCGCAGCGCGGGATGGGTGGCACCGAAGTTGGCGTCGTTGGCCGCCGCGTCGCCCCGGAACGGACCTGCGGCGAACATCGCGTAGGTCACCACCGGCGCCCCGGCGGCGTCGAAGATCACACCGGCTTCGTTGCGGCCGTCGGCGAACCAGCCGGCCTTGGTGGCCACCCGCAGCCGCTCGTCCGAGGACAGGTTCAGCCGCACCCCGTCGGTGAACGCGCTCAGGCCGCGCAGCACGTTGAGCAGGTACCGAGTGGACGACCCGGCGAGCAGCGTGCCATTGACCAGGTTGCGCAGCAACGTGTGCGTCTCGGCGGGCGTGGTGGTGCCGAGGAAGAACCGGTTGGCGTTGGCGACCGGCACCACCTGGGTCTGCACGAAACCCTTGGCGCGCAGGATCTCGTTGAGCTCGGCGGCCGGGCAGACCAGGCCACACAGCCGCACGCAGGTGTTGTCCGAGACGGTGAGCAGCATGGCCATCACGTGCCCGAGGGTGATCGAGCTCGGGTAGGCGCCGTCCAATGCCAGGAATGCATCGGTGTCCGCGATGACGATGTCCGCGGTGACGTCCACCCGCTGGTCCAGCGTGAGCAGCCCGCGGTCGATCTTGTCCAGCACCGCGGTGGCCACCGCGATCTTGTTCACGCTGTACGCCTGCACGACGGTGTCCGCGCCGTCGGCGACCGCGGGCTGGCCAACCACGCTGATCATCGACGACCAGGTGCCGCCGGCCGTGGCCACCTCGCGCCGGTACTTCCCGGCGATCTGCGAGTCAGCTCCGGGGTCACCTGGACGACGGGCGGCACCGAAAGGGTGCGGCTTCACAGCACGCCCTTGGTGGACGGCACCCCACCGATCCGCGGATCCGGCTCGACCGCCGCGCGCAATGCCCTGGCCAGCGCCTTGTACTGGGCCTCGGTGATGTGGTGCGGATCCCGACCGTGCAGCACCCGCACGTGCAGCGCCAGTTGGGCGTGGAAGGCAAGCGACTCGAACACGTGCCGGTTCAGCACGGTCGGATAGTTGCCGCCGACCACGAAACCGACCAGCGCCTCGGGCTCGCCGGTGAGCACACAGTAGGGCCGGCCGGACACATCCACCGCCGCGTGCGCCAGGGTCTCGTCCATCGGGATCCACGCGTCGCCGAAGCGCCGGATGCCCTCCTTGGCGCCCAACGCTTGCCGGATCGCCTCGCCGAGCACGATGGCCACGTCCTCAACCGTGTGGTGCGCGTCCACGTCCACGTCCCCGGCGGCCCGCACGGTCAGATCGAACGCGCCGTGCACCCCGAACGAGGTCAACATGTGGTCGTAGAATGGCACTCCGGTGGACACGTCGGCGGTGCCGGTGCCGTCGAGGTTGAGCTCGACGGTCACCTTCGACTCCCGGGTGGTCCGCTCGACGGTGGCGATCCGGTTCACCTGATCTCCTTGCTCGCTAGCAGGAACGCGTCGTTCTCCAGCGGAGTGCCGATGGTAACCCTCAGGTGGTGCGGAATACCCACATCCCTGACCAGCACCCCCTTGTCTACATAGGATTTCCAGGCCGACTTGGCGTTGTCGAAATGTCCGAAGAGGACGAAGTTGGCGTCGCTGTGTACCGGACGCAGGCCCATGCCGGCGAGCGCGTCCACCACCCGGTCCCGTTCGGCGCACAGCGCGTGCACCGAGCGCAGGGTGTCCTTGGCGTGCCGCAGCGCCGCCCTGGCCGCGGCCTGGGTCAACGACGACAGGTGATACGGCAGGCGCACCAGCTGGAGCGCGTCCACAATGGCCGGTGCCGCGGCGAGGTAGCCCAGCCGGCCACCGGCGAACGCGAACGCCTTGCTCATGGTCCGGCTCACGATCACCTTGGCCGGGAACTCCGTGAGCAGGTGCGTTGCGCTGGGTTGCGAGGAGAACTCCGCGTAGGCCTCGTCGACCACCACCAACGCGGGCGCGGCGCGGACCAGCTCGCGCAGGCCGGTCAGCGGGATCGAGCCGCCGGTCGGGTTGTTCGGGCTGGTCACGAACACCACGTCCGGCCGGCGTTCGGCGACGATGCGGGCCGCCGCGCTCGGGTCCACGGTGAAGTCGGTCCGGCGCGGGGTGGGCGCCCACTCGGTGCGGGTGCCGGCGGCGATGATCGGGTGCATCGAGTAGGACGGCTCGAAGCCGAGCGCCACCCGGTCCGGGCCGCCGAACGCCTGGAGCACCTGCTGGAGGATCTCGTTGGACCCGTTGGCCGCCCACAGGTTCTCCGTCGCCAGCTCGACCCCGGTGGACTCGGACAGATACCGCGCGAGGTCCGCGCGCAGGGCGACCGCGTCGCGGTCCGGGTAGCGGTGCAGGGAGGCTGCCACCTGCCGCGCGGCCGCGGTCACGTCGGCGACCAGCGCGGGCGGTGGCGGGTAGGGGTTCTCGTTGGTGTTGAGCCGGAACGGCACATCCAGCTGGGGCGCGCCGTAGGGCGTGCGGCCGCGCAGGTCGTCGCGCAGCGGCAGCTCGTCGATGCTGACCTCGTCGCCGATCATGACCGGAACCTCGCGGTCACGGCCTGCCCGTGCGCCGGCAGGTCCTCGGCGTTCGCCAGCGCCACCACCTTGCCGGCCACCGCGCGCAGCGCCTCCTCGGTGTAGTCGATCACCTGGATGCCGCGCAGAAATGTCTGCACCGACAGGCCCGACGAGTGCCTGGCACAACCACCGGTTGGCAGCACGTGGTTGGAGCCGGCGCAGTAGTCACCGAGCGAGACCGGGGCGTGCGGGCCGACGAACACGGCTCCCGCGTTCCGCACCCGGCCGGCCACCTCGCGCGCGTGCGCGGTCTGGATCTCCAGGTGCTCGGCCGCGTACGCGTCCACCACCCGCAGCCCGTCGTCCACAGTGGACACCAGCACACAACCGGACTGCCGGCCGCGCAACGCCGTCGCGATCCGCTCGGTGTGCTTGGTGGCACCGACCTGCCGGACCAGTTCGGCGTCCACGGCGTCGGCCAGCGCGACCGAGTCGGTGACCAGCACGCTGGCCGCCAGCGTGTCGTGCTCGGCCTGGCTGATCAGGTCCGCGGCCACGTGCACCGGGTCCGCGGTCTCGTCGGCGAGCACCGCGATCTCGGTCGGCCCGGCCTCGGAGTCGATGCCGATCTGGCCGCGCAGCAACCGCTTCGCCGCCGTCACGTAGATGTTTCCCGGCCCGGTGACCAGATCGACCGCCGCGAGCTCGGCGCCGTCCGTGTCGGTACCGCCGAAAGCCAGCAGCGCCACGGCTTGCGCTCCACCGGCCGCCCATACCTCGGTCACGTCCAGCAGCGCGGCCGCGGCCAAGATCGTGGGGTGCGGTAGCCCGCCGAACTCGACCTGCGGGGGCGAGCAGAGCACCAGCGAGCCGACCCCGGCGGTCTGCGCCGGCACCACGTTCATGATCACGCTGGACGGATACACCGCCAGCCCGCCCGGGGCGTACAGCCCGACCCGGCCAACCGGCACCCAGCGCTCGGTCACCGTGCCGCCCGGCACCACCTGGGTGGTCACGTCCGTGCGCCGCTGGTCGGCATGCACCGCGCGGGCCCGGCCGATCGACTCCCGCAACGCCTCCCGCACCGCCGGGTCAAGCTCGTCCAGCGCGGCCTCGAGCCGGGCGCCGGGCACCCGGACGGCGGCCGGACGCACCTTGTCGAACTGCTCGGTGAACTCGAGCACGGCCTCGACCCCACGCTCGCGGACCGCCTCGACCAGCGGCCGCACCCGGTGCAGCACCGCGTCCACGTCCACCTCGGCCCTCGGCAACACGGCCCGGAGCTCGGCCGGGGCAGGCAACCGGTCACGCAGATCGATACGGGAGAGCATGCGGTCAGGGTAGTTGTCTCACCGGGGCGTCCACTTGTTCAGGTTCCACCAGGCGCCCCAGGTGAAGTCGGTGCTGTCCGCGTCGACCACCGGCTCGTAGCCGTTCCAGTTGTCCCGCATGATGTAGGTGTGATCCGGCGCCACCAGCACGATCATGCTCGGCGCGTCGAGGTAGGCCCGCTGTAACTTGCGGTAGGCGATGGCCCGCTGGGCCGGGTCGGTGGCCGTGCGGCCGGACTCCAGCGCGGCGTCGATGGTCGGGTTGGCCCCGGAGTGCAGCAGGTCGTAGAGCCGCAGGTCGGGGTCGAACGGGTCGCCGAAGTCGACCAGCATGGCGTCCTTGGCCGAACGGGCGAGCAGTCCCGGCGTGTCCACCGCCCGCGGCGTCACCGCAACGCCGATCCCCCGCGCGGCGGCGGCGAACGCGGTCGCCAGATCCCGGGCCAGGGTGTCACCGCCGTGGTAGAGCAGCGTGAACGCGGCCGGCTGCCCGTTCCTCATGCGCATGCCGTCCGCGCCGGGGAGCCAGCCGCCAGCGCTGAGCCGGTCCAGCGCCCTGGTCACGTCATACGGGTAGGTCGCGGCCGGTTCGACGAACTCGGCCAGCACGTCGGGCATCGGAGTGGACGCCTCGCTGCCCTTGCCGGCGAGCGGACCGTCCACCAGCGCCTTCCGGTTGATCCCGTAGTTCAGCGCGGTGCGCAGGGCCGGATCGGCGGTCACCGGGTCGCTCGGCGGCATCAGGATCGCGTGCGGGTCGGACGCGGTGTGCGCGACCACCCGAAAGCCGGTGGCACTCTCGAAGGTGCGGGCCAACGCCGGGGGCAGCGCGGCACCGTCCAGCTTGCCCTCCCGCAGCCGCGCCGCGCGGTCGTCGTCGGTGGCCCGGAACTCCACGGTGACCTTCGTGATCGCCGCTACCCCGTCGAAGTACGACTTGTTGGCCTCGAGCACGAGGCGTTGGCCGTGCTGCCACTCGGTGAGCCGGTAGGGCCCGGTGCCGGCCGGCGGATCGGGGGTGTTCGTGACCGGGGCCGGGGTGGCGAGCGCCTCGCTCGGCAGGATGCCGAGCACGAGCAACTCGAGGAACGGGGCGTAGGGGCGGGAGAGCTCGAAGCGGACCGTCGCCGAGTCCACCTGCCGCATCCCGCTGAGCATCGGAAACCGTTGCCGCAGCGGGGAGGCGTAGCGCGGGTCGAGGATCGCCCTGTAGGTGGCTACCACGTCGGCGGCGTCGAAACTGGTGCCGTCGGCGAAGGTCACGTTGGCGCGCAGCTTGGCGGTCCACGACATCCCGTCCGGGGCGGGCTCCGGCAGCTCCGTGGTGAGCACCGGGCGAAGCGAGCCGTTCGCGCGGTGCTCGACCAGGCCGTCGAAGATCTTCGCCGCGCCGTGTTCGGCGTAGCCCGCGAGCGGGTTCATCGTGACCGGCTCCTCGGCGACCGCGATCACCAGCGAGGTTCCGGCGAGGTCGCCGGAGGCCGGCGGGGTCGGCTTCCCGGTACAGGCCGCCGCCACCGTCGCGGCCATCGTCACCGCGAGCACTGGCCAGATGCGGCTGCGGCGCGACACGATGGACACGAGTTCCGACCCTAGCCGCCCCGGCTGCGGCGTGCGGGCGGATTGTCTGTGCGAGTAGTCCAGGTCAGCAGGAGGCGGCACATGCGGGTAGCGCTCTGCCAGATCACCTCGACGCCCGACCCGGCGGCGAACCTCAAGGAGGTCGAGGCCGGCGTTCGGGCCGCCGCGTCGTCCGGGGCGCGGGTCGTGCTGTTCCCGGAGGCGACCATGGCCTGCTTCGGGGTTCCGCTGACGCCGCTCGCCGAGCCGCTGTCCGGGCCGTGGGCCGCCGCGGTGCGCGGGGTGGCCGATGAGCACGACGTGGTGGTGGTCGCCGGCATGTTCACCCCGGCACCGGACGGCCGGGTACACAACACGACGCTGATCACCGGGCGCGACCGGCACGTCGGCTACGACAAGATCCACCTGTTCGACGCGTTCGGCTTCACCGAGTCGCGGACCGTCGCCCCCGGGTCGACCCCGATGACGTTCACCGTCGACGACACCGTGTTCGGCATCGCCACCTGTTACGACGTCCGCTTTCCGGAGTTGTTCACCCGGCTGGCCTCGGCCGGCGCGACCGCCATCCTGCTCGGCGCGTCGTGGGGGGCCGGCGAGGGCAAGCGCGAACAATGGGAACTGCTGGTCCGCGCCCGCGCGCTGGACTCGACCTGCTGGCTGCTCGCCTGTGCTCAGGCCGATCCGGGCACGCCCGACCCCAAGGCGCCCACCGGCATCGGCTACACCACCGTGGCCACCCCGACCGGCGCCGTGCATGCCCAACTTGGCCCCACCCCGGACATGCTCACCGTCGACGTCGATGCAGGCCTGGTCACCGCCACCCGCGAGACGATCCCGGTGCTGGCCAACCGCCGCCTCAGCTGAGCCGCGCGCCCACCCACAGCACGCCCAGCGTGTACGGCGCAAGGTGACATTCCGCGTTTAGCACCGCATGAAGGTGACATTGCGCTGCACGGCTGCGGCACGCTCGGGCAACACCCGGGGGGACGCTCCTCTTGCCTGAGCGCATAACTCACTTGCCTGAGCGCGAGACTCGCGTGCCTGAGCGCGAGACTCGCGCGAGTTAGGCGCGCATGACGGTGGCGATGGGGATGCGGGCAGCGCGCAGCGCCGGGATGAGGCCGCCGAGGATGCCGGCGGCGAGACCGGCGATCACCCCCGCCACGCCGGCCTGCCACGGAAAGGTCACGTCGCTCAGGAAGGGTTGCGCGTCGCTGAGGTACTGGCCGAGGACATTCAGCCCGGCGACCCCGGTGCCGATCGCGGCGAGAGCGGTGAGCAGTCCGATGATCAACGTCTCGGACAGCACGATGCCGGCGAGGAGCAGGCGCGGGGTGCCGACCGCGCGCCGCAGCGCGAACTCCTCGACCCGCTCGCCGATCGTGGCGAGGCCGACGTTGAGGATGCCCGCGACACCGATCAGCAACACCAGCCCGGCCATGCCCAGGAAGATCATCTGGAGCAGCGCGAGGTTGTCCGAGTACTGCTCCTTCCAGTCGATCGTGCGGCTGAACGCCTCGTCCATCGGCACACCGGCGCCAACGAGGCGGGCGCGCAGAATCTTCTCGATGCCGCGAGCGCCGGGGCCAAGCAGCACCTGGACGCTTGGCGGGTTCGACCCGGCGGAGACCCAGTTCAGGATCTCGTCCGCGCGTACGTAGGCGGTGGGGGCGCTGCCCCCGTCGTGCACCACGCCCGCGATCCGCGGAGTGGGGTTGACCGGCACACCGTCGAGGTGCATCTCGGCCGGAAGCCGGTGCTGGGTAAGGCCCTTGGCCGCCTCCCGGTTGAGCACGATCCACGGCGCCAGCGCGGGCGGCCCGGCGAAGTCCACCCACCGACCCGCGTCGGTCGGGAACGGGCGGAACTGACGCACGTCGCCGATCAGGCCGACCAGTCGCAACTCCACCGCGGCGCCGGCGGGCTTCACCTCCTTGGACGGGTCCGGACCGGAGAAGCAGGCGCCGCGGTTGTCGCAGTAGTACGCCCCCCCGCCGGCCTGGTTCAGCGGCATGCCGCCGGGGTTGACCGGAGTCACACCGGGCTCGCCGACGATCACCTGCACCTCGACCTCGGCAACCGCGTCCGGCACGTCCCGCAACGTGTCCAGCACCACCGAGACGGTCTGTGGATGCGCCGGCAGATACACCTGCACGGTGCCGTCCCGACCCTGGGTCAGCTCGACGTCGGCGAGCAACGCGCGCTTGGTGATCTCGGCCCCGGCCTGCACGGTCACCACCGCCAGCACCCCGAGGAACAGGCTCAGCATGGACAGCAGGGTGCGCAGCTTCCTCGCGCGAATCCCTTGCCCGCCAATCACAAGCGCGGACCGCGCGCGGCCGGACAGCCGGATCACGCGGACGCTCCGAGGTGTGCGCTGGACAGCACGCCGTCGGCCAGGCGCAGCACCGTGCCCATCCGGGCGGCGTGGTCATGGTCGTGGGTGACCAGGATCAGCCCGCAGCCGCGGGACGTGGTGGCGTGCAACGCGTCCACCACAACGTTGCCGGTCTCGGTGTCCAGTGCACCGGTCGGCTCGTCGGCAAGCAGCACGCGCGGCTCGCGGACCAGAGCCCGCGCGATGGCCACCCGCTGCTGCTCCCCGCCGGAGAGCCGAGGCGGCTTGTGCCTGGCCAGCTGGGCGATGCCGACCAGGTCCAGCGCGGCCATGATGCGCGCCCTTCGCTGGCGGCGCGGCAACCAGCCCTGACCGTTGACCAGCGCCATGGCCACGTTCTGCGCCGCGGTCAGGTGCTTGAGCAGAAAGAAGCGCTGGAACACGAACCCGAACTCGGCGCTGCGCAGCCGGGCCGCGCCCCGCTCCGAGATCCGGCTGATGTCGTTGCCGCAGAACAGATAGCGGCCGTCGTCCGGCCGGTCGAACAGCCCGACCAGGCTGAGCAGCGTGCTCTTGCCGGAGCCGGAGCGGCCGAGGATGGCCATGCTCTCGCCACTGTGCAGGGTGAGATCCAGGCTGGACAGCACGGTCCTGGGCGCGCCCTGTCCCTTGAGCGTCTTGCTGATCCCGGTCAGCTCGATCAGCGGGGTCATCGCTTGCCGGCGCCGTCCGGCCCGGCCGGGGCCTCCGGCAGGTTCGGGCCGGGGATGGCGAGCGTCTCGTCGCCGGTCAGCCCGGATTTGATCTGTACCACCCGCCCGTCGGTGAGCCCAAGCGTCACGTCCTTGGTCTGCCGCACACCGTCCGGGCCGACCACGTCGACCTTGCCGGCGCCCTGTCGCCCGGCCACCGCCTCGACCGGCGCCACCAGCGCCGCGGCGACCTGCTCGGTGATCACCTCGAGCGTCGCGGCCGCACCATTGATCAGCTTGACCCCGTCCGGCGCGGTACAGACCAGCCTCAGCCCGGTCGGTTCCGACCCGCCTTCCTTGCCCCGGTTGGCATCCGGTGCCGGGCCGGGCGGCGGTGGGGCCGGTGGGGTCGCCTGGCCCGGTTGACCCTGTCCGGCATCCGGGGGCGGCGTGGCGGCCGGCGGCTCGGGAACAGTGCCGGCCGGTAGGGCGGCGATCGTGCCGAGCACGGCGCACGGGAACGGCCCGGGCCCGTTCTTCACCTGTGCCCGCACCGAACTGAGCGCGCCGGCCAGTTTGTAGGCGTCGGCGCCGTCGATGTCGGCCACGACGCCGTAACCGGCATACTTCGCGGACACGACCGGCATTCCCGCGGTGACCGTGGACTTGTCGTCGACCAGCCGGCCGGCCATGGTCGCGTCGGCCGGGATCTCCACCGCCTTGCCGGCGACGGTGGCCACCTTCGTCGGCTTCGTCGGGGTGCGCGCCGGCGGCTTGACGTCCACGAACCGCACCTGGCCGTCGACCGGTGCCACCAGTCCGAACACCGGGTTCATGGTCACCTTGGCGGCGAGGCTGACCTTGTTGGTGAGGTCCTGCCTGGTGAGTTTGGCCGAGGTCATCGTGGTCCCCCGGGCCGCGAGGTCGGGCACCGTCGGTTCCGAGCCGGCCGCCGAACACGCCGTGGCCCCCAGAACCGCGGCCAGCACAGCAGCCGTCAGCTTGATCATGCGAGGACAATACACGGCGTGTATACACGGTGTCTATACATACGGTAAGTACCCGCACACGCCGGGCCGTGCGGCTCGTGGCGGCCAGCCGTCAGCGCAGGTCCATACCCAGGTCGAGGGCCGGCGCGGAGTGGGTGAGCGCGCCGACCGCGAGATAGTCCACCCCGGTGTCGGCATAGGCCCGGGCCACGTCGAGCGTGAGGCCGCCGGAGGCCTCGAGCAGCGTGCCGGTTCGCTGCCTGCGGCGCACCGCTTCGGCGCACTGCTCCGGACTGAAGTTGTCCAGCAGCACCAGCTCGGCCTGCTCGGCGAGGGCCTCATCGAGTTGGTCGAGAGTGTCCACCTCGACCTCACACGGCAGGTCCGGGGCGTACGCCCGGGCGGCGGCCAGGGCCGCGCGCACCGAGCCGGCGGCCAACACATGGTTGTCCTTGATCAGGATCGCGTCGCCGAGGCCGAGCCGGTGGTTCACCCCGCCGCCGCAGCGAACCGCATACTTTTCCAGCGCGCGCAGGCCGGGCAGCGTCTTGCGGGTGTCCCGGACCTGGCAACCCGTGCCCGCGACGGCGGCCACCCACGCCGCGGTCGCGGTGGCCACGCCGGAGAGGTGGCAGATCAGGTTGAGCGCGGCGCGTTCCGCGGTCAGCAGCCCGCGCACCGGGCCGCGCACCACCAGCACCGGCTCACCGGGCACGGCGGCCGAACCGTCCGCCGCCTGGTGCGGCACGGACAGGTCGTCGCCGAGCACGGTCTCGAACACGGCGCGCGCCAGTCCCGCCCCGGCGACCGTGCCCGCCGAACGCGGCGTCAGTTCGGCGACCGCCACCGCGTCCGCCGGCACGGTGGCCAGCGTCGTGGCGTCCGGCCCGTAGCGGAGATCCTCCTCGAGTGCGGCGCGGACCACCCGGTCAACCTCCCCGGCCAGATTGTGCACGGCCGCAGAACCTGTCCACAGCTCCCCGCGATCACTCCCCCCAGCCCCCACCCCCCGATAAACTGGCACCGGGGTCGCCCCCCGGGAAGGGTGGGGGCTTGCCGTGGGGGCATTTGACGGTGGAGCGCTTCTTGTGGGGCCGGCCGTTGTCGGGTCGCTTCTTGTTGGGGCGGTGGGGGTTGCGCGGTTGGGATTGATCATGCCGCGCTCCTGGCGAGAGTGGGGCCGGCGAGGACCGGGTGGCCGGATGGGGTGAGGCGGACCCGCAGGCTGCGTTGCCAGTCCGCCTGCGGGGTGGGGAAATCGGTGCGCACGTGGCAGCCGCGCGATTCGGTGCGCTCGACGGCGGCGGCGAGCAGGGCGCGCGCGGTGAGGGTGAGGGCGGCGTCCTCGACCGCCTCGTACGTCTCAAGTGGACGATCTGTTGTGGACACATCGAGCACCGAGCCGACCAGGGCGAGGCCTTCGGCATCGCGGCCGATCGCCGCGTAGCGGCTCATCACCCGCTGCAGCACGTCGCGTTCGGCGACCGCGACGACGGGAAGCGCGGCCGGCGACGCCGTCCTGGGATCGGCGAGCAAGCCGGCGGCCAGGTCGTGCGCCACCGCGCCGGCGGCCCGCGCGCCGACCACAAGGCCCTCGAGCAGGCTGTTGGAAGCCAACCGGTTGGCGCCGTGCAGGCCGGTGCGGGCCACCTCCCCGGCGGCGTAGAGCCCGGTCACCGCCGTCCTTCCGGCCACCGTGGACAGCACACCGCCGCAGGCGAAGTGGGCCGCCGGAGCGACCGGGATCGGCGTCTCGGTCGGATCGACGCCGACCGCGAGGCACGCGGCCAGCACGGTGGGGAACCGGCGCCGAAACGTCTCCGCGTCGAGGTGGGTGGCGTCGAGGAACACGTGGTCGTCCACCCCGCCCGGTGCGGTGGCGATTCGGCGGGTGATCGCGGCGGCCACCACGTCGCGCGGGGCCAGGTCCGCCAGCGGGTGCACGCCGGCCATCACCCGCGCGCCGGTGGCGTCCACCAGCACCGCGCCCTCGCCGCGCACCGCCTCGGTGACCAGCGGGCAGCGCCCGCGCGCCCCGGCCCCGGTGTAGAGCACGGTCGGGTGGAACTGCACGAACTCGAGGTCGGCGACCGGGGCGCCGGCCCGCAGCGCCAGCGCGACGCCATCCGCGGTAGCCACGTCGGGGTTGGACGTGGCCTGGTAGAGCTGGCCGAGCCCGCCGGTGGCGAGCAGCACCGCCGGCGCGCTGATCAGGCCGGGTCGCCCGGACGGGTCCAGCACCAGCAGCCCGGCGATCGCGCCGAACGGGGTACGCAGGAGGTCGACCGCGATGTGCCGCTCCAGCATCGGCACCCGGCCGTCCCGGGCCGCGGCCACCAGCGCACGCTCCACCTCGGCTCCGGTCGCGTCGCCGCCGGCATGCACCACGCGGAACGCGCTGTGCCCGCCCTCGCGGGTCCGGGCCAGGTGCCCGTTCGCCTCGCGGTCGAAGGTGGCGCCCAGCCGTCGCAGGTGGGCGACGGCCTCCGGACCGCCCGCGATGATCGCCGACACGGCCGCCTGGTCGGCCAGACCGGCGCCGGCGATCATCGTGTCGTCCGCGTGCCGGGCCACGGTGTCGCCCGGGTCGTGCTCGCCGGGCAGCACCACGGCGACGCCGCCCTGCGCCCAGCGGGTGTTGCCGTCCTCGGCCACCGCCTTGGTCACCACGAGCACCCGCAGCCCCCGGGCCCGTGCGGCGAGCGCGGCGGTCAGCCCGGCCACGCCGCTGCCGACGACGACCAGGTCGGCCCGGGCGTCCCAGTCGGTCATTCGCCACCTCCCGGCTGGCCGATCTCGATCATGCGCTGCACCGCGCCGCGCGCCCGAGCCGCGATCTCCGGGTCGACCCGCACCTCGTCGCGACCCTCCCGCAGCGCCCTGAGCAACGCGGCCGGGGTGATCATCTTCATGTAGCGGCAGGACGCCCGGTCGTTGACCGCCTGGAAGTCGATCTCCGGAGCGGCTTGCCGCAGCTGGTGCAGCATGCCGATCTCGGTGGCAACCAACACGGACTTCGCCTTGGTCGCCCGGGCCTCGGTGATCATCCCGCCGGTCGAGAGGATCTTCACCCGTTCGGCGGGCACGATGCCCTCGCCGGCCAGGTAGAGCGCCGAGGTGGCGCAGCCGCACTCTGGGTGTACGAACAGCTCGGCATCCGGAGCGGCGGCCGACCGCGCGGCCAGTTCGGCGCCGTTGATGCCGGCGTGCACGTGGCACTCGCCCGCCCAGACGTGCAGGTTGCGCCGGCCGGTCACCCGGCGCACGTGCGCGCCGAGGAACTGGTCGGGCAGGAACAACACCTCGACGTCGGCCGGAATCGACTCGACCACCTCAACGGCGTTGGACGAGGTGCAGCAGATGTCGGTCTCCGCCTTCACCTCGGCCGTGGTGTTCACATAGGACACCACGGCCGCGCCGGGGTGCTCGGCCTTCCACGCGCGCAGCGCCTCGGCGTCGATCGAGTCGGCCAGCGAGCAGCCGGCGCGCGCGTCCGGGATCAGTACCCGTTTGTCCGGGCTGAGGATCTTGGCCGTCTCGGCCATGAAGTGCACGCCGCAGAAGACGATCGTGGCCGCGTCGCTGGCCGCGGCGATGCGGCTCAGCCCGAGTGAATCGCCGGTGTGGTCGGCGATGTCCTGGATCTCCGGCAGCTGGTAGTTGTGCGCCAGCAGCACGGCATTCTGCTCGTCGGCCAGCCGGCGCACCTCGGCGCGCCACGCCTCGTCCGGTTCCACTCCCCCGTACGGTGTGAGGTCTGGGGTCCGCTCGAGAGAGGCAGTAGCGGCCATGGCTTCCTCCGTGTTCACTCGCTTGTCGTCGTCCGCCCCGAGGTTTTCGCCTTAGGGTCGAAAACATGACCGATGCTACCACCGCCCCTCCCGCGATCGAGCACGAAGTGCTGGCCGCCGTGCTCCAGGTGAGAGCCGAATCACTGCGGGTCCTGCTCTGGGAACGCGGCCTGGAACCGCACGCGCACCGCTGGTCACTTCCCGGCGGACGGCTCCGGCCGGACGAGGACGTCGAGCAGTCGATCAAGCGGCAACTGGCGGAGAAGGTCGATGTGCGGCAGTTGTCGCACGTCGAGCAGCTCGCGGTGTTCAGCGCGCCGGACCGGGTGCCCGGCCCCCGGGTGGTCGCCACCGCGTTCCTCGGACTGGTGCCGGCGGACAACGACCCGGTTGTGCCGGGCGACACCAGGTGGCACTCGGTCGAGGAACTGCCCCACACCGCCTTTGACCACGAGTCAATCGTGCGTCGAGCGAGAGACCGGTTGCGGGCCAAACTCTCCTACACGAACATCGGCTTCGCACTCGCTCCGCCGGAGTTCACCATCTCGGCGCTGCGCGGGCTCTACTCCGCCGCGCTCGGCTACCGGGTGTCCGCGACGAACCTGCAACGGGTGCTGTCCCGGCGCGGCCTGCTCGAGGCGACCGGGGCGACCGCGCAGCCCGGCCGGGCCGGCGGCCGGCCGGCGGCGCTGTTCTCCTTCGTCGAGCGCAGCATGGCGGTCACGGATCCGTTCGCGGTACTGCGCCCGCCGCAAACCGGGGAGCGATCTTGAACCCGGCGTAATAGTTTGGAGGCCGTGGCAGAGTCCCTCCCGCTGTTCCCCCTGCAGGCGGTCTTGTTACCGGGCGGGCACCTGCCGTTGCACATCTTCGAGCCGCGCTACCGGCAGCTCACCGTCGACCTGGTCACCGGCGTGGTGCCGGGCAAGCGGTTCGGCGTGGTGGCCCTGCGTCCCTCACTGGACATCGAGGTCACCTCGCTGGACCAACTGCGGGCCTACGGCTGCTCGGCGCTGCTGCGTCAGGCGAAGCGCTTGCCGGACGGGCGCTTCGACATCATCTCCTCCGGCGAGCGGCGGTTCCGGTTGCTCGCCGTGGACGCGACCGCCGCGCCCTACCTGGTCGGCGCGGTCGAATGGGTACCGGACGCGGAGAGTCCTGGCGTCGGCGAGGAAGCGGTGCGCATGTTGCAGAGCGGTGCGCGGTCGGCTCATCGCCGGTACTGCCACGCCGCCTGGCAGCGCGACGACTGGACCGAACCGCCAGAGGACACCGACGCCGCCGGCCTCGCCCACCTGCTCGCATCGGACTGCCTGCTCACCATCGACGACCGGCAGCGCCTGCTCGAGGAGGTCCGGCCGCTGCACCGGCTACGGCTGGTGCGCAAGATGCTGAACCGCGAGGCCGGCATCCTGGCCACGCTGCGTGCCGTGCCGGCCCCCCCGGCCGACTTTCAGACCGACTTCAGCCAGAACTGACCGGCCAGACCGGCCGCCTGCCAAGGTCGTCAAGGCCGTTCCAGGCGGACATCACGCCGTAGACCAGCGCGGCGGTCAACGGCCAGGCGACGATCGCCCACCACGACTCGAGCACCGGCGCCTTGGCCACCACGTCGCCCAGCTTCGGCGCCTGCGGCTGCGGGTACCGGGCGTGTGCCAGGGCCAGCCCGACCTTCGCGGCCAGCCAGGCCGCGGCCAGCGAGCCGAGCACCGCCGCGACCAGCAACACCGGGCCGCGCCGCTCGCGCAGCAGCCACACGCCCAGGCCGGTACACAGCCCGGCGCCCAGGCAGAGAAACACGAAGATGCCCAGGTCGTCGAACCGGTGATAGCTCTCGATCGGCAGCGGCACCTGCCGGTCGGGCAGTACCCGCACCTGCTGCGGCGGGGCCAGCCGCGACCAGAGCCAGCCGACCGCGAGGCCGAGCACCGCGACCAGCACCAGGATGGCCGCCGCGGGCAGCAGGTCCGGCTTCACCAGCACCCGGGAGCGCGGCCGAGGCCAGGGATAACCCGGCGGGAGGAGTTGCTCGGCGGTGGCCGTGGGCGGCTCGTCCGAAGCGTTGGGCACTCGGTGAAGACTAGTCCGTACCCACGGCAGGCTCGGCGGAGGTGTGCGCGCCGTGCCGGCTGCACCGCGCGGACCAGCCGGCCGGAGTCACCTGGACGACCATCCGGCGGGCGCACTGCGCGCAGTATCTCGGCGGCTCGAGCCGGGCGCGCAGGCTCGCGCACGCGGTGTGGTCGCCCTGGCCGTCCGGTCGGCCGCAGCGCACGCAGAACCGGGTCACACCGGCAAGTGTGGCAGTCACGGGCGGGCCGGGGGTCACAGCGTCTCGCTCAGCGCCTTGATCGGCATCTTCAACTCGGCCAGCATCTCCAGATCCTGCTGCGGGGGCCGGCCGAGATTGGTCAGGTAGTTGCCGACGATGATCGCGTTGATGCCGCCGAGCATGCCCTGCTCCGCGCCAAGATCGCCGAGGGTCAGCTCGCGGCCGCCGGCGAAGCGCAACATGGTGCGCGGCATGGCCAACCGAAACGCGGCCACGATGCGCAGCGCGTCGCGGCCCTCGACCACCGGGTAGTCCTCGTACGGCGTCCCCGGCTGCGGGATCAGGAAGTTCAGCGGCACCTCGTGCGGGTCGAGCTCGGCGAGCTGGCCGGCGAACTCGGCCCGCTGCTCGACGGTCTCGCCCATGCCGATGATGCCGCCGCAGCAGACCTCCATGCCGGCGTCGCGCACCATCCGCAGGGTGTCCCAGCGCTCCGTCCAGGAGTGCGTGGTGACCACGTTGGGAAAGTGCGAGCGGGCGGTCTCCAGGTTGTGGTTGTACCGGTGCACGCCCATGGCCACCAGCTCGTCCACCTGGGACTGCGTGAGCATGCCGAGCGAGCAGGCGATCTGGATGTCGATGCCGGCCGCCTTGATCGCCGCGATGCCGTCCCGCACCTGGGAGAGCAGCCGGGCGTCCGGCCCGCGCACCGCGGCCACGATGCAGAACTCGGTGGCGCCGGTGGCCGCGGTCTGCCTGGCCGCCTCGACCAGACCGGGGATGTCCAGCCAGGCCGAGCGCACGGGGGTGGGGAACCGGCCGGACTGCGAGCAGAAGTGGCAGTCCTCGGGGCATCCGCCGGTCTTGAGGCTGACGATGCCCTCGACCTCGACCTCCGGGCCGCACCAGCGCATCCGCACCTCGTGGGCGAGCGCGAGCAGCTCGGGCAGCCGGTCGTCGTCGAGCCGCAGCACCTGCAGCACCTGCGGCTCGGACAGGCCGACGCCACGCTCGAGCACCTGCTCGCGGGCGGCGGAGAGCGTCTCCTCGTCGGTTCGCTGGGCGGCTGCGGTCACTTGCGACCTCCTCGTGCTCGGCTGTTCCGAGCCAGTCTGCCGCACGTGCGGGCCACTCGAGCGAGACGTCGCTCACCGGTGAGCGGGCCTCGACCGGGGCTGGAGCCTCAGCCGGCCGCGCGTAGCTGCTCGGCGGCGAAGCCGGAGGCGTCGAAGCCACCGCCGAGCGACGGGGCGAGGCCACGACGGGCCGTGGCCAGGAACTCCACGCGGTCGAGGCTGGCGGCCCCGGCCGGGAGCGCGCCGGCCAGCGGGGCACCGGCCACCTGCGGGAGGTCCTCCAGGTTGTGCCGGGCGGCCAGGTCGGGCAGCCTCGGCCAGGACCCGACGACCAGGCCCGCGCAGGCCACTCCCCTGCGGTGCAGGGCTTCCGCGGTGAGCGCCGTGGCGTTGAGGGTGCCGAGGCCGGCTTCGACCACGACCAGCACCGGGGCACCCAGTGCCCAGGCGACGTCGGCGATCGTGCCGCCGTCGTCGTCGAACCGGACCAACAGGCCGCCGGCGCCCTCGATCAGCACGAGATCGTGGGACCGGTTCAGCTCGACCGCGGCCGAGGCGATGTCCGAGGGGTGCACCGGAGGCCGGCCGGCCCGGCGGGCGGCGGTGGCCGGCGCCAGTGGGTCGGCGAACCGGGCCAGCTCACGACCGGTGACCGGGCCGGCCAGCCGGGTGATCTCGTCGATGTCCCCCGGCTCGTCCGGGCCGACCCCGGACTGGGCCGGCTTGAGCACGGCCACCTTCTGCCGCATGGCCAGCGCGAGCGCGGCGACCGCGGCGGCGACCACCGTCTTGCCGACTTCGGTCCCGGTACCGCTGAGCACGAGCACACTCACGGAGTGTCAGGCTAGACCCACCCGATCGCACCAAGCACACGCGCCCCGCCATTGGGTATATTTTCTGCCGTGCGTATCGGCGGGAATCAAAATGTCGTGGTCTTCGGCGCGGACTGGTGCGTCGACTGCCGCGTGGCCAAGGCGTGGCTGCGGGACAACAATGTTCCATTTACCGACATCGACGTCGACGGCGACGAGCAGGCCCGTGGCCAGGCCCTTGAACTGGCCAAAGGCCGGCGCAACATTCCCGTTGTGGTGCTTCCGGACGGTTCCGTCCTGGTCGAGCCGAGCGAGTCGGAACTGGCCAGCGCCCTATTACCAAATGCCATTTAGGCAGCCGCTGCCGCCGCCACAACCGCTCGGCCAATGGCCTGGATATCACCAGATTCACAGATATAGGGCGGCATTGTGTAAATGAGGTCGCGGAACGGTCGCAGCCACACCCCGGCGCCGACGGCGGCCCGGGTCGCCGCGGCCATGTCCACCGGATGGTCGAGCTGCACCACTCCGATCGCACCGAGCACCCGCACGTCCCGCACTCCCGCCAGGTCCAGGGCCGGGGCCAGGCCCTCGGTGAGCTCCTGCTCGATTCGCCTCACCAGGTGCCGCCAATCCTTGGCCAGCAGGAGGTCGATCGACGCGGTCGAGACCGCGGCGGCCAGCGGGTTGCCCATGAACGTCGGGCCGTGCGCGAGTACCGGGACCTGCCCCGCGGAGATGCCCTTCGCCACCCGACCGGTGCACAGCGCGGCCGCCATGCTCAGGTAGCCGCCGGTCATCGACTTGCCGAGGCACATGACGTCCGGGCTGACCGCGGCGTGGTCGGCGGCGAACAGGGCGCCGGTGCGGCCGAACCCGGTGGCTATCTCGTCGAAGATCAGCAGCACGTCGTTGGCCAGCGTGAGCTCGCGCAACACGTGCAGGTAACGCGGATCGTGGAAGCGCATGCCGCCGGCGCCCTGCACCACCGGCTCGACGATCACCGCGGCCAGCTCGTCGGCGTGGCGCTCGATCAGCTCGGCGAGGTGCGCCACGTAGTCGTGGTCGACACCGGCGCCGAAGCCGGCCGGCGGGGCGGCGGCGAAGATGTGTTCCGGCAGGACGCCGCGCCAGAGGCTGTGCATGCCGCCGTCCGGGTCGCAGACACTCATCGGGTGGAACGTGTCACCGTGGTATCCGCCGCGCCAGGTGAGCAGCCTGGTCTTTTCCGGCCGCCCGGTCGAGCGCCAGTACTGCAAGCACATCTTGATCGCGACCTCCACCGAGACCGAGCCGGAGTCGCACAGGAACACGTGGCGCAGTGGCGCCGGGGTGATGTCCACCAACCGGGTGGCCAGGCGCACCGCCGGCTCGTGGGTCAGGCCACCGAACATCACATGGCTCATCCGACCGGCCTGGTCCAGCAAAGCCTTGTCCAGCACCGGATTGCGGTAGCCGTGGATGGCCGCCCACCAGGAGGACATGCCGTCCACCAGCTCGCGCCCGTCCGCGAGCCGCAGCCGGACTCCGCTGGCCGACTCGACGACCAGCGGGTCGACGGTTCCGGGCATCGGGCCGTAGGGGTGCCACACGTGCTTGCGGTCCAGCGCGACCAGTTCCTCGAGCTCCACGGGCCGCAGGTTAGCTGGCGCCGGGCTCGCGAGTCTCGCGCTCAGGCAGGCGAGTCTCGCGCTCGGGCAACTGACCGGAGCCGGCCCGGCATCTTGCCGGTTCGGCCGGAAGTTGGGTCACGCCCGGCACCGTCAGGCGTCCACGGTGATGCCGGGGATGGCCTTGATCTCCCCGAGGAACGCCGGGCTGACCTTGATCGGGTAGTCGTCCAGGGCGAGGGTGACACCGTTGTTCTTGTGCGCGAACTTCAGGTGCACCGGGGTGTCGCCGCGGTGCGCGGACAGGGTGTGCTTGAGCTCGCCAACCACTTCGTCGTTGAGCTTGTTGGGGTTGCACAGCAGCACGAAGGGCGGGGCGGCGCCGGGGTTGTGCTCGGCATCGGTGATGTCAAGAGGAATCAGGCCGGAACCGAACACGGACATCTTGTCCTCGCGCCAGTTGACCCGGCCCTTCACCGCCACGGCGGCGTCCTCGACCAGGTCGACGGACAACACCGAGTAGGACTTGGGGAAGAACAGCACCTCGATGGAGGCGTCCAGATCCTCGATCGTGCAGATGGCCCAAGGCTCGCCCTGCTTGTTCACCCGGCGCTCGAGCGCGGAGATCATGCCGGACAGCACGAGCTCGCCCTCCTTCGGCGGATCGGCGAGGATCTCCGCGATCGGCTTGGGGGCGTGCTTGCGGAGTACCCGCTCGGCACCGTCCAACGGATGGGCGGACACGTAGAGCCCGAGCATCTCCCTCTCGTAGCCGAGCAGCTGCTTGCGCGGCCACTCCTCGGTGCCGAACTTCAGGTGCGCCAAGGGAGAAGCGTCCACCGAAGCGGGCGCGCCGTCATCGCCGCCGAACAGGTCGAACTGCCCCATCGCCTCCTGGCGCTTCAGGCCGACGACCGCGTCGACCGCCTCCTCGTGTACCTGAACCAGGGACAGCCGGCTCTGGCCGAGCGAGTCGAACGCACCGGCCTTGACCAGTGACTCGATCACCCTCTTGTTGCAGCACAACAGCTCCGACTTGTCCAGGAAGTCGGTGAACGAGACGTAGGCGCCCTTGCGCCTGCGGGTGTCGATGATCGCCTCGACCACGTTCGCGCCGACGTTTCGGATCGCGCCGAGGCCGAACCGGATGTCGGTGCCGACCGCGGCGAAGCGCAGGCCGGACTCGTTGATGTCCGGTGGCAGAACCTTGATCCCGGCACGGCGGCACTCGGAGAGGTAGACCGCGGACTTGTCCTTGTTGTCCGCCACCGAGGTGAGCAGCGCGGCCATGTACTCCGACGGGTAGTTGGCCTTGAGGTAGGCGGTCCAGTAGGAGACCAGGCCGTAACCCGCCGCGTGCGACTTGTTGAACGCGTAACCGGCGAACGGAAGAATGGTGTCCCAGAGGGCCTTCACCGCGGCCTTGGAGAACCCGTTGGCGCGCATGCCCTCGT
The DNA here is from genome assembly GCA_045806965.1 of Labedaea sp. Classification (GTDB taxonomy): domain Bacteria; phylum Actinomycetota; class Actinomycetes; order Mycobacteriales; family Pseudonocardiaceae; genus DASYTH01. Next base: position 37,290 of record JBJMIG010000060.1, on the reverse strand, counting down.
CGAAGCCCTCGTACTCCTTCTCGAGGACCTCCTTCTTCTTCTTGCCCATGGCCTTGCGCAGCACGTCGGCGCGTCCCATGGAGTAGCCGGCGACCTTCTGCGCGATGCGCATGATCTGTTCCTGGTAGACGATCAGACCATAGGTCTCGGACAGGATCTCGCGCAGCGGCTCTTCCAGCTCCGGGTGGATCGGCGTGATCTTCTGCCGGTTGTTCTTGCGATCGGCGTAGTCGTTGTGTGCGTTCATCCCCATCGGGCCCGGGCGGTACAGCGCGAGCACGGCCACGATGTCGTCGAACCCGGTGGGTTGCATGCGGCGCAACAGGTCCCGCATCGCGCCGCCGTCCAACTGGAACACACCGAGGGTGTCACCCCGGCTGAGCAGCTGGTAGGTGCCCGGATCGTCGAGGGCCAGCGTCTCGAGGTCGACGTCGGAGTTGCGGTTGGCCCGGATGTTGTCGATCGCGTCACCGATCACGGTGAGGTTGCGCAGCCCGAGGAAGTCCATCTTGAGCAGGCCGATGGCCTCGCACGACGGGTAGTCCCAGCCGGTGATGATCGACCCGTCGTCGCGGCGCCACAACGGAATCGAGTGCATCAACGGCTCGGAGGACATGATCACCGCGCAGGCGTGCACGCCCGCGTTGCGGATCAGCCCCTCGAGCCCGCGCGCCGTCTCGAAGATCTTCGCCACTTCCTGGTCGGTCTCGATCAGCGCGCGCACCTCGGCCGCCTCGCCGTACCGCTCGTGCTGCGGGTCGACGATGCCGGACAGCGGGATGTCCTTGGCCATGATCGGCGGCGGCAGCGCCTTCGAGATCCGGTCGGCGATGGAGAACCCGGGCTGACCGAGCAGCACCCGGGCCGCGTCCTTGATCGCCGCCTTGGTCTTGATCGTGCCGAACGTGATGACCTGGGCGACCTTGTCCACGCCGTACTTCTCGGTGGCGTAGCGGACCATCTCGCCCCGCCTGCGGTCGTCGAAGTCGATGTCGACGTCCGGCATGGACGGCCGCTCCGGGTTGAGGAACCGCTCGAACAGCAGGCCGTGCGGGATCGGGTCGAGGTTGGTGATGCCCAGCGCGTAGGCGACCAGCGAGCCGGCTGCCGAGCCACGGCCGGGACCCACCCGGATGCCCACCTCCTTGGCGTGGTTCACCAGGTCGGCGACGACCAGGAAGTACGCCGGGTACCCCTTCTGGTTGATCACACCGAGCTCGAACTCGGCCCGCTCGCGATAGCCGTCCGGCAGCCCGTTCGGGAACCGGCGCCCCAGTCCAGCCAGGACCTCCTTGTGCAGCCAACTCGCCTGGGACTCCCCCGACGGCACGTCGAACATCGGCATCCGGTCGACGTGGGAGTAGATCTCCTCGTAGGACTCGACCCGCTCGGCCACCAGCAGCGTGTTGTCGGCCGCGCCGGGCAGCTCGCGGTCCCAGTACTCGCGCATCTCGGCGGCGGACTTCAGGTAGTAGCCGTCACCATCGAGCTTGAACCGGTTGGGGTCGGAAAGTGTCTTACCGGACTGGACGCACAGCAGCGCGGCGTGGTCGCCCGCCTGCTCCCGGGTGACGTAGTGCGAGTCGTTGGTGGGCAACGGGCTCAGCCCGAGCTTGCCGGCGACGTCGAGCAGCCCCTCGCGCACCGCACGCTCGATCGGCAGCCCGTGATCCATCAGCTCGAGGAAGAAGTTGTCCGCACCGAAGATGTCCCGGTAGTCCGACGCCGCCTGCAACGCCTCGGCGGTCTGCCCCAGGCGCAGCCGGGTCTGCACCTCGCCGGACGGGCAGCCGGTGGTGGCGATGATCCCCTCGGCGTGCTCGGCGATCAGCTCCCGGTCCATCCTGGGCCTGCGGTAGTAACCCTCCATACTGGCCCGCGACGACAGGGTGAACAGGTTGCGCAGCCCCGCCGCGTTCGCGGCGAGCATGGTCATGTGGGTGTAGGCGCCCGCACCGGAGACGTCGCCGCCCTCGCCGAGCTCGTCGGTGCCGCGCTGGCGCGCCTCGCCCCAGAAGACCGGCTTCTTGTGGAACCGGCTGACCGGCGCCAGGTAGGCCTCGATGCCGATGATCGGCTTGATGCCGAACTTGTTGGCGGACTGGTAGAACTCGTCGGCTCCATACATGTTGCCGTGGTCGGTCATGGCCACCGCGGGCATGCCGAGCCGTTGCGCCTCGGCGAACAGCGGCGCGACCTTGGCGGCACCATCGAGCATCGAGTACTCGGTGTGAACATGAAGATGAACGAAGGAGTCAGCCGCCACGAGGCATCACCCTACGACGAGATCACGGCGGCTGGCGGGCACCCGGCGAGGCGTGTCGAACACCCTTCGGTTCTACCCCCGGGGACCGACACTCGAAGACGCTCGATACTGGGGTGCATGCGTATTCGGCCGGTCTCCCTTGCGGTCCTGGTCGACGAGGTCGCCGACGCGATCGCCGTCCGGCCGCGGGAAGAATGGGTCCGGGTGGCCGTCGACGGCGCGCCGGCGACCGAGCCCGGCGCGTTCGCCGACACGCTGGCCGAGCGCCTGCGGCTGCGCGGGCGGGCGGTGCGCCGGGTGTCCGCCGCGGACTTCCTGCGGCCGGCGTCGCTGCGCTTCGAGCGCGGCCGGACCAACCCGGACGCCCGGTACGAGGACTGGCTGGACGCGGGCGGCCTGTCCCGGGAGGTGCTCGACCCGCTCGAGCCGGGCGGCTCCGGGCGACTGCTGCCCACCCTGTGGGACACCGCTACCGACCGCGCCACCCGAGCCGGTTACCTGGCCCTGCCGGCCGGCGGGGTGCTGGTCGTCGACGGCGAGTTGCTCCTCGGCCGGGGCCTCGGCTTCGAGCACACCGTGCACCTGTGGATGTCCGCTCCGGCGCTGGTCCGGCGCACGCCCGCCGAGGACGCCTGGGCACTGCCGGCGTTCGCCCGTTACGAGGCCGAGGTGCGCCCGCTGCACACCGCGGACACCGGGGTGCGGATGGACGATCCGGCTCACCCCGCGGTGCTCGACGACAGCCCGGTCTGATGTGATCTGGTCATGGCCACAACACGCACCGCGCACGCGGTCTGGAACAGCGACCTGATGAACGGCTCCGGCACGGTGTCGCTGGACTCGTCCGGGATCGGCAGCTACCCGGTGACCTGGCGGGCGCGCGCCGAGCAGGCGGAGGGCAAGACCAGCCCGGAGGAGCTCATCGCCGCCGCGCACTCGACCTGTTTCTCGATGGCGCTCGCGCACGGCCTGGCCGGGGCCGGCACCCCGCCGCAGACCATCGAGACCAAGGCGGACGTGACGTTCCAGCCCGGCGAGGGAATCACCGGCATCCGCCTCACCGTGCGGGCCAGCGTGCCCGGCCTGGACGCGGCCGCGTTCGCCGAGGCGGCCGAGGGCGCCAAGCAGAACTGCCCGGTGTCCAAGGCGCTGACCGGCACGACGATCACGCTGGACGCCGCGCTCACGTGAGCGAGCTGGCGAGCGAACCGGTGGACATCTCCTCGCCTGGTTCGGTCCGGCTGCGGCCGGTTACCGAGGAGGACCTCGAAGCACTCGAGGAGATGTTTCTCGATCCCGAAGCCATCGGCGTGTTCAACTGGTCGGGCTATCAGGGTCAGCGGGTCTGGCGTAAGCGGTGGGACGAGAACCGGCTGCTCGGGCCGGAGAGCTGGATGCTGATCGTGGAGACCCCGGCCGGCGAGCGGGCCGGCTTCCTCAGCTGGCGGCCGGTGCATCCGGATTCTCCCTACCAGTGCTGGGAGTTCGGCATCAGCCTGTGGCCGCGGTGGCGGGGTCGGGGCCTCGGTACCGACGCCCAGCGGCAGCTGGTGCGGTACCTGTTCGCGAACACCCAGTACAACCGCGTGCAGGCGTTCACCTCGGTGGACAACATCGCCGAGCAGCGCGCCCTTGAGAAGGCCGGCCTCACCCGGGAGGGCCTGCTGCGCGGGATGTGCTTCCGCGACGGCACCTGGCACGACGAGGTCGTCTACGGCGTGGTCCGCTCCGATCTGCCGCCGAGCTGAGCGCTAACGGATCGGGCGCGTGGGCCGCTCTATCGGGTGTCCGCTCCACCTCCGACTGTCAGGAGGCGCTCGATGCCCGCCAACCATCCGGAAGAGCTGCACGAACTCTTCGTCGCCGCGGTCAACCACCACGATCTGGACGCGCTCGTCGCGCTGTACGAGCCGGACGCGGTCGGCGTCGACCTGGAGGGCAAGCCGGTCGCGGGCGCCGCGGCGTTGCGCAAGTTCCTCGGCGGTTTCCTGAGCAGAGTGCAGAGCATGGCGGGGGACACCAGGCGGGCGCACCGCAACGGCGACCTGGCCCTGCTGTCGAGCTCCTGGCGCGCCACCCTCGCCGCCGGCCCGGGCGGCGGGCCGTTCACCGTCGAGGGCACCTCCGCCGAGATCGCCCGCCGTCAACCCGACGGCACCTGGCGCCTGTTCATCGACGACCCGGCGTTCACCGCCTGAACGCGACCGTCGGCGACCTCCCCCCAGGGTCGCTCGTGTGATCGAATGGTCACGGTGCGACACTGGCGCGAGGTGCTCGGCCGGTGGGCGTCAACCTGGCGCCCGACCTGCACCGCATTCCCGACCTGGTGGTGATCCGAGACGAGACGTGCGAGCCCGAGTACCTGACCCGGCCCCCGGTCCTCGCGGTCGAGGTCGCCTCGCGCAGTACCAGGAAACGCGATCGCACCAAGAAGTTCCGCGAGTACGAGGAGTTCGGCATCGAGAGCTACTGGATCGTCGAGCCGGAGTTCGACCGGCCCAGCCTGACCGCCTACGAGCTCCGGTCCGGCTGCTACGAGCGGGTCGGCCTGGCCGCTGGCGATCAGGCTTACCGCGTCGCGCGGCCGTTCCCGGTCACGATCGTGCCAGCGCTGCTGGTCACACCCGGCAGTGCCTGGAAGGAGGGCCTCAGCCGGTGAGCAGCAGGCCGTCCGCGCCGTAGAGCAGCAGCCGGCCGGGCTGGGGGGCGGCGGTGACCTTGGTGCCAGGCACCGGCTCCTCATGCTCGAGCACGGTGGCGCCGAGCAGGGTTCCGTCCGCGCATTCCAGGGTGACCAGGGAGCTGATTCCCAGGTTCTCCACGACGGAAACGGTGCCGGCAAAACCACCGTCGGCACCGTCCGGGCCGGTGCTGTCCAGCGTCATGTACTCCGGGCGGATGCCGGCCACCACCTCGGCACCGTCGGCCAGGTCGAGGCCGATGGGCGCAGCGAGCCGGGTGCCGGCGACCTCGACCCCGCCGCGGCGATACACGCCGGGCAGCAGGTTCATCGGGGTGGAACCGATGAAGTTGGCCACGAACGTACTGCCGGGACGCTGGAAGACCGCCTTGGCCGTGCCGAGCTGCCGGATCCGGCCGGCCTCCATCACCGCGATCCGGTCCGCCAGGGCGAGCGCCTCGGCCTGGTCGTGGGTGACGAACACGGTGGTGAGGCCGAGCTCGCGCTGTAGCCGCTTGAGAAACGTCCTGGCCTCCAGCCGGAGCCGGGCATCGAGGTTGGACAGCGGCTCGTCGAGCAGCAGCACGTCGGCGTCCATGGCGATGGCCCTGGCCAGCGCCACCCGCTGCTGCTGGCCCCCGGAGAGCTGCCCGGGCCGGCGCTCGAGCAGGTCCCCGAGCCCGAGACCGGCCGCGGTCTCCTCGGCAACCGAACGCTGTCTGGCACGCGGCTCCCGACGCACCCGCAGCGGGTAGGCGATGTTCTGCGCCACCGTCATGTGCGGGAACAGCGCGTAGTCCTGGAACACCATGGCCACCCGGCGGCGGCCCGGCTCGGTCCGGGTGACCTCCCGACCGCCGATCGACACCGTGCCGGCGCTCGCCGGTTCCAGCCCGGCAATGGTGCGCAGCAACGTGGTCTTGCCGCAGCCGGACGGGCCGAGCAGCGCGAAGAACTCACCGTCCACGATGGACAGGTCGAGCGCGTCGACCGCGCGCACCCCGTTGGGGTACACGGTGGACAGCCCGGTCAGCTCGATGCCCGCCATCAGGCCTTGATCCCTCCGTGGAAGCGGAACCCGTACCGCTTGCTGACGAACAGGTACAGCACGATCACCGGGATCGAGTAGAGCAGTGAGAACACCGGGATCACGGTCAGGTTCGCGCTGCCGCCCTCGTCGCGCAGCGTTTGCAGCAGCACCGCGCCCGGCTGCTTGTCCACGTCGCGGATCAGCAGGAACGGCAGCAGGAAGTTCCCCCATGCCTGGACGAACGACCAGACCAGGATGGTGGCGATGCCCGGCCGGGCCACCGGAAGCACCACGTGCCGCAGCACCTGCCCGGCTGAGGCACCGAACACCCTGGCCGACTCCTCATAGGAGCGCGGCACCGCGTCCACGAAGTCCTTCAGGATGAAGATGGCCGCCGGCAGCATCCCGCCTGCGATCACCAACGCGGTCCCGTAGTGCGAGTTGATCAGCCCGAGCTGCTTCATCATGACGAAGATCGGCACCATGGCGGCGGTCCCGGTGACCACGCTGGACAGCAGCAACAGCAGGTACAGCAACGCATCGCGGCCGGGCAGGCGCACCCGGGCCAGGGCGTAGGCGGCCAGCGTGGCCGCCACGGTGGTCACCGCGGTGGCCACCACGCACAGGATCACGGAGTTCACCAGCGAGCCCAGCGCGTAGGGATGACGCACGGTGGCCTCGACGTTGGCCAGCGTCCAGTCCGGCCAGCGCAACCCGAGCCCGGGCCGGCTGTCGAACGGCGCACTGGCCAGCCAGAGCATCGGGATGGCGAAGAACGCCAGCACCACCGCCATGAACGCGGTGTAGGCGACCCGCCGCAGCACCAGCGACCGCACCGCCGCACCCGGCCCGCTCATCCGCGCCGCCGCCGTAACAGCGCGAGATACCCCAGTGCCAGCACCAGGTTCGCCAGCAGCAACAGCAGCGAGATGGCCGAGGCGTAACCCAGCCGCCCGTTGCCCTCACCACCGATCGCCTGCTGGTAGATGAACACCGGCAGGGTCTCCGAGCGGTGGTTCGGCCCGCCCGCGGTGAGCAGGAACGGGCTGAAGTCGTTGAAGGTCCACAGGCTGATCAGCAGCGTGTTGGTCAGCACGTGCCCGCGGATGTGCGGAAAGACCACGTCCCGCACCGTTTGCAGCCGCCCAGCGCCGACCATCCGCGCGGTCTCCAGCTGAGACGGCGGCACCGCGGCCAACGCCGAGCCGTACAGCATCATGGAGAACGCGGTGCCCCGCCAGGTGTTGAACACGATGAGGCTGGCCATCGGATAGGTGAGCAGCCAGGCGGTGCCGGGGGTGCCGAGCAGCCGGTTGAGCGTGCCGTCGGACCGGTCGAGCACCGCGATCCACAGGTAGGCCACCACCACGCCGGGCAGGATCCAGGCCAGCAGCACCAGACCCTCGACCAAGCGGCGCAACCACGGGCGGGCCGAACGCAACGTCCAGGCCAGCGCGAAGCCGAGGAGATTCTGTCCGAGGACCGCGGAGCCGAGCACGAACAGCAGGCTCAGTCGGAGCGCGTTGCCGAACAGCGCGTCGTCCAGTGCCTCAAGGTAGTTGCCGAGCCCGACCACCGCCGGGGCGACCGACGCCGCACCGGTCAGCTGATAGTTGGTCAATCCGATGTAGACGGTCCACAGCGCGGGGAAGATCAGGAAGATCCCGATCAGCAGCATCGCCGGGGCGACGAACCCCAATGCGCGCATCCGGCCGAGCCCGGCCACATCGGCGGCCGGCACCCGCTGCGCGACCGGCGCGTCGAGCAGCGCGGCACCCGCGCCCGGATCAGCCACCGGCCACCTTGTCCTGGCCGACCGCCTTCACCAGCGCCTGCTGGTAGCCGGCCGCGGCGTCGTCCGGGCTCTTGCCGCTGAGCACGTCCGCGGTCGCCTGCTGGAGTGCGGCGGAGACCTTGGGATAGTCCGCGAGGCCCGGCCGGAACCGGGTGATCGGCAACACCTTGGTGGCGACGAAGTTCAGCATCGGGTCGCTGGCGAGGACCTCCTTGTTCACGTCGTTGCGCTGGGTGATCTGCGCGGTGCCGGCCAGCCGCGCCTTGGTGGCGTCGAAGGAGTTCATGAACTGCAACAGCTCCCACGCCTGCTGCGGGAACTTGCTGTTCGGGTTGACCACCCGCACCGAACCACCGGACATGCTCACGTAGTCCTGCCCGCCGACCCCGGCGCCGGAGGAACGCGCCGGCACCATCGCCCAGCCGACCGCGCTGTTGCGGTCCGCCATCTTGGCCACGCCCTTGGTCGGCTCGACCACCGAGCGCCAGAAGTAGTCGCTCTCCAGCAGAATCCCGATCTTGTTGTCGGCGAACTCGGCGAAGGACTTGTCCCGGCCCTTGGCCTCCTGCTGGAGCAACGGATCGCCGAGACCGGCGCCGTAGATGCGTTGGTACATGCCGAGCACGTCCTTGAGGTGCTGGTCGCCGCCGAGCCACTTGCCGTCCTGGTAGACCTCCCTGCCGGTGCCGACGAGCAGCGGCAGCACACCCTGCATCGCGGTGGCCTCGGTCATGACGGTGCCGCCGTTGAGCTGAATCGGGATCACCCCGGGCAGCGCCTTGAGCTTCTGCCCGGTCGAGATGATCTCGTCCCAGCTCTTCGGCTGCCAGTCGGCCGGTAACCCGGCCTGGGCGAACAGTTTCTTGTTGAAGTACAGCACCCGGCCGTCGGTGCCGACCGGGACGCCGTAGCGCTTGGTCTCGAACCGGCCGAGCGCCTCGACCGCGTCCGGGATCTGGCCCCAGCCGTCCCAGGAGTCGGCTTTCTCCTTGCCGACCAGATCCTCGAGCGGCTTGACCTGACCCGCCTGGGCGAACTCGCCGAGCCAGATGCCGTCAATCTCCACGACATCCCCGCCGCCGCCGGTGTTGAAGTCCAGCGCGATCTTTGTCTTGTAGTCCTTGTCATCGGAGCCGATGCCGTCGAATTTGACGGTCGCGTTGACGCCCTTGGCGCGCTGCGCCTCGACGAACTTCGGGATGACCCAGTCGGTGACCCACTGCGCGCCAAGCGCGTTCTTGCCGCCGGCCACCGAGTTGGACGTGATGGTCAGCGTGACGTCCTTGGCGTCGGCGTTGCGGCTGGTATTGGAATCCTGTTGCGGCCCGAGGCACCCGGAGAGAACCAGTGTTGCCGACACCGCGGCGGCGAGCACAACCTTCTGTCGCATGTGGGCACCTTCCTCGTCTTTGAGCTGCTCACGGCCGACAGCGGAAAGTCACCAACCGAGAGTGGGCCAACCGAGAAATCTTCTAGCACGGGGCGCGCTATGACAACCCTCAGCCAGCAGGCGACCGCTGGTCCTCCCGCGAGTCTCGCGCTCAGGCAAGCGAGTCTCGCGCTCAGGCAACTTCCCGTCCCCGCGGACGCATCGAGGGCAGGCCGCCGTTGCTGGAGCGCAGCATTCAGTTGCCGGAGCGCAGCACTCGGCTGCTGGAGCGCGAGACTCGCGGGTGCCACGGTCACCGGTTCCCAGCAGGCCGATCCTGCACGCACCCGAGCACCCCGCCGGGCCGGCCCGCTGGCCGTTGGCGGCGCGGCCACCAGCCCGTCGACCGGCCTGACCGGGTAGCGTGCCAACCGTGGTCGCGACGGATCCTGTTGACCTCCGCCTGCTCGCCGTGGTGGCCGAGCTCGGGCGGGCCGCGGTGCACGACGTGGCCGCTCGGCTTGGTATGGATCCGCGTGAGGTGGCCTCTCGCCTGGTCGCGCTCTCGGCGACCGGACTGCCCCTGCTGGTGGGGGTGGAGTGCGACCCGAACCGGTTGCGCGGCGCGCTGGCCAGGACCGCGGCCGCCACCCCGTCCGGCCCCTACAACGTCCAGGGCTACCCGCCGCAGGCGCCCTACCCGCCGCAGTACGGCTACCCGCAGGGCCCGCCGGCCGGACCGCATCCGCCGCACCCCGCGCCGCACCCGGCGAGCAACCCGTTCCCGGCGCAGACCGGACCGCCGAGCAACCCCTTCCCGCAGCCGATGAGTACCTGGGGTCCGCCGCAGACCTCGTCGTGGGCGCGCGGCGACCAACCACCACAGGACCTGACCATGCCGACGGTGCGCACCGAGCGGCCCAACGGCAACGCCCGCACCGGCACGATCGGCGCCACCCTGCTCACCGAGGGCCTCGAGGGCGAGCGGCTGGCGATCCAGCTGGTCGAGGTCGTCGACCCGGCCGACTACCTGTTCACCGCGGCCGGCTACCGCCTGCAAGAGGGCGAGCGCTCGGTCGTCGTGCACACCGAGCTCACCAACCGTGGCGCCGTCCCGTTCCAGACGCTTCCCGATCTCTACCTGGTCCTGGTCACCCCGGACGGCACGTCCATCGCCAAGGCACCGGTGTCGCTCTCGTCGCGACCGCCGCACCGGATCGGGGTGGCTCCTGGCGAGACCGCCGGCGGCCACACGGTGTACGTCGTCCCCGAGGCAACCCAGGTCACCTCGGTGCGCTGGACCCCGCGCCCCGACGAGGAGTCCCGCGCGATCACCTGGAGCGTCGAGAGCTGAGCGCGCTCAGCTCTCGGCCCGCAGGACATCGAGGGCGGCACGCAGGTCGTCGGGGTACTCACTGGTGAAGTCGACCCAGCGGCCGTCGGCGGGGTGGTGGAAGCCGAGGGTTCTGGCGTGCAGCCATTGCCGGATGACGCCGAGGCGCCGGGCCAGCACCGGATCCGCGCCATAGGTGAGGTCACCGACGCAGGGATGGTGCAGGGCGGCGAAGTGCACCCGGATCTGGTGCGTGCGGCCGGTTTCCAGGCGAATGTCCACCAGGGACGCGGCGCGGAACGCCTCGAGCACCGTGTAGTGGGTGACCGCGGGCTTGCCGCCGGCGACCACGGCGAACTTGTAGTCGTGGCGCGGATGGCGGTCGATGGGCGCGTCGATGGTGCCGGTGGTCGGGTCGGGGTGGCCCTGCACCAGGGCGTGGTAGATCTTCTCGACGGTGCGCTCCTTGAACGCGCGCTTCAACACCGTGTAGGCGTGCTCGCTCTTGGCCACCACCATCACGCCGGTGGTGCCGACGTCCAGGCGGTGCACGACGCCCTGCCGCTCGCTCGCCCCCGAGGTGGAGATCCGAATGCCCGCCCCGGCCAGCCCGCCGATCACCGTCGGCCCGGTCCACCCGGGACTCGGGTGCGCGGCCACCCCAACCGGCTTGTTCACCACCACGACGTCGTCGTCCTGGTACACCACGACGAGCCCGTCCACGAGCACCGGCTCGACCACGACCGCGGCGGCCGGAGCGGGCAGCGACACCTCGAGCAGCGTGCCCGCCACCAGCCGGTCGGACTTCCCGGCCACCCGCCCGTCGAGCCGCACGTCGCCGGACTCGGCGAGCTCGGCGACGGTGGTCCGGGACAGGCCGAGCAGCTTCGCCAGCCCGGCGTCCACCCGCATGCCGTCCAACCCTTCCGGCACCGGCAGCGTCCGAAGGCCGGTCATGACGCCCTCGTCGAGCGGCCGTCGTAGTCCCGGCCGAGCAACGCGAGCAGCACGATCAACACGCCGCCGCAGGTGATCGCCGAGTCGGCCACGTTGAACACCGGGAACACCTCCGCGTTGGGCGCGAACACGGACACGAAGTCGATCACATGGCCGCGCAGCGGGCCGGGTGCCCGGAACACCCGGTCGGCGAGGTTGCCGAGCGCGCCGGCAAGCACCAGCCCGAGTCCGATCGCCCAGCCGACCGAGCGGAGCCGGGGCATGATCCACACGATGGCCGCGACCACCGCGATCGCGATCAGGCTGAGCACCCAGGTCATGCCCGTCGCCATGGAGAACGCCGCGCCCGGGTTGCGCACCAGTTGCAGGTAGACCAGCCCGCCGAGCACCCGTACCGGCGGTTCACCCTGCAGGGTGGCCACCACGACCGCCTTGGTGATCACGTCAGCGGCCAGCACGACCAGGGCGACCAGCACCAGCAGCAGGCCGCGCCGGCGCGGAGGTTGGGAACTTTCGACCGCCGCACTACTTGCCTGCTCACTGCTCATTCAGTCATTCTCCACGACGTAACCACGGCAGCTCGCGGGGCGATGTCATCCGCGCGACACGCGCGAGCGCCGCACCGAACACCGGCCCGGCTCGAACCGGCGCGTTACTGGTCAGCAGGCAACGATCTGCCGGCTGCTGAGGGGGTCCCGATGGGCAAGCCGGAGGTCAGCCGGCGCCGGGTGCTGTTCGGTGGCCTGGGTCTCGGACTGGTCGGCGTCACCGCGGGGGCCGGGGTGCTGCCGAACGCGCCGACGTTACGCCGCGCGGAGAGCCCCACCGTCAGCGTGCCGGACGTGCCGCGCGGCCCCTACGTGCTCGACCGGGTGTATTCGCCGGCCCGTGGTCAGTACGTCGACCTGCTGGTCATGCGCCCGGCCGGAGTGACGGACGCCGCCCTGCCGGTCTGCCTGGTGTTGCACGGGCGGGGCGGCACCGCACGCGGTTACCTGCAGTTCGGCCTCCCCCAGTTCCTCACCGCGGCGACCGGGGCCGGCGTGCCGCCGTTCAGCGCGGTGGCGGTGGACTGCGGCCGCGGTTACTACATGGACCGGGGCGGCGACGACCCGATGCGGATGCTGATCGAGGAGGTGCCGCGCTGGCTCGACGAGCGGGGTCACGCCGCCCCGGCCGCCGCGCTCGGCTTCTCCATGGGCGGCTGGGGTGCGCTCTACTACGCTCGCCGCCGCCACGACCTCAAGGCGGTAGCGCTGGCCAGCCCGGCCATGTTCCAACGCTGGTCCGACGCCGAGAGCCGCAAGTCCTTCGTGGACAGGCAGCAGTGGCAGGCCTACGAGCCGCTGCGGCACACCGACGACATCGCCGGCACCCCGGTCGGTCTGTGGTGCGGCACCGAGGACTCCTTCGCACCGGCCGCCCGCGAGTTCACCGCCAAGTTCCACCCCGAGCTCTCCGCGATCACCCGGGGCGCGCACAACTCGCCCTATTGGCTGCGCGTGCTCCCGGACATCATGCGGTTCATCGGCCTGCACCTGACGCCGAACTAGACCACCGGCGCCGGCGCGTGCACGGCGCGGCGGTCAGCCGGTGAGGAACGGCGGCAGCGGGCGGGGATCCGGGGTCGGCGTCCATCGGCCGCCGGTCAACTCGTAGGTCCACTGCGGACCGCTGGTCAGAATCTGGTGCAGGGCGGACACCAGCCGGTCGACGTGCTCGAGCGTGCTGCCGAGACCGAGGCTGGCCCGCAGGGCGCGCTCGTCCGCCGAGCCCGCCCGGCCGAGCAGGCGCCGGGTGGCGAGATGGGCGCAGAAGGCACCGTCGCGCACGCCGATGCCGTACTCGGCCGACAGCACGGCGGCGAGCAGGCCGGCGTCCTGGCCGTCAATGGCGAAGCTGACCACGCCGACCCGGTCCTGGTCGGGCCCGAACAGATTCAGTTGGCGCAGGCCCGCAACCGTGCCGAGTCCGGCGCGCAGGGCGGCGCACAGCTCGGCCTCGTGTGCGGCGACGGGCGGCCAACCGTGCCGGGCGATCGTCTCGCAGGCCACGGCGAGTGCGTGCACGCCGACCACGTTGGGCGAGCCGGCCTCGTGCCGCTCGGGCGCGGCGGTCCAGGAGACCCCCAGGCGGTCGCCATGGTCGACGACGAGCCGGGTGGCGCCGCCGCCGATCAGGTACGGCGGCGCGGCCTTGAGCCAGTCGCCGCGTCCGATCAGGGCGCCCGCACCGAACGGGGCGTAGAGCTTGTGCCCGGACAGCGCGACGTAGTCCACGTCCAGCGCCCGCACATCGAGGGGCCGGTGCGGGGCGAGCTGCGCGGCGTCCAGCGCGATCCGCGCACCGTGCCGCCGGGCCACTTCGGCGAGCCGCGCCACCGGCCACACCTCGCCGGTCACGTTGGACGCGCCGGAGAGCACCACCCGCCGCGGACCTGTCGGGCAGTCGCGCAGCGCCACGTCGAGTACGCGCTCGGTGTCCCCGGCGTGCGGCGGGGTGGTCAGCCGGCGCACGTTCGGACCCCGCCAGGGCAGCAGCGCCGCGTGGTGCTCGGTGTCGAACAGCAGCACCGACGTGCCGCCGGGTACCGCGCGGGCCAACAGGTTCAGCGCGTCGGTGGTGTTGCGGGTGAACACCACGGCGTCCGAGCGGTGCGCGCCGACGAACCGGCGCAGCGTGTCCCTGGCCTGTTCGTAGACCCGAGTGGACACCTGCGAGGCGAACCCGGCGCCCCGGTGCACGCTCGCGTACCACGGCAGCAGCTCGTTCACCGCGTCCTGCACGGCGTCGAGGCAGGGCGCGCTGGCGGCGTGGTCGAGGTTGGCGTACGGCAGCCGGCGGCCGTCCACCAGCGGCACGGTGAGCCGGGCACCGGCGACAGCCGGCAGGGTGGCGACGGATTCGACCGGGGCGAGGGTCATGGTGGCCTCCAAGGTCCACATCGGACCCGAGGCGGGTCCGCGCTTGCCCACCCGCACGTCGCGGAGGGCCAGGTCCTCACCCGGGGCACCCCACCGCGGTTGGAGGGTTGCCGGCCAGCAAGCCGGGGCTTCGCGCTGGCACTCATGACCTTGCGCCAACTGTAACCGATTCGGTCGCGCCGGACATCTTCATCCGGGCCGAGGCGCCAATCCGAGGCAACGCGCTGGGTCAGACCCCGGATTCGCCCCGCCACCTGGCATACCGGCCGGCCCGGTCCACCGCCCGGATTCGGCGCTCGGTCGCGGTCCTGGCCCGCTGGGTGGCCACCACCAGGAGCTCGTCACCCTCCTGGAGGCGAGTGGTGGCGGCCGGGGTGAACCCGGCGCCGTTCCTGGCCACCAGGCTGACGGTCGCGCCGGGCGGGAGCCGCAGCTCGGCCAGGTAGACGCCGTGCAGCTTGGAGCCGGACGGGATGCGCACCTGCAACAGCTCGGCGTCGAGGTCGTCCAGGGGCGCGACGTCCACCTCCAGCTCGACGGACTCGGCTTCGCGGCTGAGCCCCAGTGCGCGGGCCAGCAGCTGCAACGTGCTCCCTTGCACCAGGGTGAGCACGAAGACCAGCACGAACACCGCGTCGACCAGCCGCTGCGCGCCGGCCACCCCCTGGGCGAGCGGGATCATGGCCAGCACGATCGGCACCGCGCCGCGCAGTCCGGCCCAGGACAGGAAGATCTGCTCACCGAGCCGGACCCGGAACGAGGCGACCGAGGCGAACACCGAGATCGGGCGGGCCAGCAGGGTGACCACCGCGGCGGCGATCAGCCCGGGCACCACCGCGTCCAGCAGCCGGGCCGGCGAGGCGAACAGGCCGAGCAGCACGAACAGTCCGATCTGCGCGAGCCAGCCGAACCCCTCGGCGAACGACAGGGTGTCCGACCGGTGCGGCAGCCGGGAGTTGCCGAGCACCAGCCCGGCGACGTAGGTGGCGAGCAGGCCGGAGGCGTGCAGCCACTGACCGCACGCGAAGGCCCCGACGCACACCGCGACCGTGGCCAGTGGGTACAGGCCGGTCGCCGGGAGCGCCACCCGGCGCAGCACCTGCGCGCCGAGCCAGCCGAAGGCCAGCCCGAGCAGCGCGCCCGCAACCAGTTCGTAGGCCACCACCAGCGGCAGGTTCCAGTGCGCCCCGGCGCCCGAGGCGAGCAGCACCACCGCGATGTAGCACGGTGCGTCGTTGAGCCCGGACTCCAGCTCGAGCGCACCGACCAGCCGCCGGTTCAGGCCGAGCCCGCGAAGCACGCTGAACACCGCGGCGGCGTCGGTCGGCGCCAGCACCGCACCCCAGAGCAGCGCGAGCCGCCAGTCCAGGCCGAGCAGGAGGTGCAGCGCCGTCCCGGTGATCGCGATGCTCACCGCCACGCCGACCGTGGACAGCGCCATGCCGAGGCCCAGCGCCGGTTTCACGTCCTGCCAGCGGGTGCTGAGGCCACCCTCGATCAGGATCAGGATCAGCGCGGCCAGGCCGAGCACCTGGGTGAGGATGGCGTTGTCGAAGCGGATGCCGAGTCCCACCTCGCCGAGTCCGACGCCGATCGCCAGGTACAGCAGCAACGACGGCAGCCCGAGCCGAACTGAGATGCGCACCGCGAACACGGCCACCAGGATCACCGCGGCGCCGATACCGAGCGCGATCGTCAGCTCGGCCACCACGCCTCCCACCTGCCGCCGGTCGTTCGGGCCATTCTCCCAGGCGCGGCCCCGGATGTCCGGTTCCGACGATCACCCGAACAGTGCGGCGAGCAGGACCGCACCCCGGTCCGGCTCGATGTCGATCTCCACCACCTTGTCCCGCGCCCGGTCGCCGCGCACGACGAACACCTGGCCGCGGCGCACCCCGAACGCCTCGGCCAGCGCCCGCCGCACCGCCTCGTTCGCCTTGCCTTCCACCGCGGGTGCCGCCACCGCGACGACCAGCGCCTCGCCGTGCCGGCCGCCGACCGCCGTGCGGGATGCGCCCGCTCGCACCCGGACCGCGAACCGGAACGCGCCGCTCACCGCCCTTGCCTCCGCCCGCGATCGGCACCGGTCACGCCGGCGCCGTCATGGTGCGCAGGGCGTCGTCCAGGTGCGCCCGGCGGGCGGCGGCGGAGCGCGGCAGCACCTCCGGCGTGCTCCTGGTGAGCTGCGCCTGACCGAGGTAGATGGAGTGGGCGAGGACCGCGCGGCGGCGAGCCTGCGCGGGGGTGAACCCCAACTCGCCGAAGAGCCCGGCCAGGTAGCCGAGGCGCCGCTGGGTCACCCGGTGCATGGCGGCGGCGACCAGCGCGTCGTCGGTCGAGGCGAGCAGCGCCAACTCCACGTCGGGTGCGTGCCTCGAGTCGAGGACGGCGCCGAAGAGCCGGCGCAGGCGTTCGCCTGGCGCCACCTCGCCGGCATCGACCATGTCGATCACCGCGTCGGTGCGCTCCCGCTCCCAGCGCTCCAGCGCGGCACGCAGCAGGGCCTCCCGGTTGGGAAAGTGCCAGTAGGCGCTGCCCTTCGTGGCGCCGACCCGGGCGGCGAGCGGTTCGATGGCGACCGCGGCCAGACCGCCCTCGGCCAGCGCGGTGAGGGCCGCAGCGGTCCAGTCGTCCCTGGTGAGCCGAGCCACGTCCGTACGGTACCGTATGGACGCTGACCATACGGGAGCGTACGTTTGGCGGGTAATCCCCAGGTGGACGACGACCACGGCTCGCCGCCAGCCGCGCGGCGTCAGTCGCTGAAGTCGGCGACCAGGATCCGGCGGCGCCGGCCAGCGATACGCCGCACGCCCGAACTGACCGCCGGATCGCTCGAGTCGACGACCCGCGGGTTCGTCAGCCGCCAGGTGCGGCCCGAGCGAAGGACCTCCGCCCCACCGGCCGCCAGCACGTTGCGCACCCAGTCCGCCCGATCGCCGTACCACAGCACGACCTCGAGCCGGCCCGCGTCGCGGACGCTGACCACCGGGGTCCGGAACACCTGACCGGACTTCCGTCCCTTGTGGACGATCATCGCCCACGGCGGCAGGTACGGCGCCCACAGCCCCTGCACCCGGTTGGTCACCTTTTTGTTGAACCGCGCCAGCGACCGCGACCATGCCATGGTCACCATTCTGCCGCTACTTGCGCGCGCCCTTCTCGGCGCGGTGCCTCGCGGCGAGCCGGGCATCCGGGCCACAGCGGGCGCACGGCGTGAAACCCAGCTGGCGGGCCTCGGACACCGGCAGCGGGATGGTCGCCTTGTCGCCCAGCCACCCGCATTCGGCGAGGTGGTAGCGCGGATGCTCGTCGACGACCCGCACCTCGACGCTCAGCTCCGAGATCACCAGGATGTCGGCGGCATCGGTGGGTTCCTCGCCCGGCTCCGCGTCATCGACGGCGCTCGTGGCGCCAGGCTGGACCGGCTCCGGCTCCGGCTCCGGCTCCGGCTCCGGGCCGGGCGAATCGGTGTCCGGCGCTTCGGCGGCGGACGAGACCGGCCACGACGACCCGGCCGGCGAGCGCTGGGCGGAGGACCGCTCGGCCGCCGGCAGGTCGCCCGCACCGGGGACGCGCGAGAGCTCCGTGGTCGCATCGGACACCTGGGCCGGCTCGGCCATCGTGGAGCGCGGGGTCGAGGTGGTGGCCACCCGCCGGCGGCCACGCAGCCAGTCAAAGATCAGCAGTCCGGCGGCGACCACGCTGATCGCCACCGAGACCCAGGCCCATAGCGTATTCGCCGTGGTGAGCGCGGCGATCAGCAGCGCGAACGCCCCGATTACCAGGACCAGAACGAGATACAGCACGACGTCGGGTTAGCTCGCCAGCTCGCCGATCAGCCCGCTTCGGCGCGCGGGCCGAACGCGTAGCCGGACTGACCACCACCGCGACTGCCGCCGTCGGCGGCGGACGGCGCGGCCGAACCACGATCACCGAGCTCACGCAGGCTGGACTCGAGGAAGGTCTTCAACCGGGTGCGGTACTCGCGCTCGAACGTGCGCAGCTCGTCGATCTTCTTCTCCAGGTTGGTCCGCTCCGCCTGGACCTGACCGAGGATCTCGTTGTGTTGCCGCTGCGCCTCGCGCTCCAGTGCGGTGGCCTTCTCCCTGGACTGGCGTTCCAGGGTCTCCGACCGGGTCCTGGCCTCGTTGAGCATCGTTTCGGCGCGGGTACGCGCCTCGTTGACCATGGTGTCGGACTTGGCCCTGGCCTCGGACAGCAACTGCTCCGACTTGGTGCGCGCCTCGGCGAGCATGCTGTCCGCCTCGGACTTGGCCTCGCCGGTCAGCCGGTCGGCCATCTCCTGCGCCAGGCCGAGCACCTTGGCGGCCTGCACGTGGTGATCGCCGCCGCCGCCACCGGGCGAGGTCTGCTCCATCGCGCTCGGCGGAGGTACCGGCTGCAGCCTGCGGGGCTCCTCCGGGCGCGGTACACCCACGACGGACGCGCCCATGCGGGCGTCCTCGGCGTCGGCACGGGCCGATTCGAGCTGCTGGTCGAGCTGCTCCATCTGCTGACGGAGGTCGTTGTTCTCCTCGATCAGCCGGGACAACTCGACCTCGACCAGGTCAAGGAACGCGTCCACCTCGTCCTCGTTGTAGCCCCTTTTGCCGATGGGAGGCTTGCTGAACGCGACATTGTGTACGTCAGCGGGGGTCAACGACATCAGATCACCTCACGCACTCCGTGGCTGCTGGTCACCCGAGGCCCCGTCACCCGGGGTACGCCAGTCGCATCGCGATGAACACGACCAGCAGCAGCACCATAATCGATAGGTCCAGCCCTACGCCTCCGATCCGCACCATCGGGATGACCCGACGGATCAATCGGACAGGAGGATCAGTCACTGTGTAGATGCTCTCAAGCGCTACCGCAACACCACCCGCCGGGCGCCACTCCCTCGCGAACGCGCGAACGAGCTCCACCACCACGCGTGCTGTCAGCAACAGCCAGAACGCGAACAACACCCAGTACAAAGCAAGCCGCACCGGTTCCACACGTCAACTCTGCCATCACTCAGCTTCGGGCGAGCAACCCGCCCTCCGCAATCCGCCGCTTGTCCTCCGCTGATGGGTCGACATCCGGCGGTGAGATCAAGAACACCCTGTTGGTGACCTTGTCGATCGAACCACGCAGAGCAAACGCCAACCCCGCAGCGAAGTCAACCAACCGCTTGGCGCCCGCTTCGTCCATCTCGGTCAGGTTCATGATCACTGGCGTACCCTCGCGGTAGTGCTCACCGATGGCCCGGGCCTCGTTGTAGCTCTTCGGGTGCAAGGTGACGATTCGGCCGAGCGGATAGCTGCTCGGGCTCGGCGTGACGGGCTCGGCGGACATCCTGCTCACCGGCTCCCTCCTGGTCTCGACGGCAAGCGCACCGTGTACGGAGACGGGCGGCGCCTCGCTCGCCCAGACCGGACGTGACCTGGGCCGAGTCGCCGGCGGGTAGTCCACTTCCCGGTCCCGACGCTCGGTGCCAGCAGCACCTGCCTCGTCCTCGCGGTACCCCGGGCGCCCGGCACCGAACAGGCGCCGCCGGGCGGGTGCGGGATAGGGTTCGTAGTCGGCGTCGTACGTGTTCTTGTAGTTGTTTTCGTAGGCGTTGCCGTAGGCCTTCTCGTCCAGGTAGCTCGGGCGGTGGGAGTAGCCGCGGCCGTCCCGGCCATGATCGGCATAGTCGCCGTAGTCCTCGGCGTCGTACTCGTCGAAGTCCTCAGCCGGGACCATGCCGAAGTAGGCCTTCAGCTTCTGCAGCGTGCCCATCGACCTGCCTCGCAACTCCCCGTTGGACCTTCCCCACGAACCCTGTCAAGGCGAGGCTAGCCCGCGGGCACCGAGCAGCGCGGTTCCGACACGCACGCAGGTCGACCCGTGCGCGACGGCCGACTCCAGGTCATCGGTCATCCCGGCGGAGATCTCGGTGGCCTCTGGATGGTCGCGGCGCAGTCGGTCCGCCGCCGCGGCCAGCCGGTCGAAGGCCGCGTCCGGGTCCATGGCGAGGGGCCCGATCGCCATGATCCCGCGAAGCCGCAAATCACCCGATCGTGCTACCTCGTCGGCCAGTTCGGGCAGGCTGTCGAGCGGGCAACCGCCGCGGTTCGGGTCCCCGTCCAGGCTCGCCTGGACCAGTACGTCCAACGGCGCCGTCCGCTCCCCGGCCGCCCGGGCGGCGGCCACGCCGCGGGCCAGCGCCTCGGCCAGGCGGACCGAGTCCACCGACTGCACCTCGGCCGCCCAGCGCACCGCGGCCCGAGCCTTGTTCCGCTGGAGCCGGCCGACCAGATGCCAGCTGACCTGGGCGTCCGGTCGCAGCGCCCGCACCTCGGCGGCCTTGGCGGCCCCCTCCTGCTCACGGTTCTCGGCCAGGTCGACCACGCCGAGATCGGTGAGCAGCGCCGCGTCGAGGGCCGGCCGGGTCTTGGTGACGGCCAGCAAGCGGACCTCCACCGGATCTCGCCCGGCGGCCAGGGCCGCCGCCGCGATGCGAGCCCGCACATCGGCCAACGCGGTCCTCAGTGCGGCGAGCCGCTCGTGCACACCGTTCACGGCTCGACCCAGGTCACTGCGGCCAATCGCCCAGTGGTCCCGTCTCTGCGGTAACTGAACAAGGTCCGGTCCTCGACCGTGCACCGCGGATCGACCCCGATCCGGGCGACGCCGAGGTCGGCGAGTTGACGCCAGAGCCCGGCACGCAGGTCCAGTCCCGGCGTGCCGCCCCGGGTCCGGCTGGCACTGCCCGGCAGGTGAGCCTCGACGTCGTCGCGCATCGCCGCCGGCACCTCGTAGCACTCGCCGCAGACCGACGGGCCGAGCAACACCTCGACACGCGCGACGTCGGCGCCGGCGTCGCGCATCGCCTCGAGTGCGGCCGGGACCACCCCGACCCGGGCGCCGACCCGGCCGGCGTGCACGGCGCCGACCACGCCGGCCACCGGGTCGCCGAGCAACACCGGCACGCAGTCGGCCACCAGCGCCACCACGGCAAGCCCGGGCACGGCGGTGACCAGAGCGTCGGTCACCTCGACCGGCGCCGAACGCGGCCCGTCGACCACGACGGCGTTGCGCCCGTGCACCTGCTCCATCCAGACCAGGTGGTCGGGTGCGAGACCGAGTTCGCCGGCGAGGCGGGCGCGGTTGGCGGCGACGGCGTCCGGATCGTCACCGCTGCCGGCACCGAGGTTGAACGAGTCGTACGGCGGTGCGGACACGCCACCCGCCCGGGTGGTGACCACTCTTCGAACGCGCAAGCTGACCCCGCAAGTATTTCTGGTGCGACACCTGCCGACGGTCGGTGAGGTTACCGCTCACCGAGCCGGGACCCGACTGCCGAACTCGCGGCTTACCGGCGCATGAACGGGGGCACGTCCACCTCGTCGTCGGGATCGTCGACGACCGGCATGGCCCGGTTCGGCAGACCGCCCGGCGTGCTGTTGCGCTGCCCGGGCACCCCGTTGCCGGAGGGCGACCCCATCGGGTTGCTGTTCGAGTAGGACGGCTGCGGCGGGACGGGCTGGCTGACCGGCGGGGCCGGCGGCTGCGGCGCGGGTGGCTGTGGCGGCGCGGCTGGTTGTGCCCCGGCCGCGCGCTGGACCTGGCCGGCGGCACCTGCGGCGAGCGAGCCGCGGGCGCCGACCACCATCGGGTCGAGCTTCTTGTGAGTCGGCGTGCCGCTGTCGAAGCCGGCCGCTATCACGGTGACCCGGACCTCGTCACCGAGCGAGTCGTCGATCACCGTGCCGAAGATGATGTTGGCGTCGGGATGCGCGGACTCCTGGACCAGCGAAGCCGCCTCGTTGATCTCGAACAGACCGAGGTCGGAACCGCCGGCGACGGCCAGCAGCACGCCGTGCGCACCATCCATGGACGCCTCGAGCAGCGGGGAGTTGATCGCCTTCTGGGCGGCCTGCACGGCCCGGCCCTCGCCGCGCGCCGAGCCGATGCCCATCAGCGCGCTGCCCGCCCCGGACATCACGCTCTTGACGTCGGCGAAGTCCAGGTTGATCAGCCCGGGCGTGGTGATCAGGTCGGTGATGCCCTGGACGCCGGAGAGCAGCACCTCGTCGGCCGAGCGGAACGCGTCCATCAGCGACACGCCGATGTCCCCGAGTTGGAGCAGCCGGTCGTTCGGGATGACGATCAGCGTGTCGCACTCGTTGCGCAGGGCGGTGATGCCGTCGTCGGCCTGCTTGGCCCGGCGCTTGCCCTCGAACGAGAACGGCCGGGTGACCACGCCGATGGTCAGCGCGCCGAGCTTGCGGGCGATCGAGGCGACCACCGGCGCACCGCCGGTGCCGGTGCCGCCACCCTCGCCCGCGGTCACGAACACCATGTCCGCGCCCTTGATGACCTCTTCGATCTCCTCGCGGTGATCCTCGGCCGCCCTGTTGCCCACGTCGGGGTTGGCGCCCGCGCCGAGACCCCTGGTCAACTCCCGGCCGATGTCCAGCTTGACGTCGGCGTCGGACATCAGCAGCGCCTGTGCGTCGGTGTTCACCGCGATGAACTCGACACCCTTGAGGCCGACCTCGATCATGCGGTTGACGGCGTTGACCCCACCGCCGCCGATGCCGACGACCTTGATCACCGCCAGATAGTTGTGCGGGGGTGTCATCGCCCTTCGCCTTCCTGATCGAGGCCTTGCGTACTCCCGGCCAAGGGCGCAAACCCTGAACCTCTACAAGAGGTTCAGCGTTATGTCAACCCACGGCACCTGTGCAGGACGGTATGCACGACGGTTGATCCGATCCAGCCGCCACGCCGTGCGCGGGACAACTGTTCTGCGCTCACTCGCACGGCTCCGGATCACGGCTCGTTGGGGTTCAGCGGAAGGTCACCTTCATGGGGTTCTAGACGCGCAAGGTGACATTGCGCTGTACCTGCTGCGCTCGCTCGTAAACTCGTTCGCCTTCAGCCGACTCGCACGGTCAGGAGACCGTTGGGAAGTCCGGGGTGGCCACGTCGTAGATCTTGCCGCGCCGAGTGAGCAGCGGGGCGAGCACCGCGCCCTTGCGGGCCGAGGCGTCCACGCCGCCCCACTTCACCAGCCGTCCGTCGGCGAGTGCGAGCTGCACATCGCCAGGCGTCTTCGCGGTCACCTCGACCACCGCGGCGCGGAGTTGGGCGGGCACCGCGGCGAGCACGGTCACCGCCGCCCTCGTGGCCGGGTCGTCCGGGCCGACGCCGGCCACGGTCAGCTTGGGCAGCCCGGCCGGTGCCCGCGCGACCACCTCGAAATCCAACCCGGTGCCGTCCACCAGGTGTACGCCGTCCGGGGCCGGCATCACCGCGACCGGGGTGCGCTCGACCACGTCGATGACCACCGTGCCCGGCAATGAGCGGGAGACGGTGACCCGGTACACCTTCGGCAGCTTCGCCACCCGGACCCGCACGTCGTCCGTGTCCAGCCGGACCAGCGGAGTGCCCGGCTCGATCGCCGCGGCGGCCCGCACCGTGTCCGCCGGGATCGTCCGGACCCCGGTCACCTCGATCTCGTTGGCACCGAACATCGAGCTGAACAACACCAGGTAACCGACGCCGAGCACGGTGAGCACCATGGCGAGCACCACCAGCGGGCGCCTCGGGTGCCCGCGCCGGTCCAGCCGCTCGTCGGGTCCGGGGTCGGCCGGCTCGATGTCCCCCGGCTGCTCCCCCCGTGGCCGGGGCCGGCCCGGGCGACCCCGGACGGTGCTGGTCATCGCCGGTCCAGGGCGGCGAGCAACTCCGGCCCGAGCATGGTCACGTCGCCCGCGCCCATGGTGAGCACCAGATCGCCGGCCTCGGCGAGCCCGGCGACAAGTGCCGGCACCTTGTCGAACGACGGCTCGTAGTGCACCCGGCCGGCCGCGAGCGGCACCGCACCGGCGATCAGCGCACCGCTCACCCCCGGCTCCGGCTCCTCCCGTGCGCCGAACACGTCGAGCACCACCACCTCGTCGGCCAGCGCCAACGCTTCGGCGAACTCCGGCGCGAACAGCCGGGTGCGGGAGTACAGGTGCGGTTGGAAGATCACCAACAGTCGGCCGCCGTCCAGCACCTGGCGCACCGCGCGCAGTTGGGTGGCCACCTCGGACGGGTGGTGCGCGTAGTCGTCGTACACCCGGACCCCGCCCGCCCGGCCCTTGAGCTCGAACCGGCGACGCACGCCGCCGAAAGCGGCGATCCCGTCCAGCAGACCGGAAAGCGGCGCCCCGAGCTCAAGACCGGCGAGTAGCGCCGCGGTCGCGTTCAACGCCATGTGCTCCCCCGGAACCGCAACCCGCAGGTGAACCTCCTTGCCGTCCACCGAGATCCGCGCCACGCCGCCGGTGCCTTCCGGCTGGTGACCGGACAGCCGAACGTCCGAAGTGGACCGGCCGTAGCGGCGCACCCGGACCCCGGCGGCCTCCGCCCGGTCGGCGAGCGCCGCCGCGCCAGGGTCATCCGCGCAGGCGATCAGCAGCCCGCCAGGCTCGATCCGCTTGACGAACAGGTCGAACACCGCGACGTAGGCGTCCACCGTGCCGTGGTGGTCCAGGTGGTCCGCCTCGACGTTGGTCACCACCGCGACCCAGGGCGCGAAGGAAAGAAACGATCCGTCGCTCTCGTCCGCCTCGGCGACGAAGACGCCGCCGGTGCCGTGGTGGGCGTTGGCACCGGAATCGTTCAGCTCGCCGCCGATCGCGAAGGACGGATCGAGCCGGCAGTGCTGCAACGCCACGGTGAGCATCGAGGTGGTGGACGTCTTTCCGTGGGTGCCGGCGATGCACGCCACCTGGTGTCCGGTCATCAGCGCGGCCAGCGCCTCGGCCCGGTGCAACACGGTCAGCCCCCGGCGGCGCGCCTCGACCAGCTCGGGGTTGGTGTCCTTGATCGCGGTGGACACCACCACCGTGGTCGGCCCACCGGCCAGCAGGTCGAGGTTGGCCGCCGCCTGCCCGACCTCGACCAGGGCGCCCTGCATCCGAAGCGCGTCCACGGCGCGGGACCACTTGGCGTCCGATCCGGACACCGCCAGGCCCCTGGCCAGCAGGATGCGGGCGATGCCGCTCATCCCGGCACCGCCGATGCCGACCAGGTGGGTTCGCTCGAGCCGGTCAGCGTCCATCCACGACCTCGAGCACCATCCGGGCCAGCACGTCGGCCGCCTCACGGTGCCCGGTGCCGCGCGCGGCGGCGGCCATGGCGGCCAGCCGGTCCGGGTCGGTGAGCAGTGGCAGCACCGTGTCGGTGATGGTGTGCGGGCCGAGTTCCTCGTCCGGCACCAGGATCGCGCCGCCGGCGTCCACCACCGGCTTGGCGTTGAGCGCCTGCTCGCCGTTGCCGTGCGGCAGCGGCACGAACACCGAGGGCAGGCCGACGGCGGACACCTCGGCCACGGTCATCGCGCCGCACCGGCAGAGCACCGCGTCCGCGGCGGCGTAGGCCAGATCCATCCGCTCCAGGTAGGGCACCGCGACGTAGCTCGGCGCGCCGGGCACCTCCTGTACCGCCAGGGTGTGCTTCGGCCCGTGGGCGTGGAGCACGCCGATCCCGGCGTCGGCGAGCACGCGGGCCGAGGCGGACACCGCCGAGTTGATCGACCGGGCGCCCTGCGAGCCGCCGAACACCAGCAGCGTCGGGGCCTTCGCATCCAGGCCGAAGTGCTCCCGGGCCTGGTCCCGCAGCGCCACCCGGTCAAGCTCGAGGATCGACGAGCGCAGCGGAATGCCGATCACGATGGCCTTGGGCAGCCCCGAGTCGGGCACCGCGACGGCCACCCGGTCGGCGAACCGGGCGCCGATCTTGTTGGCCAGCCCGACCTTGGCGTTGGAGTCGTGCACCACGATCGGCAGCCGGCCGCGGGCGGCGAGGTAGGCGGGCAGCGCCACGTAGCCGCCGAACCCGACCACGACGTCGGCGCCGACCCGGTCGAGCACCTCCCTGGTGAGCTTCACCGCGGTGCGCACCCGAAGCGGCAGCCGGAGCAGGTCGATGTTCGGCTTGCGGGGCATCGGCACCGGCGGGATCAGCTCGAGCGGGTAGCCGCGGGCCGGCACGATGGTCCGCTCAAGCCCCCGCTCGGTACCCAGCGCCACCACCCTGGCCTCCGGCCGCAACCGGCACACCGCGTCCGCGAGGGCCAGCGCCGGCTCGATGTGTCCCGCGGTGCCCCCGCCGGCGACCACGATGCACGGACCTTGGCGACTCGGTTGACTCAACGACGTCCTCCTTGGGGCCGCCGGGGTTTTCGTTTCGGCGGCTGGTACGGATCGGGTGCCGGCAGCCGCATCAACCGGCCGAACCGGCCCGGACCCTGAGAGCGTAGTGCGGCCACCGCTTCCGGTTCGTGGCGCGCACAGTTGGCCAGGATGCCGAACACCAGCAGGGTGATCACCACCGAGGTGCCGCCGGAGGAGATCAGCGGCAGGGTGATGCCGGTGACCGGCAACAACCCCACCACGTAACCGATGTTGATCGCCGCCTGGGCCACCAGCCAGACCGTGAGGGTGGCCGCCACCATGCGGATCCAGGGGTCGATGTTGCGGGTGGCGATGCGCATCCCGGTGACCGCGAGCATGGCGAACAGGCCGAGCACCAGGGCGCCGCCGAGGAACCCGAGCTCCTCGCCGATCAGCGCGAAGATGAAGTCGTTGTCCACGTTGGGCAGGTACTGCCACTTCGACGGGCCCTGGCCGAGCCCCTTGCCGAACAGGCCGCCGTCGGCCAGCGCGTAGACCGCCTGGGTCGCCTGGTAGGCCGCGCCGCCCGGGTCGTCCTCGGGACGCAGGAAGGACAGCACCCGGGAGAGCCGGTAGTCGGTGCCGATCGCCAGCACCACCACGCCGGCCACGGCGCCGAGCGCGAGCCCGCCGAACAGGCGCATCGGCGCTCCGGCGAACCAGAGCAGCGCGATCAGCACCACCCCGAGGGTCACCGTGCCGCCGAGGTCCGGCTGGAACATGACCAGCGCGAACATGACCAGCGCGGCCGGCACCACCGGGACCAGCAGGTGCCGGTACTGGTGCAGCACGGCCCGCTTGACCACCAGGATGTGCGCCCCCCACAGGGCCAGCGCCACCTTGGCCGTCTCAACCGGCTGGAAGGAGATCGGGCCGAAGGTGAACCAGCCCCTGGTGCCGTTGATCGACGACCCGAGCGGCGTGAGCACCAGGATCAGCATCAGCACGCTGAGCCCGAGCCCCACCGGGCTCAGCGCGCGGATGCGGCGCAGCGGGATGCGCAGCCCGATCCAGAACAGCACCAGCCCGGCGAGCACGTAGAGCAGCTGTTTGCGGAACACCGTGTAGGCCGACGATCCCGGGCGGTTGAGCGAGATCACCGCGGACGCGGAGAGCACCATGACCAGACCGAGCACGGTCAGCAGCGCACACACGGCGAGGACCAGGTGGAACGAGGCGAGCGGCCGGCCGAGCCAGGCGGTCAGCGCCGAACGCACCGTGCCGATCCGGCCGAACCGGCCGGGGCGGACGTCCCGGCCCTGGCGGGCCGCCCTCGCCTTGTCGTCGACCGCGACCATCAGCCCGCCTCGTGCAGGCGTCTCACCGCTTCCGCGAACGCGTCGCCCCGAGCCGCGTAGTCGGTGAACATGTCGAGCGACGCGGCCGCCGGGGCGAGCAGCACCACATCGCCGGGCCGGGCCAGGTCCTTCGCCGCGCGCACCGCCGCCATCATGGGCTCATCGTCTCCCGGACCCACCTGGTACGTGGGGATCTGTGGCGCGTGTCGCGCGAGCGCCGCGGAGATCAGGTCCCGGTCGGCGCCCAGGACGACGACGCCGCGCAGCCGGGCGGCGGCATCGGCGATGAGGTTGTCGATGGATGCGCCCTTGAGCTGCCCGCCGACCAGCCAGACCACCGAGGGGTAGGCGCCGAGCGAGCCGGCCGCCGCGTGCGGGTTGGTTGCCTTGGAGTCGTTGACGTAGCGGATGTTCTGCCACTCCCCGACCAGGGTGGCGCGGTGTCCGCCCGGGCGGAACGCGACCAGGCCGTCCCGGACCGCGGTGGGGCGCACCCCGTAACAGCGAGCCAGCGCCGCGGCGGCCAGCGCGTTGGCCACGTTGTGCAGTCCCGGCGCGGGCACGTCGGCCACCTCGGCCAGCCGGTCGTCGCCGTCCACCAGCCAGCCGTCCACCACGCCGAAGCGGTGCTCGCCCGGCTCGTCCAGGGTGAAGCCGACCGGGTTCGGGTGCCCGACGGCGAGCAGCGTCGACCAGACGTCGTCCGCGTTGTACAGCGCCAGCTCGGCTCCGGCGTAGATCCGGCCCTTGGCGGCGGCGTAGTCGTCGAGCGAGCCGTGCCAGTCCAGGTGGTCCTCGGCCACGTTGAGCACCACGGCGGCCTTGGGACGTAACGAGGACTGCCAGTGCAGCTGGAAGCTGGACAGCTCGACGGCGAGCACCTCGGTGCCGGCCAGCACCGCGTCGATGACCGGCAGCCCGACATTGCCGCAGGCCACCGCGTCCACCCCGGCGGCGCGCAGGATCGACTCCAGCATGCCGACCGTGGTGGTCTTGCCGTTGGTCCCGGTCACCGCGAGCCAGCTGGGGTGCTCCGCGACCCGCCAGGCCAGCTCGACGTCGCCGATCACCTCGACGCCGGCCCGCTCGGCGGCGAGTAGCAGCGGGCTGTCCGGCCGCCAACCCGGGCTGGTCACCACCAGGTCGGTGCCATCGGGGGGTTCGGTCAGCCCCGGCCGGGCGGTGCCGGGCAACCCGGCCAGCCGCTCGGCGTTCGCGTCGGTCACGGTGACCGCCGCGCCGAGCCGGTCGAGCACCCGGGCCACGGAGCGGCCGCTGACCCCGGCCCCGGCCACCAGCACGCGCTTCCCGGCGAACACCGTCAACTTCCCGTCGCGGTGAGCCACTCGCTGTAGAACAGGCCGAGCCCGAACATGGCGCAGATCCCGGCGAGCAGCCAGAACCGGATGATCACCGTGGTTTCGGCCCATCCGGCCAGCTCGAAGTGGTGGTGGAACGGCGCCATCCGGAAGAGCCGTCGCCGCGAGGTGCGGAACACCGCGATCTGGAGCACCACCGAAAGCGCCTCGACCACGAACAGCCCGCCGACCACCACCATCAGCAGCTCGGTGCGGGTGGTGATGGACAGCCCGGCGACCAGCCCACCGAGCGCGAGCGACCCGGTGTCCCCCATGAAGATCTTGGCCGGGGCGGCGTTCCACCAGAGGAACCCGATGCAGGCGCCCATCGCGGCGGCGGCCACCACCGCGAGGTCGAGCGGGTCACGCACGTCGTAGCAGCCGACCGAGGGGTGGTCGGCTCCGCAGTTGTAGCGGAACTGCCAGAACGAGATCACCACGTAGATCGCGAACACCAGCGCGGAGGAGCCGCCGGCCAGCCCGTCGAGCCCGTCGGTGAAGTTCACCGCGTTGGACCAGGCGGATACCGCCAGGTAACAGAACACGACGAACCCGATGGTGCCGAACGAGATGATCGCGATGTCCCGGACGAAGGACAGGTGCACCGATGCCGGGCTGAGGTTGTGCTCGTCGCCGAACTGCAAGGCCATGATCGCGAAGACCACGGCGACGGCCAGCATCCCGACCATCTTCCCGGTCTTGTTCAGGCCGAGGTTGCGGCCCTTGCGGATCTTGATGAAGTCGTCGAAGAAACCGACGATGCCGAGTCCGGTGGCGAGCAGCAGGACCAGCAGCCCGGATGCGGTCGGCGCCTCGCCCCGGTTGGTGGACACCGCGTTGGACAGGTGCGCCACCAGGTAGCCGGTCCACATGGCGACCATGATCGCCACGCCGCCCATGGTCGGGGTGCCGCGCTTGGACTGGTGGCCCTGCGGGCCCTCCTCGCGGATCTCCTGGCCGAAGCCCTGCCGGGAGAAGAACCGGATCAGGTACGGGGTGAACAGGATGGAGACGACGAGGGCGATGGCGGCGGCGATGAGGATGGCCTTCACGCCACACCACCGTCGCGCCCGGCGAGCAACGCCTCGGCGACCCGCCAGAGCGCGGCCACCTTCGATGCCTTGACCAGCACGACGTCCTCCGGTCGCAGCTCGGCGCGCAGCAGCGCGACCGCGGCGTCGACGTCCGGCACCAGCACAGCCTCCTTGTTCTCGACCTCGGCGAGCATCGCCGCGGCCGGCTCGCCGACCACGATGAGGCGGTCCACCCCGAGGTCGACCGCGAGCCGGCCGATCTCGGCGTGCGCGGCCTCGCTGGACTCGCCGAGCTCGGCCATGATGCCGAGCACGGCCCATGATCGCCGCCGCCCGCCGGCCAGCGCGGCCAGGGTGCGCAGCGCCGCGCTCATCGACTCCGGGTTGGCGTTGTACGAGTCGTTGACCACGGTGACGCCGTCCGCCCTGGTGCGCAGCTCCATCCGGCGCCCGGAACGGCGCCGGGCCGCGGACAGCCGCTGCGCCACCTCCTCGAGCCTCGCACCCAGCTCGACCGCCACCGCCGCGCAGGCCAGCGCGTTGCCGACCTGATGCGCGCCGTGCAGCCCGAGCTGGACAACGGGGCCGCTCGGGCCGCCGATCCGGAAGCCGGCTCTGGCCTCGGCGTCCAGCTCGATGTCGGTGGCCCGCAGATCGGCTCCGGCCGACTGGCCGACCAACACCACCCTGGCCTCGGTGCGGGCGGCCATCGCGGCCACGATCGGGTCGTCCGCGTTGAGCACCGCGAGGCCGTCCGACGGCAACGCCTCGACCAGCTCGCCCTTGGTGCGCGCGATGCCCTCCCGGGAGCCGAACTCGCCGAGATGGGCGCTGCCGACGTTGAGCACGACCCCGATCCTCGGGCGCGCGGTCCGGCACAGCGCGGCGATGTGCCCCGGCCCCCTGGCGGACAGCTCGAGCACCAGGTACCGGGTGGCGGCCGTGGCCCGCAGCACCGTCCACGGGTGGCCCAACTCGTTGTTGAACGAGCCGGGCGGCGCCACCGTCTCGCCCATCGGCTCGAGCAACTGGGCCATCAGGTCCTTGGTGGACGTCTTGCCGGACGAACCGGTGACGCCGACGATGGTGAGTCCGCCCGCGTTGAGCCGGTCCGCGACCTCGTGCGCCAGCGCGCCGAGTCCGCCGAGCACGGCGGCGCCGGAACCGTCGGTGTCCCCGGTCAGCGCGACGGACCGGCGGTGCGCGTCGGCGACCGGCGGCACCAGCACCGCGGGTGCGTCCACCTGGCGCGCCGCGAGCACGCCGACCGCACCGGCGGCCACCGCCTTGGCGGCGAAGTCGTGGCCGTCCACCCGCTCCCCGGGCACCGCGACGAACAGCCCGCCCGCGCCGATCTCCCTCGAGTCGAACTCGACGGTGCCGCTGACCACCTCGTCGCCGGTGGCGCGATGTAACCGGCCGCCGACCGCGGCGGCGATCTCGCCGAGCGTCATCGGGATCATCGGGCCAGCCGCCCGCTGATCGCCGCGCGCAACTCCGCGCGGTCGTCGAACGGGTGTACCACGCCGGCGACCTCCTGACCGGTCTCGTGGCCCTTGCCGGCGATGATCACCACGTCCCCGGCGCCCGCCCGGTCCACCGCCTCCGCGATCGCCGCCCGGCGGTCGCCGATGTCGAGCACCGCACCGCGCTGCCCCGGCGGCACCGCTCGCGCGCCGGCCAGCATCTCGGCCCGGATCGCGGCCGGGTCTTCGCTCCTCGGGTTGTCGTCGGTGACGATCAGTACGTCGCTGCGCCGGGCCGCGGCCTCGCCCATCATCGGGCGCTTGGCCGCGTCCCGGTCGCCGCCGCAGCCGAGCACCACGATCAGCCGGCCGGCGGCCCGGGCGCGCATGGCGTCGAGGGCCAGCGCGACCGCGGCCGGCTTGTGCGAGTAGTCGACCACCGCGGTGAAGTCCTGGCCGAGTGCCACCCGCTCCATCCGGCCGGGCACCGTCACGGTGGACAGCCCGGTGGCGATCGCCTCCGGTGCCACCCCGACCGCGGTCAGGCAGGCGGCGGCCACCAGCGCGTTGGTCACGTTGAACGACCCGGGCATCGGCACGGTCGTCGGCAGCACCAGGCCATCCGGCCCGTGCATGACGAACGCCTGCTCGCCGGTGACCGAGGTCGTCAGCGCGGAGGCCGTCCAGTCGCCCGCGCCCTCCCCGGACACCGTGACCGTGCCGTCGCCGACCAACCGCTTGCCCCAGTCGCTGTCGACGCACACGATCTCCACCGCCGAGCGGCCGTCGAAGAGCAGCGCCTTGGCCTGGAAGTAGTCCTCCAGGTCCGCGTGGAAGTCCAGGTGGTCCTGGGACAGGTTGGTGAACGCGCCGACCGCGAACCGGATGCCGCCGACCCGGCCGAGGGCGAGCGCGTGGCTGGACACCTCCATCGGCACGTGGCTGACGCCGCGCTCGAGCATCACCGCGAGCAGCGCCTGCAGGTCCGGCGCCTCCGGAGTGGTGAACGCGCTGTCCAGCCGTTCCCCGGCGATCCGGGTCTCCACCGTGCCGACCATCCCAGTGGCGTGCCCCGCGGCGCGCAACCCGGACTCGATCATGTGCGTGGTGGTGGTCTTCCCGGACGTGCCGGTGACCCCGATGACCTTGAGTCGCAGCGACGGCTCGCCGTACACCAGGGCGGCCAGCTCACCGAGCACGGTGCGCGGATCGTCGTGTACCAGCACCGGGATGGTGGCGTCGCGCAGCCGCCGCGCCCCGGCCGGGTCGGTGAGCACCGCGACCGCGCCGCCGGAGATCGCCTGGTCCGCGAAGTCCGCGCCGTGCGCCCTGGCCCCGGACAGCGCGGCGAACAGGTCCCCGGGCAGGACGTGCTGCGCACGCAGCGTCACGCCGGTCACGGCCACGGCGTCGGCCACGCCGGTCAGCTCCGCGCCGACCCGGCTGACCAGGGTGCTCAGCGGTACGCGCGTGATCTGGGTGGGTCGGGGTGGCGCCGGGGCGGCCTTGCCGACCAGCTTGGCGGGCACGTCGCGGAAGGCTACCTGCGTACGGAACGCATCCGGTGCCCCGGGGTGAACGGCTCGCGCGATCCGGGCCGGGTAGGCGAATCAGTCCAGCTGAGCCCGGCCGAGCTCGTCCAGGAACGCGGTCCGGCGGCGGTGCCGCGCACGCAGCTGCGCCAGCAGGACGCGGTAGCCGGCGAGCTCTCCGGCGCGGGTGGCGGCTTCGCGCAGCTCGCGGAGCAGGTCGGCGACCTCGCGGTAGACGCGCCGGCCGGTGCCGGTCGCGGCCTGCTCGATCAGGACCCGGTAGCCGGGCAGGACGTCGGCCGGGTGGTCGGCGGCGCGGCGGCGAGCCACCTCAAGCCAGGCCGGCCGGGGGCAGCCGGCGCGCTCGGCCGCTGCCCACGCCTCGTCCGGGGCGCCGTCGTCGAGCAACGCGCCGGCCAGCTCGCCCGGCGCGTCCCGCAGGACCTCGAGCGCCCATGGCCGGAAGTCCACCCAGCAGCCCAGGTACGCCGCGGTGTCGCGCAGCTTCGCGTACTGCTCCCGGGTCGGTCGAGCGGTGAGCTGGAAACGCCGCAGCTCCAACGCCTCCGCGCCGCGCCCGCTGTCCAGGTAGGCCTGCACCAGGAACTCGCCGAGCCAGGGCGTCGAGTCCCGGCCGGCGCCGAGGAACGCGGCCGGGTCGGGCAGGCCCGCGGACAGCACCTCCGCCAACGACTCGGGAGCGCCGTCGAACGTGGCCAACCGCTCGCGCATGAGCAGCACGGTCAGGGTGCGGCGGATGTCGATCTCGCCGGAGCGGTTGTCCCATGCCTCGTCGACGAGTGCGCGGTAGCCGGCCAGCCCGGCGTCGCCGAGCGCCTCGGCGAAGTCGGCCAGGTCGACGGCCGGCCAGCCGGGGCTGTCGAGCTGGAGCCGGAACAGCCATCCGGCGAGCTTGCCGGCGTTCGGCCGGGCGGCGGCGCAGGCTCGCGCGTAGAGCCCGAGCGCACGCTGGCAGGTCGCCTGGACCACACCGGTCCCGTCGTCGATCAGCAGCAGGCTCTCGGTGATCCGCTCCACCGCCACCCGGGCCAGCGGCCGCGCCTCGGCGGCGTGTCCGCTGTCGACCAGCTCCGCCACGGTGTCCAGGAACTCGCCGGCCACCTCGGCGTAGGCCGGGCTGCCGTCCCGGCTCACCGCCCCGCGCACCTGGAGCACCGCGTCCAGCCGGCGGCGCATCGTCCCGATCCGGGGCAGCCCGGCCGGATCTGGTGCGTCGTCCGCGTCCGGCTCCCGCTCGGCCAGCAGCGCCAGCCCGACCGCGACGCAGTGCGCGCAGAACCCGCCTTCGGCGCAGCCGCACTCGCCGATCAGGCCGGGCGACGCCGGCCCGAGGAACACCTTGTACTCGTCGGCTCCGTCATCGGCGCCGGCCGCCGGCTGGGCACCGCGGACGACCGCCTCGATCCCCTCGGCCGTGTGCCGCACGTCGGCCACCGCGGCCGCCAGCTCCCGGCCTCGGACGAACGACTTCGGCCCAGCCGCCACCCGCAGGTCGACCTCGCCGAACCAGACCACCGGACAACCCTACGGGGCGACCAGCGGCACCACCGGGCTCGCCTCCTTGGACATCGGGAGGTGGTAGCGCTGGGCCAGAAACGAGGCGATGTCATGGAACAGCGGCGCCGCCGACCGCCCCTCCGGCCCGGTGGAGTGCGGCGCGTCCAGCATGACGCCGACCACGAACCGCGGGTCGTCGGCTGGCAGGATGCCGGCGAAGGTGATCCAGTAGTTGGAGACGCTGTACCGCCCGGTGGTCGGATCCACCTGCTGCGCGGTGCCGGTCTTGGCGGAGACCTGGTAGCCGACCAGCGCGGCGGCCGGCGCGGTGCCGGAGTTGCCGTTGGGCGCCTTCTGCACGGTGGCGCGCAGCATGTTCCGCACCGTGGTCGCGGTCTCCTGGCTGACCACACGCACTCCGTCCGGGCGCGGCTCGTCGACCCGGCTGCCATCCGGGTTGATCGTGGCCCGGACGATCCTCGGCGGCACCCGCACCCCGTTGTTGGCCAGGGTCTGGTACATCCCGGCCATCTGGAGCACGGTCATGGACAGACCCTGCCCGATCGGCAGGTTGCCGAACGTGCTGCCGGACCACTGCTCGCGCGGCGGCACCCGGCCGGCGCTCTCCCCGGGCAGCCCGATGCCCGTGCGCTGCCCCAGACCGAGGCGCTTGAGCATGTCGGCGTACCGGTCGGGCCCGACCTGCTGGGCCAGCATCAGCGTGCCGACGTTGGAGGACTTGGCGAACACCCCGGTCGTGGTGAAGGTCTGGGTGCCGTGCTTCCAGGCGTCGTGCACGGTGCGGTCGGCCACCCTGATCTGTCCCGGGACCTGTTGCCGCGCGTCCGGCGTGCTCACCCCGTACTCGATCGTGGACAGCGCCGTGACGATCTTGTTCACCGACCCCGGTTCGAACGGCGTGGTGACCGCGGCGTTGCTCATCGCCTTGATATCGAACCCCTTGGGGTCCATGGGATCGAAGCTCTTGTCGTTGGCCAGCGCGTAAACCTCGCCGGTGTGCGCGTCCATGATCACCGCGCTGCCGCTCTTCGCCCCGCTGCGCGCGACATAGTCGGTGAGCTGCTGCTGCACGAAGTACTGCAGGTCCGAGTCGATGGTCAGCTCGAGGTTGGCGCCGTCGGTGGCCGGCCGCACGTCCCGCTCGGTGCCGGGGATCACCACGCCGCTGTCGTTCTGGGTGTCCACGATCCGCCGCCCCGGCGTGCCGGCCAGGTCGTTGTCCCGCAGGAT
This sequence comes from Labedaea sp., assembly GCA_045806965.1. Taxonomy (GTDB): domain Bacteria; phylum Actinomycetota; class Actinomycetes; order Mycobacteriales; family Pseudonocardiaceae; genus DASYTH01. Next base: position 1,282 of record JBJMIG010000060.1, on the reverse strand, counting down.
TTCCAGTCCGGACAACCCGTGCAGGTTGTGCTTCTCCGGGTCGGAGTCGTCCATCCGCCAGTTGGCCGCCCCGACGATGTCGGAGGCCAGCGTGTGCCCGGGGTACTCGCGGTTCGCCCGGTACTCGATGGTGATCTCCGGAACCCGCTTCTGGATCTCCCGCGCCTTGGCCGGTTCCACACCACCGTTCACCAGGTAGACGAACGAGGCGTCGCGGCGCAGCTTGTCGAGCATGTCCTGCTCGTTGACCTTGCCGCCCAACTCCTCCCGGAGGATTCGGGCGATCTCCGCGGTGCGCTGGTCGTAGTTCAGCGGCGCGTCGGGGTGCTTGGCGTTGTACTTCTCGATCTCCCGACGCTGCATGTCCGGCAGGAACGCCAGCGCGCGCGACTCGACGCTGAACGCCAGCTTCACCCCGTTTCGGTCCACGATGGACCCGCGGGTGGCCGGAATGTCGATCTCGGTGACCCGCTGTTTCTCCGCGCGCGCGGCCAGCGCCTCGGACTCGAAAGCCTGGACCTGGATCAGCCGGATGCCGGCCGCGACCAGAGCGGCGATCAGCAGAAAGCGGACGGCCACCACACGGATGCGGTGGTCAACGCCGGGCCGCCGGCGCACCCTGTCGGGGCGCACCGGCAGGCGTCTGGCGGGGGGCGGCGGCGCGCGCCGGGCCACCGGACGCCGAGCCGGGCGGCCGCCGCGCGGCGGGGGCATCAGCCCGCGCCCTGCGCCGGTGCGTCCGGATCGAGCGCGGGTGCCGGCGGTGCGGGTTCGTCGCCCTGGTCGCCGGGCGGCGGCGTGGTGGCGGTAGACGTGGTCGGGGCGGCGGGCGGCGCCTGGCTCGGCGCCGGCTTCGGCACCCCCACCATCGAGATGGTCCCGTCCGGAGCGACCACCAGCCGGGCCGGGTCGCCGGGGAACACCATGCCCAACTCCTTGGCCCGCTGGGCGAGCGCCGATGGCGAGTCCAGTTTGGACACTTCGCGCTGTAGCACGTCGGCCCGCTCGGACAGGTCACTGGACTCCTGCCTGGCGCGCTCCAACCGGTAGGAGTCGGAGATGGCCTGGGTGGAGAGCCAGAGCGTGGCCGCGATACCGGTCACCAGCAGCATGATGATCAGCACCACGAACCTGGCCCGCCCGCCGGGAGTGACGACCTGCTCGGCGCGCTCCGGACGGTGCCCGCCACGCTGCGCCCGCCGGGCGTAGGCCCGCTGCGCGGCGGCGGTGCGCGGGCGACCGCTCGGCCGCTCGGCCGGGTTGGCGTCGGGCGGCAGCGCGG
>JBJMIG010000059.1:0-69632 GCA_045806965.1 Labedaea sp. | reverse complement strand
ACGTTGTCTCCTCGCTGTTGGCGCAGTGGGAAGACACCCGGTGGTCCCGGGACGCGGCTGCCGGTCGCTCACTGATCGGCGCTCTCTGGCGCACAGCCCTGTTGCCAGTCCGCGCGTCCTGGGCCGCCGGGCCTCGCAGAACTCATCGTGGACCTCAACGGTCGAGCGAGCAGGGCGATGGCCCGGCGGGGACCTCAGGTGCGCCCGAACCCTCCCACATGGACGGTCGGACACAAGGATGGTGCACCAGTGAGCGGTCTGGCCGAGTTGGTGGATCGGGCGGCCGCGTTGGCCGCGCCGGGCGAGCGGCGGTTGCTCGGCATCTGTGGCGCGCCGGGGGCTGGCAAGTCCACCCTCGCCCGCCGGCTGGTGGCCGCGCTCGGCGACCGGGCCGCCTATGTCGGCATGGACGGCTTTCACCTGGCGCAGGCCGAGTTGGACCGGCTCGGCCGGGCCGAGCGCAAGGGCGCGCCGGACACCTTCGACGTGGCCGGCTACATCCACCTGCTGGCCCGGCTGCGCGCCGCGCCGGCCGGCGAGACGGTCTACGCACCGGAGTTCCGACGGGAGATCGAGGAACCGATCGCCGGTGCCGTGCCGGTCGCGCCGCACGTCCGACTGGTCGTCACCGAGGGCAACTATCTGCTGCTGCCGGACCCATCCTGGGCCGGGGTCCGGCCGCTGCTGGACGAAGTCTGGTTCCTCGCGCCGCCGGAGCCGGACCGGCAGCGGTGGCTCCTCGACCGGCACCGTTCCTTCGGACGGAGCACGGCCGCGGCGCGGGACCGGACGTTCGGCTCGGATCAGGCGAACGCGGAGCGGGTCAACGCGACCGCCGATCGAGCCGATCTCGTCCTGCGAAAGATCCCGTAACGGCCTCCGGCGATCGGGCCCGGTGCGGCAGGATGGCGGAGTCCCCCCTCCCCTGAACGGTCCTGGAGAAAGGACACGCCATGCCGACGTTGTCCGGCGTGCACCATGTCGCGCTGAGCGTGACCGACGTGGACCGCAGTGTTCCCTGGTACGAGCGGGTGCTCGGGTTCAGCACGATAGGCCGGGAGGATCAAGGCGATTCGGGGCTGCGCAAGGTGTTCCTGCGCGGGCCGGGGTTCGGCATCACGCTCACCCTGGTGCAGCATCCGGCCGCAGCGGGCTCCCTCTTCGACGAGTGCCGGCCGGGCCTCGATCACCTGACCTTCTCGGTGCCGAGCACGGACTCGCTGCGGCAGTGGACCGACCGGCTGGCCGAGCACGGGGTCACGTTCTCGCCGATCGCCCAGGAGCCGACCGCGCCGGGCACCGCGGTCATCGCGCTGCGCGACCCGGACGGCATCCAACTCGTCTTGTGGGCCGAGAAGAGCTAGCGAGAGCTCACCACGACCGGCTCGGCCGGCCGGTGCATCTCTTGGCGGTAGCGCCAGATCCCATAGGCCGTGCCGACCACGAAGAACACGATGGACAGCCACAGCGCGGCGGCCTTGAGCCAGGGCTTGCCGTCGACCAGCCCGGCGGCGTAGTAGCCGGTCAGCACGAGGGTCGGCACCCAGGCCAGGGCACCGATCGAGGTGGCGAGCACGAACCGCCTCGGGTCCATCCTGGCCGCTCCGGCGACCAACGGCGCGAGCGTGCGGATCCACGGGATCCAGCGGGCCAGCACGATCGCCCAGAACCCGCGCCGGTCGAGGAACTCCCTGGCTCTGGCCAGGTTCTCCTGGTTGAGCACCCGGCCGCCACGCCGGGTGACGATCACGTGACCGGTCCGGTGGCCGAGGTAGTAGCCGATCATGTTGCCGATCACCGCGGTCAGCGTGGCGGCGACCGAGAGCGCCCATGCCTGGCCCTCGTGGCCGTGCTGGGCGAGCACCACGCCCGCGGCGAACAACAGCGAGTCGCCGGGCAGGAACAGGCCGATGATGAAGGCGCACTCGGCCAGCACGAAACCGAGCACGATGGCCCACACCATCAGCGGCCCGGCCGACTCGAGCACCATTCCCACCGGGCCAGCCTACGGGGGCGCCGGTCAGGCCGTCGCGGCAACGGGTTCGGCGATCGCCTCCCGGACGAACGAACTGACCTGGCGGATGGCCAGCCGGCCTTCGGGGATGATCGGGTAGAACGCCGGAAACACGTGTACCTGGCCGGGCCAGATCTGGAGTTCGCAGTGGACTCCGGCGTCGGTGAGGGCCTCGGCCAGCCGCTGCGAGTCGCCGAGCAGGCACTCGGTGTCCCCGACCTGGATCAGCACCGGCGGCCAGCCGCGCTTGTGGCCGCGCAACACGTCGAGGCGGCGGTGGCGCAACGCGAGCCGGCCGGCATAGGCGAGGCCGCACTCCCGGGCCCGGGCCGGCGGCACGAACGGATCGCGGCGGGCGGCGTCGCGCCGATCGAGGTCGGCGCCCTCGAGGTCGAGGAACGGGGAGAACAGCACGGCCGCCGCTGGCATCGGCAGCCGCTTGCGGCGAAGGTCGCCCAACAGGCCGGCGGCGAGGTGCCCGCCGGCCGAGTCGCCGAGCACCACGATCTTCCCCGCGGCGAAACCCTGGGCGAGCAGCCACCGGTAGCCGGCCAGCGCGTCGTCGGCCGCGGCCGGGAACGGGTGCTCCGGCGCCCGCCGGTAGTCGACGAGGAGGACGGGTAAGCCACAGGCGGTGGACAAGGCCGAGGCGAAGTGCCGGTGGCTGCGCGTGCCGCCCAGCACGAAACCGCCGCCATGCAGGTAGAGCAGGGCGCCGGCGCCCTCGTCGGCGTTGCGCGCGGCGATCCACAGCCCGCGCGCGCCGTCCCCGGCGACCGACTGGAGCCGGGTGCCTCTGGCCAGCGGCACCAGGCCGACCTGGTCGAACAGCGTGCGCACCAGGCGCCGGTGCAACCCACTGCCCAGGCGGGCGGCCTCGGCCATCGGCCGCAGGCTGGACATCAGCAGGCGGGCGAGCGCCTGGCTCTGCACGCTCGGGGTGACCGGCACCGTCCGGGTTTCGACCGCGCCGCGCAGCAGCGCGGTCACCTGTGCCGCCGTCATAACGCCACCGCCTTCCGGCGCCGTCCTCGTTGACGGATTGCCAACACCGTGGGCGCCGAGGAGTCGATTCGGCGACCCCGGCTGCCACCGTCCTGCCCGGCATATCGTCCGCTCGCAAATCTGTATGAGGGGACTCAACTTCCACTCGAGAAAAGCGCTACGGTGCGGAGATGGGCGCCAACAACGATCTGTTGGGCCGGCTGCGAGCCGCGGTGGGGGCCGACGCGGTGCTCGTCGACCCGGATGTCACTTCCTCTTATCAGCGGGACATGATGCCGCTCGCGCCGTTCGGCAGCCCCCTGTCCGTGGTGCTGCCCGGCGACGCGGCACAGGTGCAGGAGGTGGTCCGGGCCTGTGCGTCGGCCGGCGTGCCGATCGTGCCGCGCGGCGCGGGCAGCGGGTTGTCCGGCGCGGCCAACGCCATCGACGGCTGCGTGGTGCTGGTGACGACTCGGATGAACGAGATCCTCGAGGTGGACGCGGACAACCGGCTGGCCGTGGTGCAGCCCGGCGTGATCAACCTGGACCTGCGCGGCGCGGTGGAGAAGCACGGCCTGTTCTATCCGCCGGACCCGTCCAGCTACGACTGGTGCACGATCGGCGGCAACCTGTCCACCAATGCCGGTGGGCTGTGCTGCGTGAAGTACGGCGTGACCACGGACTCGGTGCTCGGTCTCGAGGTCGTGCTCGCCGACGGCGAGCTGCTGCGCACGGGCAGGCGCACCGTCAAGGGGGTCGCCGGCTACGACCTGACCAAGCTGTTCATCGGCAGCGAGGGCACCCTCGGCGTGATCACCAAGGCCACCCTGGCGCTGCGTCCGTTACCCCAGGCGCCGGGCACCCTGGTGGCCGCGTTCGGCTCGGTCGGCGCCGCGGGTGCCGCGGTCAGCCGGGTGGTGCGGGAGGGCATCGTGCCATCCCTGATGGAGATCATGGACGCCTCGTCGATCGCCGCCGTCGAGGAGTACCTCAAGACCGAGCTCGGCGCCGGCAAGGGCTGCGCGGCGCTGCTGATCTGCCAGTCCGACTCGGGCGGCGAGGCGGCCAGGCGCGAGCTCACCGCGATCGAGCAGGTCTGCTCGGACACCGGTGCCGAGCTGGTACACACCACCTACGACCTGGCCGAGGGCGCACTGCTGCTCAAGGCCCGCCGGGCGGTGCTGATGGCGCTCGAGGTCTATGGGGCCTGGCTGACCGACGACGTGTGCGTGCCGCGCACCCGGATCGCCGAACTGATCGCCGGCTGCGAGCGGATCAGCGCCGAGGTGGGCCTGCGGATCGCGGTCGTCGGCCACGCCGGGGACGGCAACATGCACCCGACGATCGTCTACGACCCCACGTCGGAGTCGGAGTTCGCCCGCGCCCGCCAAGCCTTCGACGACATCCTCGCGGTAGGTCTGAGTCTTGGCGGCACGGTCACCGGCGAGCACGGCGTCGGCAAGATCAAGCGCGACTGGCTGGCCCGCGAGATCGGCCCGACCGGCATCCGGGTGCATCAGGCCATCAAGGCCGCGCTCGACCCGAACAACCTGTTCAACCCCGGCTCGATGTTCGCGATGTAACGAGCGGTGCGCACACTGTGCGTCCGCTCCAGCTGTATCGGGTGCTCGGAGCCCTGACTAAGCGACCTTCGACCGGCGCGCCCTGACCAGCTCGATCGCGATCGGGATCAGCGAGACCAGCACGACCAGGATCAGGATCAGCTCGATGTGCTCGTGCACGAAGTCGATCTTGCCGAGGTAGTAGCCGAGCACGGTGACGCCGCTCGCCCAGAGCACGCCGCCGATCGCGGAGTAGGTGAAGTAGCGCTTCGGGTCCATCCGGCCGACGCCGGCCATCGCCGTGATGAACGTGCGCACGATCGGCACGAACCGGCCGAGCACGATCGCCCGGTTGCCGTAGCGTTCGAAGAACTCGTGCGTGCGGTCCACGTGCTCGCGCTTGAACAGCCGCGAGTTCGGCCGGTTGAACAGCGTCGGGCCGGCCTTCGCCCCGATCCAGTACCCGGACACGTTGCCGAGGAACGCGCACACCGCGACCAGCACGCACATCAGCCAGAGCGGCGTGCTGATCGAGCCGCGCTCGATGTACAGGCCGGCCGTGAACAGCAGCGAGTCACCCGGCAGGAAGAAGCCGACCAGTAGCCCGCACTCGGCGAAGATGATCAGGCAGACGCCGATCACGACGAACGCGCCGAGACCGCTGAGGATGGCGTCCGGATCTAGCCACGACGGCAGGATCGACATGGTGTTCACGGGCATACCCGAAACGTTACCTGGGCTCGGTTCACAACAGGGTGAGCAGTCCGACCACGGCACCGGCGGCCAGGCCGAGCAGCACGGCGAGCAGCAGAATCGCCAGCGCCGCGGTGCGTGGCACCGGCTCGATCCGCTCGGTCCCGACACCGTCGTCGAGCCGGACCGTGCCGGGCGGTCGCAGCGGCAGCGACAGCGGCCGGTCGGAGCCGGAGAGCAGGCCGTAACCGCTGCCCGCGTCCAGGCCCGGCGCGGCGTTCACCCTGGTGGACTCGGTCGACGGCAGCGGCGTGCGGGCCGCCTGCGCGCGCAGCGCCTCGGCGATCAACCGCTCCGCGTCGTCCGTCACTCTCTCGACGTTAGTCTGTGACCCAGGTGCCCTGGTGCATGACCGCCGCCGCCCGCAGGCTTTCGTCCATGATCACCACGTCGGCGGCGAGCCCGGCGGTCAGCGACCCGGTGACCTTGGCCACGCCGAGGATCTCGGCCGGCTGGGTGGAGGTGGCCGCGACCGCCTCGCGCACGCTCAGCCCGCAGCCGCGGACCAGGTTGCGGAACGCCGCGTCCATGGTCAGCGTGCTGCCGGCCAGCGACGCTCCGCCGGCCAGCGTCGGCACCCCGTCGGTCACCGTGACGGCCAGCCCGCCGACGTCGTAGACCCCGTCGCCGACGCCCGCCGCGGCGATCGCGTCGGTGACCAGCACGGTGCGCTGCGCTCCGGCGTGCCGGGCGGCCAGCCGGATGACGCTTGGGTGTACGTGCACCAGATCGCAGATCAGCTCGACGGTGACCCGCTCGTCGTCGAGCAGGATGCCGATCGGGCCGGGCTCGCGGTGGTGCAGCGGGCGCATGCCGTTGAACAGGTGGGTGGCAACGGTGGCGCCCGCGTCGACCGCGGACAGGACCTGCGCCCCGGTACCGTCGGTATGCCCGACGGCGGCCAGCACGCCGGTGCCGACCAGTCGTTTCACCGCGTGCAGCGCACCGTCCAGCTCGGGCGCGATGGTGACCATCCGCACCGCGCCCTTGCCGGCGGCGAGCAGGGTCCGCACCGACTCGTCGTCCGGCGGGCGGAGTATGGCCGGGTCGTGCGCGCCGCACCGGGCCGCCGCCAGGAACGGACCCTCCAGGTGGATGCCGGCGATCAGCCCGTCGGCGGTCAGCTCGGCCAGCGCGGCGACCTGGTTGGCCAGCTCGGGGACCGGCCGGGAGACCAGGCTGCCCAGGATGGTGGTGGTGCCGTGCCGGCGGTGCGCGGCGACGGCCCGGCGGACGTGCTCCGGGTCGGTGTCGGTGAACGAGTCGCCGCCGCCGCCGTGACAGTGGATGTCGACGAAGCCGGGCATCACCCAGTGGCCGGTCGCGTCGCGCACCTCGGGCGGGGCACCGTCGGTCCCGGCCGTTGGTGCCGAGCCGGTCCCGACCGCCGCGATGACGCCGTCCGACACCAGAACCCACCCGGGGTCGAACACACCCTCGGGGGCCACCACTTTGCCACCGGCAATCAGCTGTTCCGCCATGCCGCACCCACCCTCCACGGTGACGACCAACAAACGCTCTATTGGTCTATACCATAGCTCGGGTCAGTGCGGCTGGTTCATGATCTTCTGGAGTGCCTCGAGAGCACGCGACGCGGTGGACTTGACGGTGCCTTTCGAGATGCCGGCCGCCTCGGCGATCTCGGACTCCGACAGGTTGCCGTAGTACCGCAGCACGAGCACTTCTCGTTGTCGTGGCGGGAGATGCGACAGTGCGCGAACAACCGACTGGTGCTCGGCGGTCAGCATCGCGAGGCTCTCGGCGGACCTGGCGTTGACCGAATGCGGCGGGGTGTACTCGCGCGCGGTCTTGCGCCGGCGCAGCACGCTGCGTGACCCGTTCACGACCGCGGTGCGCAGGTAGCCGACCGCCGCGGCGGCATCGCGCAGGTTTCCCCAGTTGCGGTGCAGGCCGGTGAACGCCTCCTGGACCACGTCCTCGGCCGTGGCCGGCTCGTCGACCAGCAGCAGGGCCAGCCGGATCAGGCGCATGCGGTGTGTGCGGTAGAGATCCTCGAGCGTCAGCGGCGTCTGTGGAACCTGAGGGGCCACGCTCTTGGTGTCGATCGCGTGCAACCGGGACAGCGTGCGTTCCACACTGCGCTCGGCGCTGCCCTCGGTCCGGTCTATACCATCCCCTGTCACGTGAGGACCCTACCGGGGAGCAGGAGGCTTGCCCATGGCCTGGTTCACCGTCGAGACGCGGTACGTCACTGATCGCGACCGGTTACTCGCCGCGCGCCCCCGGCACCGGGACTACCTGCGTGACCTCGCAGACAAGGGCAAGGTCGTGGCCGGCGGCCCGTTCGCCGACGATCGCGCGGGCTTCGCCGTCTACGAGGTCGTCGACATCGACGAGCTCAACCTGCTACTGGCCGCCGACCCGTACACCACCGAGGAGATCGCCGAGGAGCGCATCGTCCGCGAGTGGATCATCACGCTGGGCTCGTGGGTCAAGCCTCAGTAGGCGCCGGCCAGCTTGGCGTGGTCCCAGCTGACCACCTTGGTCGGGGTGAACACCAGCCCGACCCGCTTCTGCGCCTGCGCCCGGACGAACTGCCCGGCCGAGGTGGCGACGTCCGCGTTGTCGAGCATCCGGCCGGTCAGCTCCAGCCCGATCGCCGCGACCTGCTCCACATCCTCGAGGATCTCGACGTCGCACTCCATGGAGACACCGCGTAGTCGGGCGTACTCCGTGCCGGCCTCGACCAGGACCGTCGCCTGCGGCAGCCGGCGCAGGTTGGCCACCTTCTGCGACTTCGCGTAGGTCCACGTGGCGATGCCGGTGCCGCGCGGGACGTAGAACACCGGCACCAGATGCGGCCGTCCGTTCGGTCCGATCGTCGCGACCTGAGCGGTCAGCTCCTCGGCGAGGAACGCCTCGATCTCCCCGGCCGTCATGGTGATCTCTTTCCGGCGTGACATGCCGTCGTTATATCGCAACCCGGCGACCGCGCCGGAGCGCGGCCGCCGGGTTGGTGCCGGAACGCTTGGTCAGGGGGCTTCCAGGTAATCGAGGTTGGGACCACCGGTGGCCGTGGTGGCCGTGGCGCGGACGGTGTTCGAGCCCGCGGTGAGCGTCGCCGGCACGGTCACGCTCGCCCAGCTGTCCCAGGTCGTCGTGCTCGGGAAGGACACCGCGGTGGCCACCGTGGTGCCGTTCACCGTGACGTCCATCGGCCGGTTGGTGGCGGTTCCGTTGCTGTAGCGCAGGGTCAGCGTGGCCGGACCGGCGGTCGCCGGGGTGATGGTGAACTGGACGAAGCCGCCGGCGACGTTGTCGTAGTTGACGAAGCCGGTGCCGGAGAAGCCGGTGTGGTTCGCCTCGGCCACCCCTTGGGAGAGCTGTGCGTCCTCGGCCTCGTGGCGATGCACCGATGGCGGGGTGCCGCCGTCGCCGGGAATGGTCAACGGCGCGGTGTTCCAGCCGGCGATGCGCACCGACGGTGCCGCACCGTGCAGGTCGGTGGTGCGGTAGCTGGCGGTGAGCGTGGTTGACTCGCCGGGCCACAGGCTGACCGCGTTGTCGTTCCACGAGATCGGCAACACCGGGGTGCCCCCGGCCAGCACGTGCGCGTCCAGGTAGAGCGCGGGTGTGCGGCCGGTTCCGGTGTTGCGCAGCGTGACCCGGGTCGTGGTGACCTCGCCCGAGGTGGCCGTGGACGCGGTCGCCGAGATCGGCGCGGCCGCCATGCCGGCGAGGCCCTTGAGATCGGCGAACGCGGTGGTGGGCGCGAAGAACCAGTCGTTGTTCGCCCAGTCGATCACGTCGGCCTTGGTGGAGAGCCAATAGACGTTTCGGCTGACCTCGGCGCCGGACGAGTCGATCAGCAGTAGCCGGGCCAGGTAGGTGGTGGAGAGCCCGCTGACCGAAGCCGGGATGGTCAACGCGGTCACCCGTCCGCCGTCGCCGGGCGCGGTCAGCCCGCTGGCCGTCTGGGAGAACTTGCTCGTGCCGTCCACATTGAACAGATCGACCCGCGCGGTGAGCCCGGATGCCGCGCCGTGCCTGGAGTTCACCACCACGACGCCGCGGTTGTCGTAGGAGTACTGCACGTGCAGCGGCTCGCCGGCCTTCTTCGCGCCGTAGTAGGCGCCGTTCTGGTCGAGGTAGTAGTCGAACAACTGCCAGTGCAGCGAGGTCCAGCCGCTGTTGAGCATCCAGTAGATGACCCCGTCGGCCGGGTTGCTGGAGTCGGTGAAGTTGCGACCGTAGGCCTCGAACTGCGCGCGCACGTTCTCGTACTGGGCGAGTTGGGCCTTGCGCACGTAGTCGTCCAGGCTGGAAACCGTGCCGTAGCGGCCAACCAGTGCGTTGTCGAAGATCTTCAAGGTGTTGAACGTGCTGGACTGCGAGCGGTGGTACTGGGTGGCGTTGAAGTTCTGCCACAACGTGTTCAGCTCGCTGGTGGTCATCATCCGGCGCAGCGTGTCCATGGTCGGCACGTCCGGCCCGGCGCTGATCTCCGAGGCGAAGCCCCATGCGCCGCCGCCGTCCGAGTGCGCCTTGTCGTACCAGTAGTTCGGCGGAATCCAGTCGTACGGGCCGTTCATCTTCATCCCGGAGTTGCCGCTGACCGGCGCGGACCGGTCTGCGGCCGAGGCGATGACCGGGTTCGGCCAGTCGGCGGCGGTGAGCGCGTCGAGGTAGTTGCGTTCCTGGGTGGCGTTGGGCGCGAAGTCGCTGCCGATCAGGAACGAGATCACCGACGGGTGGTCGCGCAGCAGCCGCGCCTCGGCGGCCATGGAGTCCTTAGCGGTGACGAAGTCGGCCGAGGTCCAGCGCTCACCCGGCTCGCTGCCGTTCACCTCGCCTTCCCACTTGTCGCAGCATTCCCAACCGGGCATGGTGAGGATGCCGAGTTGGTCGGTGAGGTCGAAGAAGTCACTGGACTCGATGTGCCCCTCCAGCCGGACGGTGTTGAGCCCCAGGTCGAGCACGGCGCGCAGCTTGTCCTCGACATAGCGGGAATCCCAGCGCAGCAACAGGTCCGGCGACCAGCCACCGCCTTTGATCAGGAGCGGCCGGCCGTTGACGCTGTAGCGCCGGTGCCCGCTGCCGTCCAGCACCGCCTTGACCTCACGAACACCGAACCGTTCGTGCGCGGTGTCCGAGACGCCGCCGGACACCGAGGCGGACAGGTCGAGGTCGTACCTCGACTGCGCACCCATCCCGGCCGGCCACCACAGCGCCGGGTTCGGCACCGTGACCACGGGGAAGCTGACCGTCCGGGTCTCGTGCGCGGCCAGGCTGACGGTCTGAGCGAGTGTTTGTCCCGCAACGGTTCCGGTGAGCATGGCGGACAACGATCCGCTGGTGTCGTTGCGCACCTGGGTCTTCACCGTGAGGCTGGCCCGGTCCCTGGCCGCGTTGAGTACGGTGACCACGTGCGTGTCGCGCAGCGCCACGCCGCCGCCGCGGTGCACCAGCACGTCGCGGACGATCCCCATGTTCCGGTCCGGCGGGGTCTGTAGCCAGTCGATCCAGCCCATGGTCAGGTCCCGGTTGGGATCGTTGGGGTAGACCTTCACCGCGAGGCTGTTCGTTCCGGCGCGCACCAGGGCGGTCACGTCGAACTCGTGGGTGGTGTAGGCGCCGGCCACCTCGGCGTTGCCGGCGATCTGGCTGCCGTTGACGAACACGTCGGCCCTGGCCAGGACGCCGGTCAGGTTCAGGTAGGTGCGCAGGCCGGTCTCGCTGCCGAGGGTGAGGTCCGCGCGGTACCACCACGGCACGGTGTAGTCCGCGGTCGGGACGTTGCGCATGTTGGTGGAGAAGTACGGGTTGGGAAACTGGCCGTTCGCCAGTTGGCCGGCGAACACCGTGGATCGGGCCGGGACCGGCAGCCAGCCGGCGGTACGGTAGCCCGGGGTGGAGATCGTCGCGCCGTCGTCCGGGGTGGCAGCCGACGAGCGGAGCAGGAAGCCGGGGATGGCGGTGGACTCGCCGGGTGCGGCGGTCACCGTGACCGTGGCGCTTGGTGCGGCCGCCGCGGCCGGCGGCACGGCCAGGCCGGCCGCCACGAGCATCGTCGCGGCCAGGATCGAGGGAAACCTCTTCGGGATGGCAGGGAACTCCACGGCGCCCTCCTGGATCGTGCACCGGTTACCGGAACATTGGTTAGGAAAACTTCCTAACAATTAATGTAGCCGGACCGGCCCCAGGTAGACCAGAGCCAAGCGCAGAACTCACGCACCGGCGCCAAAGCCGCGAGCGGCGCGAACGAGCCTGCGAGTGAGCGAGCGCAGAGATACAGCGGAATGTCACCTTGCGCGTCAAGAACCGCATGAAGGTGACCTTCCGCTCTACCCCAACGGGCCGTGATCCGGAGCCGTGCGAGTCGGCCGGCCGGTGTCTGGACCGACGAGCAGCGCAGCGAGCGAGGAACGAGCGAGTGAGCAGCGCAGGAGGGAAGACATCGGCTCAGCGGCCGCGAGCCGCGCGAACGAGCCTGCGAGTGAGCGCAGAAGACCTGTCACCTTGCGCGTTTAGAAGCGCATGAAGGTGACCTTGCGCTCTACCCCAACGAGCCGCGATCCGCAGCCGTGCGAGTCGGCTCGAAGGCCGCGAGCCGCCCGAGTGAGCCTGCGAGCGAGGGCAGAAGATACAGCTCAGCTGACTTCGACGCCGTTCCAGAAGGCGACGTGGTCCTTGATCTGGGCCGCGGCTTCCTTCGGCTCCGGGTAGTACCAGGCGGCGTCCGGGTTCTCCGCGCCGTTCACGCTCAGCGTGTAGTAGCTCGCCTCGCCCTTCCACGGGCAGGTGGTGTGGGTCTCGGAGGGGCGCAGGAACTGGGTGCGTACCGACTCGATCGGGAAGTAGTGGTTGCCTTCGACGATCTCGGTCTGCTCGCTCTCGGCGATGATCTCACCGTTCCACTGTGCGGTAGCCATGCCTCCAGTGTGCCCTTGGTCGGTTGGCGGCGGCACGATGAAGGGTGCCTAATAGGATTCTCCAGGACAGGCGTCGGTTGCCGAGGAGGACGTTCCCATGCCCATCGCCACACCCGAGGTCTACGCCGAGATGCTGGACCGCGCGAAGGCGAACGAGTTCGCCTACCCGGCCATCAACGTGACCTCGTCCGAGACGTTGAACGCGGCCTTGCGCGGGTTTGCCGAAGCGGAGAGCGATGGCATCGTGCAGGTGTCCACCGGCGGTGCGGAGTTCGCCTCCGGCACCAAGGTGAAGGACATGGTCACCGGTGCGCTTGCCCTCGCCGAGTACGCCCATGTGGTGGCCGCGAAGTACCCGGTGAACATCGCGTTGCACACCGACCATTGCCCCAAGGACAAGCTTGACGGCTTCGTCCGGCCGCTGCTCAAGATCAGCCAGGAGCGGGTGGCCCGGGGGGAGAACCCGTTGTTCCAGTCGCACATGTGGGACGGCTCCGCGGTGCCGCTCGACGACAACCTGAAGATCGCGGCCGAGCTGCTCGAGGAGGCGGCCAAGGCGAAGATCATCCTTGAGGTGGAGATCGGCGTGGTTGGCGGCGAGGAGGACGGCGTCGCCAACGAGATCAACGACAAGCTCTACACCACCGAGGACGACTACCTCAAGACGATCGACGCGCTCGGCTCCGGCGACAAGGGCCGCTACCTGCTGGCCGCCACGTTCGGCAACGTGCACGGCGTGTACAAGCCGGGCAACGTCAAGCTGCGGCCCGAGGTGCTCAAGCGGGGCCAGGAGGTGGCCGCGGACAAGCTCGGCCAGTCCGCCGGCGCCAAGCCGTTCGACCTGGTCTTCCACGGCGGCTCGGGCTCGCTGCTCGAGGAGATCCACGAGTCGCTGTCCTACGGCGTGGTGAAGATGAACATCGACACCGACACCCAGTACGCCTACACCCGGCCGATCGTCGAGCACATGTTCAAGAACTACGACGGCGTGCTGAAGATCGACGGCGAGGTCGGCAACAAGAAGGCCTACGACCCGCGCGGCTATCTCAGGCTGGCCGAGCAGGCCATGGGGGTCCGGGTCACTCAAGGGTGCGACGACCTGCGCTCCGCCGGCCGGATGCTGGCCGGCTGATGACCAACCTGCTCGGACCGCAGCCGACCCTGTTGCCGGAGCGCGCCCAAGCGCAGGCCGCCATCGAGACCGGCACCGACCCGGCCGAGGTGGTCAAGTCCTGGCCGGACTTCAGCGAGGCCTGGGCGGCGCTGGCCGAACGGGCGCTGGCCGCGGGCGACCCGGTAGCCGGGTACGCCTACGCCCGCACCGGCTACCACCGGGGTCTGGACCAACTGCGCCGGGCCGGCTGGAAGGGGCACGGCCCCATCCCCTGGTCGCACCGCCCCAACCGGGGCTTCCTTCGGGCGCTGGCCGCGCTGGCCGGCGCCGCGCAGGCGATCGGAGACGCCGAGGAACACGAGCGCTGCGCGCAGTTCCTCGACGACTCCGACCCGGCGGCCGCGGCCGCGATCAGCGGCGGTTGAGCATGCCGGTGACGTGAACACGTTGCCTGCGTGTGCACGCTTACGGTGGAACGTCACCAAGCTGGACTACGCGGGTGACGGGATCACACCGGGCAGCCCGGCCGCCGAACCGGGTCCGGCCAGTAGCCGAAGGCCGGGTGGCTGGGGCTGTGCACCGCGGCCGAGCAGCCGCGTGACCTGATCACCGAGTCCGGGTAGCCGACGCCGGTCTTCAGTCCGGCGATGTTCGTCAGCTGCACCACCGGCTCGTCGAAGTACACCGTCGCCCGGTTGTGCGGTTGCACGCAGGCGGACGGTACGAACGCCCAGACGCCGTAGCTCGCGCCAAGGCGCGGCGAGCTGACCAGGGCCACCGAGCCGTCGGTGGTGACATAGCGGAAGCCGACGTTGCCGAGGTCGAGGCCGCTCACGCGCTGGGTCGGGTCCACCCGGTCCGGCCCGCTCGCCTCCCGGGTGTAGTTCAGCGACGGCACGCAGTCCGGCGTCGCGGCCAGGTTCACCCTGGTGCCGAACACGATCCGGCGCCAGCCGCCGTCCACCTTCCGCAGCGAGTGGAACGGGGCGTTGATCGCGCCGACCCAGTCCCGCCACCGGTCGGCGTCATCCCCGCAGCGCTGCGGCACGCCGTCCAGCCCGCCCTCGCGGCTCGCCTTGGTGAGATGGCCGCGCTGCACCCAGCCCGTCGGGGTGGCCATCGGGTGCCGCGCGGTGATCCGCACGCGCACCCAGGAGCCGCAGTACCCGGTCACCTCCGCCCGGTCGCCGGCCGTGGCGTTGGCCAGCACCAGCCGGCCCGGATACTCGCGGACCGTGGCGCGGTCGCTTGAGATGGTGTCGGCGCCGGCGGCGGAGACCGGCGCCGCGGTGAGGGTGACGCCGGCGCCGAGCACGCCGAGACCGGCAAGCAGGATTCGGAGAGATGTTCGCATCGGCCAAGTAGGGCGCAACCGCGGCCCGGGGTCACGCCGCGTTGCTCAGTCCGGCAAGGCGACTGCGCACAGGTCCTCGGTGTGCCGGTACCAGGTCCAACGCCGCACCGGCCGCGGGTGCTCGACGCCGTCCACGGTCACTCGGGCCGGCTCGCAGCCGAGCTGGAACGCCCTGCCGTCGAACGACGCCGGCCGGCGCGCCAGCCCACCGAGGACCACGAGTCCGTGCACCCCGGCCGGCCCGGGCCTGACCTCGATGCGACGCGCCCGGCCGCGCAGCGCCAACTGGTCGTCGCAGTACGCCTCGCCGCGCACCGGTCCGGTCACACCCCGGCCGAGCAACACCCCGCCGGAGTCGTCCCGGACCAGCGGCAGCGCGCGCGGCCGGCCGCCGGTGGCGAGCGCCATCGCCGCGTCCCGACCGGCGGGCAGCCGCCAGAGCCTGGCCACCGCCGATCCGGCACGGTGCACCGGTACGAACCCGACCGGCAGCTCGAGCCGCTCGGTGCGCAGCAGCCGGAGCACCACGGCGGCCAGGTCGGCGTCGGTGCCGACCACGACCACCCGCTCCGGCCCGGTCCCGAGCAGCGGGTCGAGATCGGCCCTGGCTGGCCTCGCGGGCACCGCCGTCCAGTTCGGACGGCTCGCGGCAACCCCGCAGGCCAACACGAGTGCGCCCACGTTCGCCTCCTGGTCTACGCTCGATCTCCGGCAATTCGCCTGAACGGACGCGTCCACCCGGGGAGTCTCACATGCCGGCAATCGTGATCATCGGCGCCCAGTGGGGCGACGAGGGCAAGGGCAAGACCACCGATCTGCTCGGCGACCGGGTCCAGTGGGTGGTTCGCTACCAGGGCGGCAACAACGCCGGGCACACGGTGGTGCTGCCCGACGGCCAGGACTTCGCGCTGCACCTGATCCCGTCCGGGATCATCACGCCGGGTGTGCGAAACGTGATCGGCAACGGGGTGGTCGTCGACCCGGCCGTCATGCTCGACGAGCTCGCCGGGCTCGAGGCGCGCGGGGTGGACACGTCCGGCCTGCTGGTCTCCGCCGACGCGCACCTGCTCATGCCGTACCACGTGGCCATCGACAAGGTCACCGAGCGGTACCTGGGCAAGGCCAAGATCGGCACCACCGGTCGCGGCATCGGGCCGGCGTACCAGGACAAGGTGGCCAGGGTCGGGGTGCGGGTGCAGGACCTGCTCGACGAGAAGATCCTGCGGCAGAAGGTCGAGGCCGCGCTGGACGTCAAGAACCAGATCCTGGTGAAGGTGTTCAACCGCAAGGCTTTGGACCCGGTGCAGGTGTCCGACACGGTGCTGGCCCACGGGGAGAAGTTCGCGCACCGCATCGCCGACACCCGGCTGCTGCTCAACCAGGCGCTCGAGCGCGACGAGATGGTGCTGCTGGAGGGATCGCAGGGCACGCTGCTCGACGTCGACCACGGCACCTACCCGTATGTCACCTCGTCGAACCCGACCGCGGGCGGGGCCAGCGCCGGCTCCGGCATCGGGCCGACCCGGATCGACTCGGTGATCGGGATCCTCAAGGCGTACACCACGAGGGTCGGCTCCGGCCCGTTCCCCACCGAGCTGAACGACGAGATGGGCGAGCGGCTGCGCAAATCCGGCGGCGAGATCGGCGTGACCACGGGGCGGTCCAGGCGCACCGGCTGGTTCGACGCGGTGATCGCCCGGTACGCCGCACGGGTCAACGGGATCACCGACTACTTCCTCACCAAGCTGGACGTGCTCTCCGGCCTGGAGAACGTGCCGATCTGCGTGGCCTACGAGGTGGACGGCCGGCGGGTGGACGACATGCCGATGACGCAGACCGATCTGCACCACGCGATTCCGGTGTACGAGGAGCTGCCCGGGTGGTGGGAGGACCTGACGCAGTGCCGGACGTTCGAGGAGCTGCCCGGCAACGCGCGCCGGTATGTCGAGCGGATCGAGGAGCTCGCCGGCGCGCGGATCTCGGCGATCGGCGTCGGCCCGCGCCGCGACCAGACGATCGTGCGGCACGAGTTAGTGTGGGGCGCCTGACGAAGCCCACCCGTCGACGGGTCGCCGGTGCGGCGCCGGACCCGCGGCGTGGCCGTGATCCGACTACGGTTTGCGACGTGGTGCGCTCGAACCCGTGACATCGGCTACCGCGCGGCGCCATCATGTACCTGACGGTGCCGACAACTGGGCTGGGGGGTCAGAGGGTTGAGCCGGGAGGGAGAGCAGCCCGCCAGATTCGGCGAGGTGTTCGCCGTCGGCGAGTTCCGCGCCCTCTTCTCCGGCCAGGTGCTCTCCATCGGTGGCGACCAGCTGGCCAGGGTCGCGCTGGCCCTGCTGGTGTTCGATCGCACCAAGAGCGCCGCGCTCACCGCACTGACCTACGCGCTCACTTTCCTGCCCGACCTGGTCGGCGGCCCGCTGCTGTCCGGTCTGGCCGACCGGTTCCGCCGCCGCGAGCTGATGGTGGCCACCGATCTGGCCCGTGCCGTGCTGGTCGGACTGATGGCCCTGCCCGGCATGCCTTTCGTGGCGCTGGCCGGCCTGCTGGTCGCGGTCCAGCTGTTGGCCGCTCCGTTCAACGCCGCCCGCGCCGCCGTGCTCCCCGACATCCTCGACGGCGACCGGTTCGTGGTCGGCCAGGGTGTGATCAACATCAGCTATCAGGCCGCCCAGCTGGCCGGTTACGTTGGCGGCGGCGTGGTCGTCAGGTTCACCGGGACCAGCGCGGCACTCGGCATCGACGCGGCGACCTTCCTGGTCTCCGCGCTGCTGGTTCGGTTCGGCCTGCGGGACCGGCCGGCGCCAACGGACGAGCGCGCCGCCGGCCGGCAGAAGACCACCCTGACCTCCCTGCGCGAAGGCGCGAGTCTGGTCTGGGGCAACCGGATGCTGCGGGCCCTTGTGCTGGTCGCCTGCGTGTCCGGGTGCTACGTGGTGGCCGAGGGGCTCGCCGTGCCGTACGCCGACGAGCTGGGCGGTGGCCCGCTGGTCGCCGGGCTGCTGTTCGCCGCACCACCGGCCGGAAACGTGGTCGGCATGGTGATTCTGACCAGGCTGGTGCCGCCGCCGCTGCGGCGCAGGCTCATCGGTCCGCTGGCAGTCGGCGCGTGCGCGGTACTGACCGGCTGCGCGGCCGGTCCTGGTATCGCCGTCACGATCGTGCTGTTCGCGCTGTCCGGGGTCGGAGCCGCCTATCACACGGTGGCCTCGGCGGAGTTCGTTCGGGCCGTTCCCGGCGCGCAGCGGGGTCAGGCCTTCGGGCTGGCGGTCACCAGCCTTCGGGTGTCTCAGGGCCTTGGTGTCGTTGTGGCCGGTCTGTTCGCGGACGGTGTGGCGCCGTCACTTGTCGTCGCGTGTGCGGGGGCGTTGGGGGTGGTGGTGGCACTGCTGGCGGCCCGGTCGTTGGGGCGGGCCTACGCCGGCACTACGTCACCAGTTGGAGTCACGCACTGAGAACCTCCTGGACGCTGTTCGGTTTGCTTGCACCGGACCAGAACCTACTTTCCCACAGCGCGTGACCTGCCGTGTGTTTCTGGCTACTGTCGGACCGTGAACCGTCGGTCGTGGTTACTCCGATGACTCGATCCTATTTTCCACGACCTGTCGTTCAGATCAAGACGACCGTGAGCAGCTCATGGTCCGCCATTCGGCGGGCATCGCTGTGGTCCCAACCCGGCCACGTCATTCTCACCGTGCTGGTGGTGGAGGGCCTCACCGTCGTGGTCACCGTGGCCACCGCGTTCCGGATCCCGGTGCGGGCGGCGGACTGGGTCGTGTTCGCGGTGCTGGCCGGCGGCTCGATCGTGCACCTCGAGGCGGCGCGCGGGATCGAGCGGGTGCGCGAGGCCATGCGTGCCGACGCCCCGTTCGTCGACCTGAAGTCGGTGTGGACCTTCGCCGCCGTGCTGCTGCTGCCCCCGCCGCTGGCCGTGGCCCTGGTCGTGTTGACCCACACGCACATGCGGGTGCGGGTCGTGCACACCCCGATCTTCCGCTGGGTGTACAGCGCCGCGACGGTCATCCTGGCCACGGAGGCCGCCGCCGTCGTGTTACAGGTCGGCCTGCCGCCGGGCAGCTACCCGGGCATGCCAAGCGGCTGGCAGGGTCTGTTCGTCGTGGTGCTGGCCATGCTCAGCCGGTGGTTCGTCAACCACGGTCTGATCGTGATGATCATTCTGGTGTCCTCGCCGCAGACGCCCGGCCGGACCGCGCTCGGCAGCGTGGGGGGCTACCTCACCGAGTTGGCCGGGGTGAGCCTCGGCGGGGTCACCGCCGGCGTGACCGCCTTCGACCCGTGGTTCGTCCTGCTGATCATGCCGCCGTTGCTGTTGCTGCACCGCAGCCTGCTGCTGCATCACTACGAGCTGGCCGCCAGAATGGACGAGAAGACCCGGTTGGCCAACGCCATGCACTGGACCGACCTGGCCCGCCGGGAACTGTCCCGGGCGGAACGGGACAGCACGCCGGTCGGCATCCTCATGCTCGATCTGGACCACTTCAAGCGGGTCAACGACACCTACGGCCATCTCGCCGGTGACGACGTGCTCAAGGCGGTGGCCGACGCGATCCGGCGGGAGTCGAGGGACTACGACGTGGCCGGGCGGTTCGGCGGCGAGGAGTTCGTGCTGCTGGTGCCGGGCATCAACACCGAGAACCTGCTGACCAGGGCGGAACGGCTGCGCGACCGGATCAAGGATCTCAAGGTGCACACCACCGGCAACGGCGGCCGGGTGGAGATCGCCAACCTGACCGCATCGATCGGCGCGGTCAGCTACCCGGGCGGCGGCAGACAGCTCGACACCCTGCTGCTGGCGGTGGATGCCGCGCTCTACGAAGCCAAACGCACCGGCCGCAACCGCACCTGTCTGGCCCAGCCGGAGCGCAACGGTGGGGTGCCGGTCAACGGTCAGGTGCCGCAGGCCAGAAATCCGGAGTAGTGGGAGCGATCTCCGTCGCGTGCGCTACGCGGCGAGCAGGGTGCGCACCGTTCGCTCCTCGGGCGCGCCGATGTCGGTGTAGATCGCCAGCGCCGCCCGCCAGTGGGCGCGCGCCGCGTCGCCCTCGCCGCCGGCCTTCCTGGCCAACCCCAGCACCTGGAGCGCGCGGGCCTCGATCAGCCGCTGCTCGCGGTCGCGTACCACGTCCAGCGCCTGCCCGGCGTGCGCCGCCGCCGCGCCGACGTCGCCGAGCTGAAGGTGCGCCTGGGCGAGTTCGGTCAGCGCCCGGCCCTCGAACAGCCGGATGCCGCGGTCGCGCATGACGGCCAGTGCCTCGGCGCAGTACCCGATCGCCTCGGCCGGCCGCCCGGTGCACCGGCACACCCTGGACAGTCCGATGAGGACGGAGGCCTCGCCGTAGCAGAAGCCGATCTCCCTGGCGAGCGCCAGCGCCCTGGTGAAGTAGCCCTCGGCGGCCGGATAGCCCCCCATCGCGGCCCAGTGGATCAGGCCGAGACTGTTCAGCGCACGGACCTGCACGTACCGGTCGCCGATCTCCCTGGCCAGGCGTAACGCCGCGATGGAGCAGGCCCTGGCCCTGCCAGGGGAGCCGAGCACCAGCGCCGCCGAGCCGAGGTAGTTGAGCGTCATCGCCTCGCCGTGCCGGTTCCCGATCCGCCGGTTGATCTCCAGCGCCTCCTGGTGAAAACGGATCGCGCGGGCCGGCTGGCCGAGATGCGCGCAGGCCCGGCCGACGTTGTGCAGCGCGCTGGCCTCGGCGGCCGGATTCCCGATCCGCCGGCTGATGGCCAGCGCCTCGGCGTGGCAGGCGATGGCCCGGCGCAGCTCGCCGAGGTTGTAGTGGGTCAGCCCGAGCACGTCGTACGCCGACGCCTGGCCGGCCTGGTCCCCGGCCCGCTCGGCGGCGGCCAGTGCGGTTCGGCAGACGGCCAGCCCGTCCGCGCCGTGTCCCCGGCTGACGAACCAGCCGCGCAGGGTGTCAGCGATGCGCCAGGCGTAGCTCGGCACGCCGAACCCGGGCCCGGTGGCAGCGACCAGGTTCGCCCGCTCGGCCTCAAGCCAGTCGATCGCCGCACGCTCGGAGTCGAGCGTGACCCGGCTGGTGCCCGGGCCGGCCGGCAGCCGCAGCGCGGACGGGTAGAGCAGCCGGGTGGCCCGGTCCGCGGTGTGCAGGTAGAAGTCCTGCAACCGGTCCACCGCGGAGTCGCACTCGTCGGCGTCCTCGAACCTGGCCAGGCCGGCGGCGTAGTCCCGGAGCAGGTCGTGGAACTGGTAACGGCCGGCGGCCGGCGCCGCGACCAGGTGCGCGGCGGCGAGTTGGCCTACCGCGCGGCGCGCGCCGTCCACCGAGCCGCCGGCCAGCGCGGCGGCGGCGTCCGTGGTGAAGTCCGGCCCGGGAACCAGGCCGAGCAACCGGAACATCCGGCGGGTGCCTGGCTCCAGCCGGGCGTAGGAGGTTTCGAACGCGGCGCGGACCGCGCCCCGGTCGCTCTCGTCGGTGGAGATCACCCGGCCGTGCGCGCGCAGTTCGGTGACGTGGTCGGAGATCCGGCGGCCCGGCGCGGTGCCCAGGTTGGCCGCGGCGATCCGCAGGGCCAGCGGGAGGTGCGCGCAGATCCGGCCCAGCTCGGCGGCCGCCTGCGGTTCGGCGCGCACCCGGCCGGTGCCGAGCATGCGGGCCAGCAGCGCGGTCGAGTCGTCCTCGTCGAGCACGTCGAGACCGAGCCGGTGCGCGCCCTCCCGGGCCACCAGTCCGGTCAGCCGGTCTCGGCTGGTCACCACCACCAGGCAGCCGGGGTTGCCGGGCAGCAGCGGGCGGACCTGGTCCGCACTGGCCGCGTTGTCAAGCAGGACAAGGACTCTGCGGTCGGCGAGCTGGGTGCGGTAGAGGTTGGCCGCCTCCTCCGGGTCCACCGGCACGCGCTCGGCCGGCACGCCGAGCGCGCGCAGGAACCGGGTCAACGCCTCGAGCGGCCGCACCGGCGGTCCGCCCGTGTACCCGCGCAGGTCCACGTGCAACTGGCCGTCCGGGAACTCCTTGCGCACCCGGTGCGCCCAGTGCACCGCGACCGCGGTCTTCCCGACGCCGGGGGTTCCGGTGATCACCGCGATGCGCACCGCGGTGTCTCGCTCCCGGCCGCCGAGCAGTGCGTCCAGCCGGCCAAGGTGCTCGGCCCGCCCGGCGAACCCGGCCACGTCGGCGGGCAACTGCGCCGGGGCACGCATTCGGTCTACTGTGGACTCCGAGCGTCGGAGGATGGACAGGTGCGCGGCCCGGATCTCGGCTCCCGGCCCGACCCCGAGCTCGTCGGCCAACCGCGACCGGATCTCGGTGAACAGCCGCAGCGCGGCGGCCTGCTCACCGGAGCCGGCGAGGGCCAGCATCAGCCGGGCGTGCAGCCCCTCGTGCAGCGGCTCCTCGCCGGTCAGCGCGCGCAGCCGGGTCACCGCGCGCCCTGCCGGGGCGGCGAGATCGGCGTAGTGCAGCGCGGTCCCCAGTCGCCGGGCGCTGATCGCGGTGGCCACCGGGTGCGTCCGGATGCCGGCCGGCAGGTCGTCGAGCAGCGGCCCGCGCCAGAGGTCGAGCGCCTGCTCGAACAGCGCGGCGGCGAGCCGCGGCTCGCGGTGCCGCGCCTGGTCGGCGCGCTCGGTCAGCTCGCGAAACCGAAGCAGGTCAAGCTGGTCCGGCTCGACGTCAAGCCGGTACCCGCCGAGCCGCGCGGAGCGCAACAGATCCGGGCCGATCACCCGGCGCAGTCGCGAGACGTAGGTGTGCACCAGGTTCTGGCAGCTTTCCGGCGGTGCGTCGCCCCACAGCCCGTCGACGATCTCGGCCTGCGACACGATGGTGTTGGCGCGCAGCGCAAGCAGCCCGAGCAGGGCCCTCGGCTTGTAGGTGCCGATGTCCAACGTCCGCCCGCCCCGGTCCGCGTCGAGCCGGCCGAGCACCCTGATCGACACCCGCGCAGCGCCGTCGACGCTGAGCCCGACCGCCTCGCCCAACCGCCGCAGTGACTCGGATCGCGGCCGGGCCACCCGTCCCTGCTCGATGTAGCGCACCGCCCGCACGCTCACCCCGGCCCGCTGCGCCAAGTCCCGCTGGGTCAACCCGGCCCGGACTCGCCGAACCCGCAGCTCCTCACCGAAGCCCACTCCCCAATCGTGCCAGATACGGCGCCGGTGTGTTGCCGGCGCCGTACCCGGTGGCCGCGGTCAGGACTCGGCTCGGGTCGCCACGCCGATGTCGGTGTTGTCGGTGAACAGGCCGTCGACGCCGGCGGCGAAGTACGCCTGGATCTCGGCGAACAGGTTGCCGTAGTCGGTCGGGTTGGCCGAGGAGCGCAGGTTGGCCGGCAGGAAGGTGTTCTCCGCGCGGAAGGTGTACGGGTGCAGGGTCAGCCCGGCCCGGTGCGCGTCCCGCACCAGGTTGGTCGGCGCAGCGAGGTTGCCGGCCGCGTCCCGGGGAATGACCTGGAGCTTGTCCGGCCCGATCCCGGCCGCGTAGCCGGCCACCTCGCGCAGCCCCGCCGGGGTGACCAGGTCGGCATAGGTGCGCGGGTCGCCGCTGTCCACGAAGTCGAACGGCGCGCCGGTTGCCGAGGTCAGCTGCACCAACGGCACCCGCAGTTGCCGGTCGAGCGCCTTGAGGTTGGACACCTCGAAGGACTGCACGAACACCTTGGCGCCGGCGTGGTTGAGCCCGTTGCGGTTCAGCGCGTCGACCAGCTTCGGCTCGAGCGCGAGGCCCTGCTTGCGGAAGAACGTGGGGTGCTTGGTCTCCGGGTAGATGCCGATGTCCCGGTGCAGCTCGTGGGACAGCCGCTTGACCAGGTCGATCACCTCCTGGAAGGTGGGCACCTGGTAGCGGCCGTTGAACACGGTGTTGTGCTGCCGGACGTCGGGCAGCCGCTCCACCGCGCGCAGCGTCTTCAGCTCGGCCAGGGTGAAGTCCTCGGTGAACCAGCCGGTGGTGGCCACCCCGTCCAGCGACTTGGTGGTCCGCCGCGCGGCGAACTCGGGATGCCGCGACACGTCGGTGGTGCCGCTGATCTCCGGCTCGTGCCTGGCCACCAGCACACCGTCCTTTGTGGGCACCAGATCCGGCTCGACGTAGTCCGCGCCCATCCTGGCGGCCAGCTCGTAAGACGCCAGGGTGTGCTCCGGCCGGTAGCCGGACGCCCCGCGGTGGCCGATGATCAGTGGCCGGCTGTGTCGCGCGCCGTCCGCACCGGCCGGCGCGGACGGTTGTGCCACCACCGCGGACGCGCCGCCGACCAGCGCGAACATCGCCGCCGCGAGCACCGACATGCGCAGGATCTTCGAACCCATGAGGTCTCCTCTTCGCTCGAAACAGCCAGCGGATCGTTACCGATCAAGGCGAACACCACGCAACGGGCGAGGTCACGTGGCC
Organism: Labedaea sp.; assembly: GCA_045806965.1. GTDB lineage: Bacteria > Actinomycetota > Actinomycetes > Mycobacteriales > Pseudonocardiaceae > DASYTH01. Next base: position 45,581 of record JBJMIG010000059.1, on the reverse strand, counting down.
GTAACGCCCGTTGACGATACGTACGAAACTGTCGGAATGGCACCGGTCGCGGGTAGGTTGCCGTTGATGATTCACGAGCCGGACGTGTTGGAGTCGGTTGGCGCCCAGGAGGAGGAGCGCCCCGCTCGCCGGCTGGGCCCGCGCTGGGACCGGTTCGTCTTGGCGGTCTCGATCGCCGTCGCGCTGCTGGTGCTCAAGCAGGTCTTCGTGCCGTTAGCCAAGGGCAACGTGTTCTACCTGGTGATCTTCCTCGGGACCACGCTGCCGCTGGTGTTCCTCACCTACCGGCCGATCGCGCGTCGCCGCGGTGCGGCCGACCGGGACAACCCGGGCATCCTCGACATGGCGCTCGCGGTGCTCGCCCTGCTCGCCGGGCTCTACCCGGTGCTGCCGCTGTCCGGTGGCTACGACGCGTTCCTCGACCGCGGCGGCCAACTGTCCATTATGGACATCCTGTTCGGCACCCTGCTGCTGTTGCTCGTCCTCGACGCGACCAGGCGGACCACCGGTCTGGTGCTTCCCGTGGTGTGCCTGATGTTCCTGGCCTACGCCTACTACGGCGGCTACCTGCCGCAGAACTGGGGCATCGCGCACGCCGGCTTCGACTACAGCCAGATCCTCAACGGGCTGTTCAACGACGCCAGCGGGTTCTTCGGGATTCCGCTCGATGTCGCGGCCAGCTACATCGTGCTGTTCACCATCTACGGCGCGGTGCTCAACTCTTCGGGTGCCGGGAAGTTCTTCGTGGACTTCAGCTTCGCGCTGTTCCGCAGGTCCCGCACCGCGCCGGGACGCACCGCGGCGCTCTCCGGCTTCCTGCTCGGCACGGTCTCCGGCTCTGGCACGGCGACCACCGTCACGCTCGGCGCGATCACCTGGCCGGTGCTGCGTAGAGCGGGCTATCCGAAGGAGAACGCCGGTGGCCTGCTCGCCGCCTCCGGCATCGGCGCGATCCTGTCCCCGCCGACGCTCGGCGCCGCCGCGTTCATCATCGCCGAGTACCTTCAGACGTCCTACCTCACGGTGATGATCTGGGCGACGATTCCGACCCTGCTGTACTACCTGGGCATCGCGCTCGCCGTGGAGATCGACGCCCGGCGGTTCGGCGCGAACGCGGTCGAGGTGGACGTGCCGCCCGCCGGGGCGGTGCTCAAGCGCGGCATCCACCACTTCGCCTCGCTGGCCGTCATCGTGGTGTTCCTGGCGCTGGACATTCCGCCGTTCACCGCGGTGGTCTATGCCACCGGGGTGGCCGCGCTGTTCGCCCTGGTCTCCCGGCTGATCGAGGCGCGGGCCGCGGGCGGGCCGGGCGTGGCGGTGCCGCGCTGGTTACGTTCGCTGGCCGACGCGCTGGCCGAGGGTATTCGCGGCGCCCTGCCGGTGATCGCGGTCTGCGCGGCGGCCGGCGTGATCACGTCCGTGATCACCAAGACCGGGCTCGGCCAGGAACTGGCGGACGCCCTTGTGGCGGCGGCGAAAGCATTGTCCAGCGACCCGACCGTGGTGCTGGTGCTCACGGTCGTGTTCGCCGCGGTCGCGGTGGGCGTGCTCGGCCTCGCGGTGCCGGTCACCGCCTCGTTCATCATCGCCTGGGTGGTGCTCGGCCCGGCACTGCTCGACCTCGGTGCGGCGCCGGCCGAGGTGGCGATGTTCATCTTCTACTACGCGGTGCTCTCCGAGGTGACCCCGCCGACCGCGCTGGCCGCCGTGGCCGCGGCCGCGATCACCGGCGGCTCGGTGCTGCGCACCATGTGGCAAACCTGGAAGTACACGTTGCCGGCGTTCCTGGTGCCGATCGCCTTCGTGCTCACCGACAACGGCTCGGCGCTGCTGCTGCGGCGCGGCCCGCTGGACGTGGTCTGGGTGACCGCCGTGTCCGCGCTCGGCGTCGCCGCCCTCGCCGTGGTCACCGGCGGCTGGCTGCTCGGCCCGGCCGCTTGGCCGGAACGGCTGCTCTGCCTGCCGGCCGCGCTGCTCCTGCTCTACCTGCAGCCGATCTCCATCGGGATCGGTCTCGCCTGCGCCGCAGCCGCGGTCGTCGTGCACCTGGCGACCCGGACGCGCGACGTCAACCCGGGCGGGGAATCGGACAAGGAGATGAATCGTGCCAACGCGTAAGTCGTCGATCCTGGCCGGCGCACTGATCATCGGGCTGCTCGCCACGGCGTGCGGCGGGAAGCGGGCGGACACCTCCTCCGGCGCCGGCGCGCCGTCGGGTCAGTCGGTGCCGTGCGAGGCCGCGAACGGCCGGATCACCATCGCCACCGGCAACACCGGCGGTGTCTACTACACCCTCGGCGGCGGGCTGGCCCAGCTGATCAGCGGCAACACGAAGCTGAAGGCGACCGCGGCGGAGACCACCGCCTCCGTGCAGAACATCCAGCAGCTGGTCAAGGGCGACTACGACGTGGCGTTCGCGCTGGCCGACACCGCGGCCGACGCGGTCAACGGCAAGGAGAGCTTCGCCAAGCCGCAGCGGATCGCCGCGCTGGCCCGGATCTACTCGAACTACACGCACGTCGTGGTTCGGACCGGCAGCGGCATCAACAGCGTGGCGGACCTGCGGGGCAAGAAGATCTCCACCGGCTCGCCCAAGTCCGGTACCGAGGTGATCGCGAACCGGCTGCTCCAGGCGGCCGGCCTGGATCCGGCCAAGGACGTCTCCGCGGTGCGCCTGGCGCTGCGGCAGACGGTGGACGGCATGAAGGCCGGGCAGCTCGACGGGTTGGTCTGGTCCGGCGGCCTGCCGACCCCGGAGATCACCGACCTGACCACGTCACTACGCGATGGGGTGAAGTTCATCGACATCACCCCGCAGCTGGACGCCATGAAGAAGATCAACCAGGTGTACGACAGGGGCAGCATCCCGGCGGCCAGCTACGGGCTCGCCGCCGACGTGCCGACCATCGTGGTGCCCAACGTGTTGCTGGTCCGCGACGACTTCCCGGCCGGCAACGCCTGCGCCATCACCAAGTTGATCTTCGACAAGAAGGACGAGCTGGTGAAGGTGCACCCGGCGGCCAAGGAACTCGACCGGGGCAAGGCCGGTCAGACCGGCCCGGTTCCGCTGCATCCGGGCGCCAGGCAGGCCCTCGCCGCCGGCTGACCGGGCCGCGCGGCATGGCCTAGGCTCGTTGACCGTGCGGGTACTGGTGATCGGGTCCGGAGCACGCGAGCACGCCCTCGTGCTCGCGTTGTCGCACGACCCTGCGGTGACCGCGCTGGCCTGCGCTCCCGGCAATGCGGGCACCGCCGCGCTGGCCGAGTCCTACGGCGTCGACGCCGCCGGGCCGGCGGCGGTGGCCGCGCTGGCCGCGCGATGGTCGGCCGATCTGGTGGTGATCGGTCCCGAGGTTCCGCTGGTCGCCGGCGTCGCCGACGCGGTGCGCGCGGCCGGCATCGCCGCCTTCGGGCCGTCCGCCGAGGCGGCCAGGATCGAGGGCTCCAAGGCGTTCGCCAAGGAGATCATGACGGCGGCGGGGGTGCCGACGGCGCACGCCGAAGTGGTGGACAACCCGGCCCGGCTCGACGCCGCGCTTGCCCGGTTCGGCCCGACCTGGGTGGTCAAGGACGACGGCCTGGCCGCCGGCAAGGGTGTCGTGGTCACCGCCGATGTCGCGGCCGCACGGGCGCACGCGATGGCGCTGCTCGAGGCCGGCCACCCGGTGTTGCTCGAGTCGTTCCTGGAGGGTCAGGAGGTGTCGCTGTTCTGCTTGGTCGACGGTGACACCGTGGTCGCACTGCTGCCGGCACAGGACTACAAGCGGGTCGGCGACGGCGACGCCGGTCCGAACACCGGCGGCATGGGCGCCTACGCCCCGCTGCCGTGGGCCGACCCGGGGCTGGCCGACCAGGTGGTGCGCGATGTTGTGGCCCCGGTGGCCGCCGAGCTTGCCCGGCGCGGTACGCCGTTCGCCGGTTTGCTGTACGCGGGCCTGGTGCTGACCGCGTCCGGCCCGCAGGTGATCGAGTTCAACTGCCGCTTCGGTGACCCGGAGACCCAGGTGATCCTGCCGCTGCTGCGCACCCCGTTGGCCGGGCTGTTGCACGCGGTGGCCACCGGCACCCTGGCGGAGCAGCCGCCGCTGGAGTGGTCCGGCGACTTCGCGGTGACCGTGGTGGTCGCCGCCGACGGGTATCCGGGCCGCCCGCATACCGGCGACCTGATCACCGGCGCCGATGCCGAGGGGGTGCTGCACGCCGGAACCCGCCGCCGCGAGGACGGTGCGATCGTGTCCGCGGGCGGGCGGGTGTTGTCGGTGGTCGGCGTGGCGCCGACCATCGAGTCCGCTCGTGACGTGGCCTACCAGCGCGTTTCCCGGGTCCACCTGGCCGGTTCCCATCACCGCACCGACATCGCCCTGCGGGCCATCCCCGCCACCCGTTAGGGGAACCCCCGACCGGGGCAGTGCGTCCAACCTAAACTGGCTCATACCCGCGACTTGATAACCTGCGGCCAGCGCACCAGGCGGGGAGGCACTCATGGAACTTCCAGGCGAGATCGGCCAGGGACTCAGCACCGCCTTCGCCCAACTCGACCAGGCAACCACCCTCACCACCAACACCTTCGCGGTGAGCAAGGACAACGTCCTGGCCGCCGCCAAAATCATCCAAACCCAGGCGGACGTTCTCCACGAAAAGCTGCGGACTGGGTATGGCGACCTGCGGGTCGTGCCGCCGGGCGACGACGACGTCAGCATCCGGATCGCGCCGGCTTGGAATGACCTCCTCGTGGAGCACGAGAACTCCTATGCCAATCGGATCAAGCAGTACATCGACGGCTTGTACAAGCTGGCGCGGCAATGCGGGGACAGCGCGAAGGCATACGGGTACACCGACGAAGAGGTGGCGGCCGCGTTCGGTGGTACAAGGGGTGCGTAGCTGCCCGGCGGTGTTGGCTCTGGCCGGGCTGCTCGCCGTGGCTGGTTGCACCCGGAGCGAGGCCGGCGAGCCCGCGCCGCCGCCCGGTGCGACATCGGTTGGCACCTCCGGTCAGTCGCCGAACTCGTCCTCGGGGCGCCCGTCATCATCGGTGCAGATTCCGCCGCGGCCCAAGGAGTTGAGGCTGGACGGGCTCGACCCGTGCGCACTGTTCACCGAGCCGCAACGGGATCAGCTGAAGGCGAACCGGGTCCGAAATTCGACCAACAAATCGCAGCAGTACAACGGCATGCCGGAATGCATCCTCAGCGTGCAGCGGCAGCCGCCGTACTACGAGTTCGCCGTGACACTGGTAACCAACGAAGGTATAGGGCCGTGGTTGGGTGGCAAGAGAAATGTCGAAGCGAGGCTCGCCTCGGTGGAGACCTATCCGGCTGCCACCTATTGGTTTCGCGGCGCGAATGGCCACAACACTCCTGATTGCAGCACGTCGGTCGATGTGGCCGAAGGGCAGCAGTTGATGGTCAACACCGACAATGACGGGAACCATACGTTCACGCTTGATGAATTGTGCCAACGGGCCGAACAGGCGGCCGGGTTGGCCGTGCAGACGTTGCGAACGTTGAAGTGAGGTGAGGCAATGGACGGCGACTACGGGCTCGACGACCTGCGGTTCGAGGGATACGACAACCAGGCCTTGGCCGAGCAGGTCGACGGGTTGCGCAACGGGGCCGGGTCGGAGAGTTTGCACAACGCCGCGCGCGCACTCATCGCGCTTGCCGGGGGGTTGGCCGAGACGGACCGGGTGCTGCGCGAGCAGTTGCAGCAGATCGGGGTGTCCTGGCAGGGCCAGGCGGCGGACGGCGGAACCGCGGCCACCAAGCAGGCTTCCGTCTTTGCCGAGGACGCGGTGACGCCGGTCGGGGAGTCGGCCAAGGGCGTGTCGAACCAGAGCGGATCGTTCGCGCACACCCGAAACAGCGCGCCGGACTCGGGCACCTTGCGCGGGCCCACCCAGCTTGACGGGTTCGACCGGTTCGCCGGCCTGCTCGGGCACACCACCGACCACGCCAAGGATGTCGCGTCCACCGGTGCCGCGCGGGACCAGGCGATCGCCGGCCTGAACGGATACCAGTCGGCCAGCTCCTCAGCCATCGGCGGGGTGCAGACACTCCCGGTCCCGCCCGGCGTCGGGCTGGTCACGCAGCAGTCCGCCACCGGAACCCAGGTCGGCCCGGTGGACGGCTTCCATGGCGGGTCCGGCTTCACCCCGGGCGCTCCTGGCCAACCACCCGGCGCCCCTGGCTCCGCACCGGCCCCCGGCGGCTCGGGAGCAGCGCCGTTGCTCGGCGGTCAGCCCGGCGGCCCGGCGCCCGGGCCCGGCCCGGTAGGCCTGCCAGGCCAGCCGGGTCCACGAACCGGCGTCGGACCGGTGTTGCCGCTGCCGACCGGCCTTCCGGTCGAGGGTGCACCGGGATTCGGCCCGCGTGCGGTTCCCTCCCTCCTGGTCGCCGACGCGGCCGCGATCGCCGGCGCGGGAGCGCAAGGTGCGGCGGTTGGTGCGACCACCGAGAAGGACCGCCTGGTGCGCGGCCGGCCGGGCGCGGGTGGTGCGCCCGGCGGCGGCGTCGCCGAAGCGGAGCGCGAGGGTCGAGGCGGCGCACCGAAGTCACCGCTCGCCCAGGAGCCGCCCGAGGAGGCCCGCAGCGTGCGCAACGCCGAGAAGTTCGGCGCGCGATCACCCAAACCGGCGGCCAGCTCGATCCTCCAGCCGGCCACCGGCAACGCCCCGGACGAGGAGGACGGCGAGCATGTGCGCAAGTACGGGGTCGAGTCGGCGGACGTGTTCGAGGACTACCGGCCGATCGCGCCCGCGCTGATCGGTGACGATGACGACGAGGGCTGACGAGGGCTGACGACCGTGCCGGCAACCGGCAGCGTGGTGCTGTCCACGCTGGAGTTCGACGTGCTGTGGGAGGCGCAGCGGCTGCCACCGAGGCACGTCGCGCTCACCATGGTCAGTCCCGGCCGGACCCACACCGAGCGGGCCCAACTGCGCCGTACCGCGTTCGACGATCTCGAGCGGCGCGGCTTGGCCGAGGGCGAGCGCGCCAAGGCGGAGCTCGCTGACTGGCTGAACCTGTTGGCGTATCCCGGGTTCAGCATCGACAGCTGGGTCTGGACCGACCGCGAGATCTCCTCGCTCGCGGTCACCGCCAACGGCCAGGGCCTGCTCGCCGTGGTCGAGCCGCGCGAGGTGTGGCTGATCCCGGCCAGGCCAACCGCACTGGCCGAGGCCGCGGTGTCGGTGGCCGGAGTGGTTCCGGCCGGCCGCGGCTTCTCGGTCAGTGTCGACACCGACCTGCTACACGCCGCCGACGCCCGCGCCGAGACCCCGCAGCAGCTCGCGAGTTTCCTGCGGGACAAGGGAGTCTCCCAACTGGACGCCCAGGGCCTTGCCGCGATGTTGGCCGGCATGGCCGCCAGGGGCCAGTTCGGTGTGGAGCGCCGCCCGCGCGACCAGCAGGTCCGCCGGGCCGACCGGGTGGTCGCCTTCCACGACACCCCCGAAGGCCGCTACGCCTACCTGACCAGGCCCAACAACGCGGGGAAGACCTGGAGCACCGTCACCCCGGCGGACAACGCCATGCTGGCCGGCTTCGTCCGGGAACTACTGGACGAGGTGTGATCGGCCCGCCCGGGATACAGCGCCGTTCGTTTACAGCGCAAGGTGACATTGCGCTGTTAGAAGCGCAGGAAGGTCACCTTGCGCTGTAACCGGAGCGAGCGAACGGAGCGAACGAAACCGCGGAGGCGGTGTGGCGGGAACCTCGCGGCGCGCCGTCGCGTCCGAACCGGAGCGAGCGTGGAGGGTGTGCCAACGTGCCCAGTTACAACATCGAGGCGATCAACGACTGCATGCGCCGGGCGCAGGACTACAAGCCGAAGTTCGGCGAGATCGCGGACACGTTCCCGGAGGGCGGCGGGAATGCCGCGGCGTACGGCGAGCTGACGAGTTCGGCCGCGGTGGCCCGCGCCGTCGACGCGCTGAACTCCGCGATGCACAAGGAGTTCACCGCCGCGGAGAACACGTTGGACCAGGTGGCGCGGTCGCTGGACGCGGTGGTGCGGAGCGTGCAGAACACCGAGGACAACAACGTCCGTTCGATGACCCCAGAGGTGAGGCTGCTGTGAGCGCGGCGGGTGACCTGGCCAGGTACGCGGGCGGCGACCTGGTGACCGCTCAGGCGAGCAAGGTGGACAACGCCGACCCGGGAGCGGTCGCGGCGGCGGCTGCCCGGTTGTCCACCGCGGCCACCAACGCCAGCGCCAACGCCGGTGCGGTCGGCAAGGCGGTCCGCGGCCTCGACGCCGCCTGGGAGGGCACCTCGGCGGACCAGTTCGTCGCCTACATGGACCGATTCGGCAAGGCCGGCACGGACGTCGGCGGCGCGATGACCCAGGCGGCCGGTGCGCTCAACAAGGTGGCGGAGGCCTCACCAGCGCCAAGAGCTATGTCCAGACCCGCTGCGACCAGGCGCTCACCGAGATCAACACCTGGCTCCGCAACCACAAGGACGCCGACCAGGCCCAGCTCGACGGGTACACCAGGGAAATCTGCGGCGAGGCCGCCGGGGACATCCGCAAGCACCTCGACGGCACCGAGGCCGTGCTGAGCGCCGCGGCCGGGACACTGGCCGGCGCGGCCAGCCCGGCCAGCACGTTCTCCTCGATGTCCGACCCGAACACCCAGCCGTTCACCCCGCAACCCGGCACACCGATCGAGTGGACGCCGACACCGCCCGGCCAGACCGCGCCGTCCGGTACCACCGACAGCCCGCCCCCGGGCAGCGGCGGCAACGGCAGCACCGGCACCGGCGCCGGTGCGGCGGGCGGCGGCCCGACCGGCGGTGGTGGCGGTGGTCCCACCGGTGGCGGCGGCGGAGGAGGTGGCGGCCTCGGCTCGAGCGGCGGTCCCCCGACCGGCGGCCCGCCGCCGGGCAACGTCCAGGAGTGGATCAAGCAGGCGATCGAGATCCTGCGTCAGAACGGGATCAACGTCAGCGAGGCCGACGCCCAGTACATCTGGCAGATCATCCAGCACGAGTCCGGCGGCAACCCCAAGGCGATCAACCTGTGGGACTCCAACGCGGCGGCCGGTCACCCGTCCAAGGGCCTGATGCAGTGCATCGACTCCACGTTCAACGCGCACAAGTTGCCCGGCCACAACGACATCTGGAACCCGGTGGACAACATCATCGCCGGCGTCCGCTACTCGGTCAGCCGCTACGGTTCGCTCGGCAACGTGCCGGGCATCAAGGCGATCCACGGCGGTGGCGGTTACGTCGGCTACTGACGCTCATAAGCTGGGCCGCATGCAGCCGAAGGTGGCCGGGCGGGCGGCGATCCCGCCGTTCCACGTGATGGACGTGCTCTCCGCGGCCAACGCCCGGCAGCGCACCCACGGCGACGTGATCTCGCTCGCCGCCGGCCAGCCGAGCGCGGGCGCGCCGAAGCCGGTGCTGGCCAGGGCGGCCGAGGTGCTGGCAACGCACAGCCTCGGTTACACCGAGCAGCTCGGCATCCCGGAGCTGCGGGCCGCCGTGGCCGCGCACTACGGCCGCACCAGTGACCTCGATGTCGACCCGCGGCAGGTGGTGATCACCACGGGTTCGTCTGGCGGCTTCCTGCTCGCGTTCCTGGCCGCGTTCGACGCCGGCGACCGGGTGGCGGTGGTCCGGCCCGGCTATCCCGCCTACCGCAACATTCTCAGCGCCCTCGGCGCGGAGGTGGTCGAGCTGCCCTGCGGCGAGCAGACCCGATTCCAGCCGACCGTCGAAATGCTCGACGAACTACCTCGCATCGACGGCCTGGTGCTCGCCAGCCCGGCCAACCCGACCGGCACCGTGCTCGCCCCGGCCGACCTGGAGCGGATCGCCGGCTGGTGCGCGGCGCGCGGCGTGCGGCTGATCAGCGACGAGCTCTACCACGGCATCGCCTACGAGCAGCCGACCGCGACCGCGTGGCGATACTCGACCGAGGCCGTCGTGGTGAACTCGTTCTCCAAGTACTTCGCGATGACCGGGTGGCGCCTCGGCTGGCTGTTGGTACCCCGCCGGCTGCACCGTGCGATCGACTGCCTGACCGGCAACTTCACCCTGTGCCCGCCGGCACTGGCCCAGCACGCGGCGGTGGCCGCGTTCGAGCCGGAGTCCTACGCCGAGTTGGACGCTCACGTGGCCAGGTACCGGGTCAACCGCGACCGACTGGTCAAGGGACTTGCCGAGGAGGGCATCAGCAGGCTGGCTCCCGCGGATGGCGCGTTCTACGCCTACGCCGACGTCTCACACCTGACCGGCGACTCGATGAGCTTCTGCGCGAAGCTTCTTGCCGACACCGGCCTTGCCATCGTGCCCGGAGTGGACTTCGATCCGGCACAGGGCGATCGGTTCGTGCGGTTCTCCTTCGCCGGCAGCACCGCGGACGTGGCCGAGGGCCTGCGCCGGCTCGGCGAATGGCGCAGCGGGAACCGGTGACCCGCACCGGCCGTTGACCTGACGGAACGCTCAGGTCGGGGAGGGGTTGGCAGACATGCTGCTGAAGATTATCGGTGCGATCATCTTGATCTGGGTGGCATTCATGGTGCTCGGCTTCGTGTTCAAGGTGCTCGGCACGTTGCTGGTGGCGGCGGTCGTGGTGACGCTCGGCGCGGTCACCTACGGCGCGATCAAGGGCCGGGCCGGGAGGCGCCAGATCCGTCCCTGAGCTACCCGGTCTGTTTGATCCGCTGCAACGCCTCGGCGATGTCCGTGGCGTCCACGTCGCGGTGCGTGATGAACCGGACCTTGCCGGACATCGGTACGGCCAGCACCCCGGCGTGCGCCAGCACGGTCAGCGTGTGACCCACGTCGGGCACCCCGGCCAGCACGATGTTGGTCTGCGGCGGATCGACGGCCCAGCCAAGCTCGGCGAGCCCGTCCGCGAGTACGGCCGCCTTGGTGTGATCCGCGGCCAGGTCGTCGATGTGCTCGAGCGCGACCAGCCCGGCCGCGGCCAGCACGCCGCCCTGCCGCACCCCGCCGCCGAGCATCTTGCGCACCCGCCGGGCCTCGGCCACGAACGCGGCTGAGCCGGCCACCACCGAGCCGACCGGCGCGCCGAGGCCCTTGGACAGGCAGACCTGCACCGAGTCCACCCCGACGGTGAGCGCTGCCGGCGGGACGCCGAGCGCCACCGCGGCATGCCAGATCCGGGCGCCGTCGAGGTGTACCCGCAGCCCGCAGTCCCGTGCGGCGGCCACCAGCCGGGCGTGCTCGTCCGGCGGGGTCACCGCGCCGCCCGCGCCGTTGTGCGTGTTCTCCAGGCACAGCAACGTCGTGTGCAGTGCGTAGTACGGCGCCGCGCCGCCGCCGGCCAGCGCCCGCACGGTGTCCGCGGCCGGAATCCCGGGCCCGGCCTCCCACTCGAGCACGGCGGGCATGCCGCCGGCCACCCATGCGGCGGTGCCCAGCTCGTTGTCCAGCACGTGCGCGCCGCGCGGGGCCAGGAACCGGTCGCCGCGCCGCAGATGCAGGGTGAGCGCGATCAGGTTGCCCATCGAGCCGCTCGGTACCCAGAGCGCGGCTTCGACGCCGAGCAGGTCGGCCACCCGTTCCTCGAGCCGGCGCATGGTCGGGTCGTGGTCGAGTACGTCGTCACCCACCTCGGCGGCCGCCATGGCTTCCCGCATGCGGGTGCCGGGCCGGGTGACGGTGTCGGAGCGGAGGTCGATCGGCGTGGCGGTGGTCACAATCCGATCACACCACACTTGTCACCCCACCCGGCTACGGAGGGGTGGCGTAAATCTCAGCAACGGTCCGTGCAACCGTTGAGGCCGTACGGTCCGTCCCCGGTTCGCAGGATGACGAGCGGAGAGAAGTCCGCGTGGAGCAGCGCGAGGAGCAGGAGTTCGCGGAGTATTTCGCGGCGAGGCGGGATGCCGTGCGGCGCACCGCGTTCATGCTCTGTGGCGACTGGCACCGGGCGGACGACCTGGCGCAGACCGCGTTCGTCGCGCTGCACCGGAAGTGGCGCAAGATCCGGGACCGAGGTGCCCTGGACGCTTACGTACGCAGGACGCTGGTGCGGGCGATGATCGACGAGACGCGCCGGCCGTGGCGCCGGGAGCGTTCGGTGGACGAGCTGCCCGAGGTGGCGCACCCGAACGGTTCGGGTGATGCCACGGTCGGGGACTCGGTGGCCACCCGGTCGGCGCTGCTCGACGGCCTGCGGCGGGTTCCGCCCCGGCAACGGGCGGTGCTCGTGCTGAGGTTCCTCGAGGGCCTTGACGTGGCGGCCACGGCCGAGGCGCTCAAGTGCTCGGAGGGCACGGTGAAGAGCCAGACGGCGCGCGGGTTGACCGCCCTGCGCGAGGTGCTCGGCGACGCGCTGGACGATCTGCGGTCCGCGTCATGAGGGTCGGGCGCGGGACCGCGGGGACGAGGACGGAGGAGGTGCACCGAGATGGACGAGCGCAAACTGGGTGAGATGTTCCGCGAGGCGGTCCCGGACGCGCCGCCGCCGTCGTTTGGTCACAGCGATATCACGGCCGAGTCGTACCGGCAACGGGCACGGCGCCGACGTGCACTTACGGGTGGTTCTGTGCTCGCGGTCGCGATTCTGGCCGTCGCCGGTGTCCTGACCGTGGCATTGTGGAAAGGAGCTGGGACCGAGAACGGGACGTTGGCTGCCGATTCAAGTGGTAACGGACAGCCCGCTCCGAACGAGGTACCCAGCGAGGGTGTTCCGCGCGCTGCTGCTGGCGGTGGGACAGCCGACGAAAGCTTCTCGGCGGAGTCGCCTAAGCAGGGAGGCACTCCGACCGGGAACGCCGGCCCAGCAGGGCCCGGCAGCACCCCTCGTGGGTGCGACAAGGCGGACCCGGAGCTCGCTGCTGCCCTCGCGGGCGAGCTCCGGGCCGCCCCTTCTTCGGCCGTTCCGGCCGCCAGCGTTTACTGCCCGCCCGAGGGTCGTGGTGTGACGTTCGTGTTGCCAAGCGGGACCGTCTCGGTGGTCGTCGCGCCGTCGAACGCGGAGTTCGCCAGCCCGGCCAACGGCCGCCCGGGCGCGATGATCCGGGTCGGGATCGCCCGCGACGGGCGTCACGCGGTGCTGATCAGTGAGCCACCGGCCGGCGGCGGAGCGGCGCCGTTCGAGCCGCAGCTGCAGGGCATCGCGGACAGGATCGCCAGCTCGCTCAGATGACCAGCGGAAGTACGCCGAAGGGCGAGAGACGCCGGCAGGCGCTGGTCGAGGCGGCCGCCGCGCTGCTGATGGAAGGCGGCTTCGAGGCGGTGCGGCATCGGGCGGTGGCCGAGCGAGCCGGGCTCCCGCTGGCCTCGACGACCTACTACTTCGAGTCCCTCGACGAGCTGGTGACCGCCGCGGTGGAGCTGCGCGGCCGGATCGAGCTGGCCAGGGGCCGGGAGCGGCTGGCCGAGCTGGACACCGCACCGCGCGGCCCGGACACCCAGGTCGAACTGGTGCTGGACATGCTGCTCGGCGCCGAGTCGGCCAACGACGCGGAGTCCATCCTCGGTCGCTACGAGCGGCTGGTGGCCACCCCGCGCCGGCCCTACCTACGGCCGCTGAGCCGCAAGCTCGGCGTCGAGCTGCGCGGGCTGCTCAAGGAGATCTTCATCCGCTCCGGGGACAAGATGGACGACCGCCGGCTCGAGCAGCTGATCTCGCTGGTGGACGGCGCCGTGGTGAACGCGCTGATCGAGGTGGACCCGGACCCGCGGCAGGCGGCCCGCGACATGCTGCGCGAGGCGCTGTCCGCCCGCCCGGTGCAATCCTGAACTCGCCTGCGGCGAACTTGACCGCGGTCGCGACGGCCGGTCGGCCGACCTTCTGACGGCTAGGCTCGGCGGAGTGAAGGCGCGCATCGACAACGTTCTGGCCAGCCGCTACGCCTCCGCCGAGCTGGCCGGCCTGTGGGCGGCGGAGCACAAGGTGGTGCTGGAGCGGCAACTCTGGCTGGCCGTGCTCCGCGCCCAGGCCGAGCTCGGCGTGGACGTACCGGACGAGGTCATCGCCGACTACCAGCGGGTGCTGGAATCCGTTGACCTGGCGTCGATCGCGGCCCGGGAGCGGGTGAACCTGCACGACGTGAAGGCGCGGATCGAGGAGTTCAACGCGCTGGCCGGGCACGAGCACATCCACAAGGGCATGACGTCCAGGGACCTCACCGAGAACGTCGAGCAGTTGCAGGTGCGCCGCTCGCTTGAGCTGGTGCGCGGCCGGGTGGCGGCGACGCTGGCCCGGCTGGCCCGGCTGGCCGCCGAGCACGCCGACCTGGTGCTGGCCGGGCGGTCGCACAACGTGCCGGCGCAGGCGACCACGCTTGGCAAGCGGTTCGCCAGCGCGGCCGAGGAGCTGTTGGTGGCGTTCGAGCGGCTGGAGAACCTGATCGACCGGTATCCGCTGCGCGGCCTCAAGGGTCCGGTCGGCACCGCGCAGGACATGCTCGACCTGCTCGGCGACTCGTCCACTGTAGACGAGTTGGAGCAGAAGGTGGCCGCCCACTTGGGTTTCCAGCGGGTGCTCACCAGCGTCGGCCAGGTGTACCCGCGCTCGCTCGACTTCGACGTGCTCTCCGCCCTGGTCCAGTTGGCCGCGGCGCCGGCAAGCCTGGCCACCACGATCCGGCTGATGGCCGGGCACGAGCTGGCCACCGAGGGGTTCCGGCCCGGCCAGGTTGGCTCGTCGGCCATGCCGCACAAGATGAACTCCCGGTCCTGCGAGCGGGTCAACGGCCTGGCCGTGGTGCTGCGCGGCTATCTGTCGATGGTCGGCGAGCTGGCCGGGGACCAGTGGAACGAGGGCGACGTGTCCTGCTCGGTGGTGCGCCGGGTGGCGCTGCCGGACGCGTTCTTCGCGTTGGATGGTCTGTTCGAGACCTTCCTCACGGTGCTCGACGGGTTCGGCGCCTACCCCGCGGTCATCGCCCGGGAGCTGGACCGCTACCTGCCGTTCCTGGCCACGACGAAGGTGCTGATCGCGGCGGTCCGGGCCGGGGTGGGCCGGGAGAGCGCGCACGAGGCGATCAAGGAGCACGCCGTCGGGGTGGCGCTGGCCATGCGCGAGGAGGGCGCCGAGCACAACGACCTGCTCGACCGGTTGGCCGCTGACCAGCGGATACCGCTGGACCGGGGCCAGCTTGACGAGCTGCTGGCGGACCGGCTCCGCTTCACCGGGGTGGCCGGCGAGCAGGTGGCTGCCGTGGTGAAACGGGTGTTCGACGTGCTGGCGCGGTTCGGCGAGGAAGCCGGATATTCACCGGCGCCGATCCTGTAGTCGCAGGTAGTTTGACGGTATGGCGACCGTCTCCGCGCTGACCTACTACCCGATCAAGGGATGCGCGGGGGTATCCGTCGACCGGTCCGACGTCACCCGGACGGGATTGACGCACGACCGGAGCTTCCTGGTGGTCCACCCGGACGGCCTGTTCCTGAGCCAGCGCCGGGTGCCCCGGCTGGCCGTCATCCGGGCGCACGTGCTGCACCAGGGAACGAAGCTGGCACTGGCCGCGCCCGGCGTGGGGGACGTGGTGCTCGACGTCCGTCCGGATGGCCCGGAGCGCCCGGTGACCGTGCACAAGTGGGACGGTGTCGGGATCGACCAGGGCGACGACGCGGCCGGCTGGATCTCCGAGGTGCTCGGTATGTCGGTTCGGCTGATGCGCGCACCGGACGGGCTGATCCGGGAGGGCAGCGGGGCGGAACCCGGCCAGATCAGGTACTCCGACTCGACCGCGCTGCTCGTCACCTCACTGTCCTCTTTAGACGGACTGAACGCACGGCTGCTCGAGAAGGGCGCGGATCCGGTGCCGATGAACCGGTTCCGGCCGAACATCGTGGTCACCGGCTGGCCGGAGCCGCATACCGAGGACCGGGTGCGCTCGATGACCATCGGCACGGCGCGGATCGCTTACGGCAAGCGGGACATTCGCTGTGTGGTCACCACGGTCGACCAGCTCGCCGGGCACCGCGCCGGCCCGGAACCGCTGCGCACGCTTGCCGACTACCGCCGCGAGCCGGACGGCGGCGTCAGCTTCGGCATGAAGGCCGCCGTACTCGGCACCGGCCAGCTCTTCGTCGGCGACCAGGTGGTCGTCAACGAGTGGTTGTGAGCACGATGGAATCCCCTGCGGCACAACGCAGTTCGGCCGCGGCCGAGCCGCCGTTGACGGCCAGCGCGACGTGCCCGGCGGAGTCGACGAGCACCACCATGATCCCGGCCGGGGCGTCGGCGAAGGTCCGGCCCAGGATGGCCGCGGCGTCGCGGTAACCGGCGCGCACGTGCACCGCCCTGGTGTGGGCGAGGCCGTCCAGGTCGGACCCGGCCGCGGCGAGCTGGACGTTGCCGAAGCGATCGACGCCGAGCACCTCGGTACTCAGCTTCCCATGCGACGCAACGGTTTTCGGTGGTTTGAGCCGGGCAAGCGTACCCGGATGGACCGGCGGGCCGAGGCGGTGCGGGAGCACTCCGGCGGCCAGGTGCGCGGCCGCCGGGGCGAAGATGTCCCGGCCGTGGAAGGTGGCCGAGACGGCGGGCAGCCGGTAGCGCGGCTCGGTCAGTTCGTAGGCGGACAGGACGCCGCCGAGCGCCTCGGCGGCGGGGAGCAACAGGCCGTTGTCCGGCCCGACCAGTAGCGCGTCCGGGGCCACCACGACCACCGGCCGGCGGCTGGTGCCGACGCCCGGGTCGACCACCGCGAGGTGTACCGCTGGCGGCAGGTACGGCACGGTCTGGGCGAGCACGGTGGCCCCGTGTCGGATGTCGTGCGGGGCCACCGCGTGGGTCACCTGGATGAGCCGCGCCGCCGGGGCGATCCTGGCGATCACCCCGACGCACGCGCCGACGAACCCGTCCTCGAGGCCGTAGTCGGTGGTGAACGAGATCCAGCCGTAGCTCACCCGTCGAAATTACTGCGCGTTCACCGCCTGGAAAGCGTCCACTCGGCCCTCACCGAAGAAGGAGTTCACGGCGGCGGTGCCGGTGCACCGGCTGTCACCCGAGGGGCAGGACAGGTTGTCCGCCTGCGTGGCGAGCGCGGCCCGCAGCGTGGCCGGGGTGGCACCGGGGTTCACGCTGGCCAGCAGCGCCGCCACCCCGGCGACGTGCGGCGAGGCCATCGAGGTGCCGGACAGCGTGCCGTACCTACCGCCGGGCAGGGTGGAGAACACGTTCACGCCCGGCGCCGCGATGTGGATCTTGTTGGTGCCGAAGTTGGAGAACGACGCCTTGGCGTTGCTTGACGTCAGCGCCGAGACGGAGACCACGCCGGAGAGCTCGGTCGGGACGCTCAGGCAGGCGTTGGTGACCGTGCGGGTGACCGGGGTGGAGTCGTCGGGGCTGATCGTGTCCGTGGTCTTGTTGGCCAGGTTGGTGTTCTCGTTGCCGGCCGCGGCCACGTTGAGCACGCCGTGGCTCTCCGCGTAGGCGACCGCCCGCCTGCTGCCCTCCAGGATGGCGTCCTGGTCGAGGTTGTTCGGGCAGTTGTAGAGCCACGGGTCGGTGAAGTAGCTGTTGTTGGTCACCCTGATGCCCGCGTCGCCGGCGAACACGAAGGCGCACACGGTGTTCTCCGGGAAGAACAGGCTGGTCCCCGGCTCGGCGATGCGCACGGAGGCGATGTGTACGCCGGGCGCGACCCCCACCATGCCCCGGCCGTTCTTGGCGGCGGCGATGGTGCCGGCCACGTGGGTGCCGTGCTCCTGCACCGGGCGCCAGGCGCCGGCCCGGGTGTCCAGCTTGCCGTAGGCGCAGGAGGCGGACCGGCTGGCGTCGAAGTTGGCCCGCAGGTCGAAGTGCTGGTCGTCGACGCCGGTGTCCAGCACGCCGACGGTGACCGATGGCGAGCCCTGGTTGACGTTGTTGGCCCGGTCCGCGCCGATCTGCGACATGTCGGTGCGGGTGCGCTCGGCGGCGGTCGGGGTCTGCTCGGCCGGCAGCGTCGGGATGGCCGGGTTGCTCGCCTCGGCCGGGACGTCCGTGGTGCGGGTGGCGCCGACCTTCTGCACGCCGCCGACCCCGCGCATGGCGGCGGCGAAGGTGGTGGCGGTGGAGTGCGCCACGATCACGCCGATCGCGTCGTAGGAGGCGAAGACCGTGCCGCCGTTTCCGGCCACCGCCGCCTTGGCGCCAGCGGTGTCGTTCGGCGCGGTGATCACGAAGTAGGCCCGGAGGCCGGCCAGCGGGCCGGCCTGGGCGGCCGGCGCGGCGGCGGCGGTGCTGGTGCCGGCGGTGACCAGGGTGGCGGCCAGGCCGGTGGCGAGGGCGGCCGCGATCGCGGCACGTCTGATCTGCACGGGTGTCCTCCGGGGGCGCAGGGTGGTTCGGTATCTGAGGATGACGGCGATCGAGGCCGGTCGGGACGCGCCGCCGGAAAGTGACTCCATTCGGGTGACGTTCGCTGGCAGCGCGTGCCAGCCGGCCGGCCGGGTCGGCCGGCCGGGTGTGGTCGCGCACGGTGAGCTGTGCCGGGGTGGCACGGCCGTCCCCCGTCGGTCGATGGCGCGGTTCGGCCGGGCCGGACAGGGTGGCACGGGTGAAGGACAGGACGAGCCACACCGTGCGGACCCGCCGCCTGTGCATGGTGCTGAGCCGGTTGCGGGTGGACGCCGGGCTGACCATGTCGCAGGTGGCGAAGCGGATCGGGGTGTCGCCGAGCACGATCTCCCGGGCCGAGTCGGGCAAGCGCGGAATCAGCCGGGACGACCTGGCCTCGTTGCTGACCATCTACGGCGCGTCCCGGTCGGTCCGGGCGGCCATGATGGAACTGCACGGGGAGGCGCTGAAGCCGGGCTTCCTGGACCGGGGCCAGTTGCAGGTACACGAGGACCTGGAGAAGTGGATCGGCTTCGAGCAGGACGCCACCGTGCTCTACAACTACGAGCCGCTGCTGGTCCCCGGCCTGCTACAGACCTTCCCCTACGCCAGAGCGGTCATCCAGGCCGCCGATCTGAGCCTGTCCGAACAGGTCGTGGACGACCGGGTTGCGGCACGAATCAGCCGGCAGGCATTGCTGCGGCAGCCCCGGTCGCCGCGCCTCGACGTGGTGTTGCACGAGGCGGCGCTGCACCAGCGGGTCGGCGGCTCCGACGTCATGCGGGAGCAGATCGGGTATCTGATCGAGTCGGCGGGCCGGCGCGGCATCACGATCCGGCTGATTCCTCGCGAGGTCGGCGCACATTCCGGGATGAACGGTCCGTTCGTGGTGATGGACTATGCCCGGCTGCCGAGCATCGTCCATCTGGAGAACAAGGTGGCCAGCCTGTATCTGGACGCCCCAGGGGATGTCCAGGCCTATAAGCTGGCCTGGGACGGCCTGCTGTCGGTCGCACACGCTCCGGATCGCTCGGCCGAGGTGCTGCGCACGATCGCGGCCGGCCTGGTGTGACCCGAAGGAAGGGGTTCCGGCCGTGACCACCTGGCGGAAGAGCAGCTTCAGCGACAGCAACACCAACTGTGTCGAGATCGCCTGGCACAAGAGCAGTTTGAGCGACAGCAACACCGACTGCGTCGAAGTCGGTTGGCACAAGAGCAGTTTCAGCGGCGAGAACACCAACTGTGTCGAGGTGGGCCGGGGTGGTGCCCAGCGGGTGGGGGTTCGGGACTCGAAGAATCCCACCGTCGGCGAACTGTCCATCGACCGCTCGGGGTGGCGGGCCTTTCTGATTTCGCTGGGTTGATTCCGGCCCGTCACCTCGCGTTGACCGGGCCTTTGTCGGAATCTGAGCTAATGGGGCATGGCCGCACGCCTGGTGGTGTCGCTCCACGGCATCACCGACCAGACCCTTGACCGCTGCGCCGAGTTGACCACCGAGCTGGACCGGCGCGGCGTCCCGCTCTCGCTGCTGTTCGCGCCGCGCCGCTCCGGCGCGCTCGCCTGGATCCGGGCCCGCCGCGCGGCCGGCGACGCGCTGCTGCTGCACGGCTTCGACCACGCCGCCGGCCCCCGCTCCCGGCCGGTCGCGCTCGGCCGGCGCGCCGAGTTCGCCACCCTCCCCGCGCACGAGGCGGGCCTGCGCCTGGCCGCCGCGATCCTGGCCCTCGGCCGGCTCGGACTGGTCACCGACGCCTTCGCCCCGCCCCGCTGGCTGATCTCGCCCGGCGGGCTGACCGCGTTGCGGCGCACCGGCTTCGCGCTCTGCGCCGACCTCACCGGTGTCCGCGACCTCGGCACCGGGACCGTCCACAAGGGACGGGTGCAGGGCATCGGGCCTGGCGAGTTGGCCGAGCCATGGTGGTGCTACGCCCTGGTGCTCGGCGCCGGCCGGCAGGCCCGCCGCGGCGGGCTGGTCCGGATCGCCGTGGACGCGGCCGTCCTGGACCGGTCCGGGCCGCGCCGGGCCGTGCTGGACGCCGTGGACCTCGCACTGCACCACGGCGCCCGCCCGGCCACCTATCCCGACCTGATCAGAGCGCCACAGGCTCGCGCGGCGTGAGCCGGTGCACCTCGGTGCCCTCCGGCGCCAGCCGGGTGAGCCAGCCCGCCGTGCCCTCCTTGCCGAGGTCGGACAGCATCGCGTCGTGAATCAGCACGGAGACCCGAGGCCCGACCGCCCGCTGGAAGTCCACCGCCTCGCCGGTCTTGAGCCAGGGCGCCGCGGCCGGCACGCCGAGCACGTCGATCCGCTGCTCGGGCACGAACAGCGAGTCACCGGGGTGGTAGAACGCGCCGTGGTCGACCACGTAGCCGACGTTCGGCGGCACCGGATAGTCGTGGTGGATCACCGCGTGCTCGCCGCCGACCACATTGACCGAGGCGCCGCCGAGGTCCAGCGCGTCACCGGGCCGGGCCGTGGTCACGGTGAGCGACAGCTTGGCGATCTCCTGCTCGACCGAGCCGGGGTCGGCCACCAGCGTGGCCCCCGGGTTGGCCTCGGCCAGCGCGGGCAGCCGCTCGGTGTCCAGGTGGTCGACGTGCTGGTGGGTGATCAGGATGGCGTCCAGGTCACGCAGTTCCTCGAAACCGTGCGATAACGTGCCCGGGTCGAACAGCAGGCGCGCCGAACCGGTGTCGATCAGTACGCATGAGTGTCCATAGTGGACTACTTGTAGCTGGTTGGTCACGCGGTCAGGCTATCGCCTAGACCGGCTACTCCGGAGTAACGTGGCGCGCATGACCAGCGTGCAGACCAAGCCCGCGGGTGCCGACGAGGCCGCCCGGAGCACGTTCGACTCGCTCAACCCGGCCACCGACGAGGTGGTCGGCACCCACCCGGTCAACACCGCCGACGAGGTCGCCGCCGCCGTCGCGCGGGCCCACGAGGCCGCTGCCTGGTGGCAGGGCCTCGGCTTCGCCGGCCGGGCCGAGCGGCTGCGCCGGTGGAAGGGCATGATCACCCGCCGGGCCGGCCAGCTGGCCGAGGTGGTGCACGCGGAGACCGGCAAGCCGCACGGCGACGCGATGCTGGAGATCGTGCTGGCCATCGACCACACCGCGTGGGCCGCCAAGCACGCGAGCAAGGTGCTCGGCCCGCAGAAGCGCTCCGCCGGCCTGCTGATGTCCAACCAGGCGGCCACGGTCGAGTACCAGCCGCTCGGCGTGATCGGCGTGATCGGGCCGTGGAACTATCCGGTGTTCACCCCGATGGGCTCGATCGTGTACGCGCTGGCCGCCGGCAACGCCGTGGTGTTCAAGCCGAGCGAATACACTCCGGGCGTCGGCAGGTGGCTGGTGGACAGCTTCGCCGACATCGTGCCGGAGCAGCCCGTGTTCCAACTGCTCACCGGCTTCGGCGAGACCGGCGCGGCGCTGTGCCGCGCGGGTGTGGACAAGCTGGCGTTCACCGGCTCGCCGGGCACCGGACGCAAGATCATGGCGGCCTGCGCGGAGACGCTGACACCGGTGCTGATCGAGGCCGGCGGCAAGGACGCGCTGCTGGTGGACGCGGACGCCGATCTCGACGCGGCGGCGGATGCCGCGGTCTGGGGCGGCATGTCCAACGCCGGGCAGACCTGCGTCGGGGTCGAGCGGGTCTACGTGCACGAACAGGTCTACGACTCGTTCGTGGACAAGGTGGTGGCGATCTCCAAGCAGGTGCGGGCCGGGTCCGACGAGGCCGCGCAGATCGGCCCGATCACCATGCCTGGGCAGCTCCAGGTGATCCGCCGGCACATCGCCGACGCGCTGGCCAGGGGCGGCCGGGCGCTGGTCGGCGGCGCGGACGCGGTCGGTGACCGGTTCGTCCAGCCGACCGTGCTGGTCGACGTGCCGGAGGACTCCGTCGCGGTGACCGAGGAGACGTTCGGGCCCACGCTGACCATCGCCAAGGTGGCCGACATGGAGGAGGCCGTCACCAAGGCCAACGCCACCAGGTACGGCCTGGCCGCGACCGTGTTCTCCAAGCGGCGCGGGATGGAGTTGGCCCGGCGGCTGCGGTCCGGCATGACCTCGGTCAACTCGGTGATCAGCTTCGCGGGCATCCCGAGCCTGCCGTTCGGCGGCGTCGGCGAGTCCGGGTTCGGCCGGATCCACGGCCCGGAGGGGCTCAAGGAGTTCACCCGCGCGAAAGCCATTGCGCGCCAACGGTTCAAGCCGATGATGACGCTGACCACGTTCTCCCGCACGCCGAAGACCGACGCGCGGGTGGCCAAGCTCATCACCTTGCTGCACGGCAAGCGAACTTGACTCTGACCCAGGGGCCGGCCCTACAGCTGGACGCATGACCGAACCGACCATTGTGGAGTTGCCCGACCGGGGCTACGTGTCGCTGCCCGGAACCGTCACCATGCGGACCATCGGCAGGATCGCCGATCGGCTGCCCGACGTGTTCGGCTGGCTGGGGGCGCGCGGGATCGAACCGGCCGGCGCGCCGTTCTTCCGGTACAACGTGATCGACATGGCGGCCGAGCTCGAACTCGAGGTCGGGGTGCCGGTGGAGGTGCCGGTCGAGGTATCCGGCGAGCTGATCGCCGGGACGCTGCCGGGCGGGCGGTACGTGACCGTCACGCACCACGGGCATCCGGACGGGTTGCGCGACGCGACGGCCGCGCTGCTCGGCTGGGCGGCGGAGCGGGGCCTGGTGTGGGACCGGTCCGGAAATCATTGGGGCTGCCGGCTTGAGGTGTATCTGACCGATCCGGCCATTCAGCCCGATATGTCCAAATGGGAGACCGAGCTGCAATTTCGGTTAACCGACCAGTAATTTCGCCGATGCCAGGCGGAAATCGTTGCACTAAACAGGAAGGTGCCCGAGAAACTGGCCGCAGCTGGCCGGCATGGAGGTGTCGCGCCCACGCTGCCCGGACACACCGGAGTACCCCTGTGGAAACCACACCTCGCACCCCGAGCCGGCGCCGGCTGGCCACCCTGCTCGCCGCCGGCGCGACCGGCCTGGCCCTGACCGCCGTCGTGACCAGTCCGGCCAGCGCGATTCCCGCGCCGGGCACCGGTTGCGCGGCGGTACACGTCATCACCGCGCGGGCCTCGACCGAGGCGCCGGGTGAGGGCGTCACCGGCGCGCTGGTCACCCAGATCGTCAACGACAGCAGGCAAACCGTGAGCCGGGCCTCGGTGAACTACCCGGCCACCCTGAACAACTACGCCAACAGCTCCGCACAGGGTGTGTCAGCCTTGAAGACCCAGCTGACCAACCAGGTGAATGCCTGCCCCAGCCAAAAGATCGTGCTGGCCGGGTATTCCCAGGGGGCGCACGTCGTGCTCGACGTGCTCGGCGGGGGTGGTGGCGGATCCCTCGGCGCCACCACCCCACCGATCTCCTCGGCGGTCGCCAGCCATGTCACCGCCGTGGCGACCTTCGGTGACCCGAGGCACGTCGTGAACCAGGCGTTCGACCTCGGCACCTCGCGCCGCAACGGCCTGTTCCCGCGCAGCAACACGCAACTCGGCGTGCTCGCCGGCTTCGCCAACCGGATCCACGCCTGGTGCGACAGCAACGACACCTTCTGCGACAGCGGGAACAGCGTCAACGTGCACCTGACGTACCTCAACCGCTACCAGAACGCCGCGTCCACCTTCGTCATCGGACTCGTCGGCGGCTGACCGGCGGTATCTTCTGCCCTCGCTCGTTCCTCGCTCGGGCGGCTGTCGCACCAGCTTCGGATCGCTCGGCCATACCGCGCAAGGTGACATTCCGCGGTGCGAACCGCGGAATGTCACCTTCCGCTTTTAGCCCCTGATCAGGTCCGCGGCCTTCTCCGCGACCATGATGGTCGGAGCGTTGGTGTTGCCGCGCGGGACGACCGGCATGACCGAGGCATCCACCACGCGCAGCCCCTCCGCACCGCGAACCCTCAGCTCCGGGTCCACAACGGACTGTTCGTCGGAACCCATCGCGCAGGTGCCGACCGGGTGGTAGAGGGTCTGGGTCACCTCGCGCACGTGATCGGCCAGCTCCTCGTCCGTGAGGCCCTCCACCTTGGCCGGCATGAACGGCTTGTCCAGGAACCGGGCGATGGCGTGCTCCCGGCCGATCTCGATGACCGAGCGCACACCGGCGATCATGGCGTCCAGGTCGCGCGGGTCGGCGTAGTAGGCCGGGTCGATCTCCGGACGCCAGCGGGGATCCGCCGAGCGCAACCGCAGCCGGCCGCGACTCGCCACGTCGACCAGGGTGGCGCCGGCGGTGAAGCCGCGCTCGGTCGGCTCGTGCATCCCGTTGTCGTAGAACAACGACGGCGCGACGTGAACCTGAATGTCCGGCGCGGCAAGGGAATCATTCGTGGCGAAGAACGCGCCGGACTCACCGATGTTGGAGGCGAACGGACCCTTGCCGGTCACCTGCCACTGCAACAGCCGCCGGGTGGTCGCCAGGTCCACCAGATCCTTGCCGTCCTTCGTGGTCCACAGCACCCCGGCCGCCGGGTGGTCGTGCAGGTTCTCGCCGACGCCGGGCAGGTTCACCGCGACGTCGATGTCCAGCTCGCGCAGGTGCTCGGCCGGCCCGATGCCGGACAACAACAGCAACTGCGGCGAGTTGACCGCGCCACCGCAGAGCAACACCTCACCGTCCGTGCGTGCGGTGACCTCCTCGCCGTGCCGCAGGTAGGACACCCCGACCGCACGCGTGCCGGCCAGCACGATCCTGGTGGCCAGCGCGTGCGTGTGCACCGTCAGGTTCGGCCGGTCGAGCGCCGGCCGCAGGTAGGCGTCCGCGGTGGACCAGCGGCGCCCCTTGTGACAGGTCACCTGATAGAGCCCGGCGCCTTCCTGCTCGGCGCCGTTGAAGTCGTCGGTCGGCTTGAGTCCCCATGCCGTGGCCGCCTCCACCCAGGCCTGCGAGGTCGGGTGGGTGTAACGGCGGTCCTCGACGTGCAGCGGCCCGTCGGTGCCGTGGTAGGGCGCGTTCAACCGGTTGTTGCGTTCGGCCTTGATGAAGTACGGCAGTACGTCGTCGTAACCCCAGCCGGTGGCGCCGAGGTCGCGCCAGCCGTCGTAGTCGGCCCGGTTGCCCCGGATGTAGATCATGGCGTTCATCGACGAGCAGCCGCCGAGCGCCTTCATCCGTGGCCAGTACGTCGGCCGGCCGCCGAGCTGCTTCTGCTCGACGGTCTCGTAGTTCCAGTCCCACTTGGTCTTGAACAGGGTCGAGAACGCGGCCGGGATGTGGATCTCGTCGGCGTCGTCCGCACCGCCTGCCTCAAGCAGCAGCACCGAGACCGACGGGTTCTCGGTCAGCCGGTTCGCCAGCACGCACCCCGCGCTGCCGGCCCCAACAACCACGTAGTCGTACGCATCCGCCATCGTGACCTCCTCGGCACCAACCTCTGATCGTGCCCTGGTCACCTGGCCGCTACAAGCCCGCGAGCACCTCGGCTTCCTCGGCCGGGCTCAGACCGGCCCTGCGGTCGCGGTCGAGACCCAACGCGCGCTCGTGCTCGAGCGCCCCGACCGCGGCATCGGCCACCGGGCGGATGCGCAGCCCGTTGTCGATCGACGGGGTCGGGTCGTGCGCGCCCATGCCGTGGTAGCTCGGCGGCAGCCAGAGCGGCAACGACCGAGGGCCGCTCCAGTAGGTGACCTTGGCCTCGGTGAGGGCCTGCTGCGCGGCCGCCACCAGCTCAAGGTCGCCGGCGCCGACCGCGTCGGCGATCCCGGCGAGCACCTCCGGCAGCGGCACCGGCTCGGAGATCGCGTCGAACGTGCCGGCCAGGCGCTGCTCGGCCGCCGTCACGATCCAGGCGGCGAAGTCACGCACGTCGATGAACTGGCTGGGCTGCTCGGGTGCGTCCGGCACCAGCACCCGGCCGCCGCGGGCCATCCGGGCCGGCCAGTAACCGAACCGGTCGGTGCCGTCGCCGGGGCCGGTGATCAGGCCGGGACGCACCACGAACGCGCGGTCGCCGAGCCGCTCCCGGACCGCGTTCTCGCTGGCCACCTTGATCGAGCCGTACAGCTTCGGGTCGATGATCTCCTCGTCGGCGCTGACGTGCTCGCGCTTGGGCGCCAGCATCGGGGCATCCGGCCGCTGGCCCTTGGTGGTCTCGTCGGCGTAGGCACTGACGCTGGACACGAACGTCCAGTGCCCGGCGTGGTCGCCGAGCACGTCGAGGGCCCGTTCCACCCACGGGTAGGAGATCTTGGCGACGTCCACCACCGCGTCGAACCGCTCACCGGCCAGCGGTTCGAGGCCGTCCGGTGCGTCCCGGTCCACCACGACGAGCTTCGCGCCGTCCGGCACCTTGCCCGACGTCCCGCGCGCCGCGCACACCACGTCGTGTCCGCGCCGCACCGCCTCGGCCGCCGTCGCGTAGCTGACGAACACCGTCCCACCAAGCACGAGAAGTCGCATGTCTCCACCCTGGCCCGGCGCCACGGGCCGCGCCAGGGTGATCCGCGAAGAGCGAACACGCAGCTCAGGTAGGCTGTTCGTCGTGCCAAGAGTTGTGGTCGACGTCATGCCGAAGCCCGAGATCCTCGACCCGCAGGGCCAGGCCGTGGCCCGCGCGCTGCCGAGGCTCGGCTTCGAGGGCGTCTCCGACGTACGCCAGGGCAAGCACTTCGAGCTCGAGGTGGACGAGTCCGTGGACGACGAGGCGCTGGCCAAGATCGCCAAGGGCTTCCTGGCCAACCCGGTGATCGAGAACTTCGTGGTGCGCCGGGTGGAGTCGTCGTGACCAAGGTCGGGGTGATCACGTTTCCCGGCACGCTTGACGACGCGGACGCGGCAAGGGCGGTGCGCTACGCCGGCGCCGAGCCGGTCGCGCTCTGGCACGGCGACGCCGACCTGAAGACCGTGGACGCGGTGATCGTGCCCGGCGGCTTCTCCTACGGCGACTACCTGCGGGCCGGCGCGATCGCCCGGTTCGCCCCGGTGATGGACCTGGTGGTGGCCGCCGCCAAGCAGGGCATGCCGGTGCTCGGCATCTGCAACGGCTTCCAGATCCTCTGCGAGGCCGGTCTGCTGCCCGGCGCGCTGGTGCGCAACGCCGGGCTGCACTTCGTCTGCCGCGACCAGCGGCTCCGGGTGGAGAACCCGACCACCGCGTGGACCAGCCGCTATCAGTTCGGCGACGAGTTCCTCGTCCCGGTGAAGAACATCGAGGGCCGCTACGTGGCGGACAAGTCCACAGTGGACAAGCTCGCCTGGGACGGGCGCATCGTGTTCAGCTACGCCGGGGGCAACCCGAACGGGTCGGTGCGCGACATCGCCGGCATCTGCTCGGCGAACGGCCGGGTGGTCGGGCTGATGCCGCACCCGGAGCACGCCATCGACCCGCTCACCGGGCCGTCCGGCGCCGGTCTCGGCATGTTCGCCTCGGTGCTCGACCTGCTCGGCGCACCCGCCGGATAGGCTGCCCGCGTGTCCGTCACCACCGTCTCCGTTGACACCGTCGAGCGCGCGACGGCCACCCCGGACGTCGCGCAGCCCTACCGCGAGCTCGGCCTGAAGGACGACGAGTACGCCCGGATCCGGGAGATCCTCGGCCGCCGGCCGACCGACGCCGAGCTCGCGATGTACTCCGTCATGTGGAGCGAGCACTGCTCCTACAAGTCGTCCAAGGTGCACCTGCGCTACTTCGGTGAGACCACCACCGACGAGATGCGCGCCGCGATGCTGGCCGGCATCGGGGAGAACGCCGGGGTGGTGGACATCGGCGACGGCTGGGCGGTGACGTTCAAGGTGGAGTCCCACAACCACCCGTCCTATGTGGAGCCCTTCCAGGGCGCGGCCACCGGGGTTGGCGGGATCGTGCGGGACATCCTGGCCATGGGCGCGCGACCGCTCGCCGTGATGGACCCGTTGCGGTTCGGCACGCCGGAGGCGGACGACACCCGTCGGGTGCTGCCCGGCGTGGTGGCCGGGATCGGCGGCTACGGCAACTGCCTCGGCCTGCCCAACATCGGCGGCGAGCTCGTGTTCGACCCGACCTACCAGGGAAACCCGCTGGTGAACGCGCTGTGCGTGGGCGCGATGCGGGTCGAGGACCTGCACCTGGCGCACGCGTCGGGCACCGGCAACACAGTGATCCTGTTCGGGGCGCGGACCGGGTTGGACGGCATCGGCGGGGTATCGGTGCTGGCCTCGGACACCTTCGCGGGCGACGAGGGTGGCGCCGGCCGCAAGAAGCTGCCGAGCGTGCAGGTCGGCGACCCGTTCACCGAGAAGGTGCTGATCGAGTGTTGCCTCGAGCTGTTCGCCCTCGGGCTGGTGGTGGGCATCCAGGACCTCGGCGGTGCCGGGCTGTCCTGCGCCACCAGCGAGCTGGCCAGCGCCGGTGACGGCGGCATGCGCGTCGAGCTGGACCGGGTTCCGCTGCGCGCCAACGGAATGACGCCGGCCGAGATCCTGTCCAGCGAGTCGCAGGAGCGGATGTGCGCGGTCGTCCGTCCGTCCGATGTGGACGCCTTCATGGCGGTCTGCGCGAAGTGGGACGTGATCGCCACCGAGATCGGCGAGGTCACCGACGACGACCGCCTGGTGATCACCTGGCACGGCGCGACCGTGGTGGACGTGCCGCCGCGCACCGTCGCGCACGAGGGTCCGGTCTACGAGCGGCCGGTCGAGCGGCCGGCCGGTCAGGACGCCATCGCGGACAACGGGCCGGAGGCGCTGCGCCGTCCGTCCACATCGGACGAACTGCGGTTCACCGTGCTGCGCATGACTTCCTCGGCCAACCTGTGCTCCCGGCGGTGGGTCACCGAGCAGTACGACCGGTACGTGCGCGGTGGCACCGTGCTGGCCCAGCCGTCCGACGCCGGCATGATCCGGATCGACGAGGAGAGCGGCCGAGGGGTGGCGCTGTCCTGTGACTGCAACGCCAGGTTCGTCCACCTGGATCCCTACGCCGGCACCCAGCTCGCGCTGGCCGAGGCGTACCGCAACGTGGCCGCGTCCGGCGCGCGCCCGGTGGCCGTGACCAACTGCCTCAACTTCGGTTCGCCCGAGGACCCCGGCGTGATGTGGCAGTTCCAGCAGGCGGTGCGCGGACTCGCCGACGGCTGCGCGGCGCTTGGCATCCCGGTCACCGGCGGCAATGTCAGCTTCTACAACCAGACCGGGTCCACGGCGATCCTGCCCACCCCGGTGGTCGGCGTGCTCGGGGTGATCGACGACGTGGCGCGCCGGATTCCCACCGGGTTCAGCCCGGACGTCGCCGGCCACGCGCTGCTGCTGCTCGGCGAGACCAGGGACGAGTTCGGCGGCTCGGAGTGGGCGCACGTCGTACACGGTCACCTCGGTGGGCGGCCGCCACGGGTGGATCTGGCCCGGGAGAAGGTGATCGCCGGGGTGATCGCCGACGCCGCGGGGGACGGCCTGGTGTCCGTCGCGCACGACCTGTCCGACGGTGGGCTGGCGCAAACGCTGGTCGAGTCGTGCCTGATCGGCGACACGGGCTGCCGGGTCACCCTGGCCGGCGACCCGTTCGTGCAGCTGTTCAGCGAGTCCGCCGCTCGGGTACTGGTCGCGGTGCCGCCGGCCGCCGTGGCGCGACTCACCGACCTGTGCGCCGAGCGCGGCCTGCCGGTGGCGCGGATCGGTGTGGTCGAGCCGACCTGGGGCACCCTGGAGATCGAGGGCGTGACCACGCTGCCGCTCGACGAGCTGGGCCCCACCTGGGAGCGCACCCTCCCGGCCCTGTTCGGATGACGGCGCTGTAACAAGTGAAGCGAGCGCGGTGCTTACTCATCGGCGGAGCTTGGCCCGTGGATGACGACGCCGGCGTCCTCGGTGATCTCGGCGAACAGTCCGAAGAAGCCGGCCCGGCTGGTGCGCTGCTCCACCACGCTCCGGCCGTTGGCGCCGACCTTCCTGGCCAGCACGCTCAGGTCGTCCGCGGACAGCTCGTAGCCGGCGAGCGCGGACCGTGGGTCGGTCGCGAGCTGCGCCCGGAACGCTGGATCGGCGTGCAACCGCGCCAGTGCGTCCTCGATCCCTGGCATTCCCCTGAGTCGCTCCCTCGTTCGCGGAAGAACAATTGTGCGGTGCCGGCGTCCATAGCAGACCATCCGGGGGGACCGGCGTCGTCAGCGCGGACTACGTAGGTTTGTGCCCCCTGGTACGTAGGACGCTGGCCAGTCCGGTCCGGCTGGTCACCCCCAGCTTGGTGTACACACGTTGCAGATGTGTTTCCACGGTACGCACCGAGACGGTGAGCGCGTCGGCGATTTCCCGGTTCGAGCTGCCGGTCCCGGCCAGCGCGGCGATCTCCCGCTCCCGGCTGGTCAACTCCGCCACCGGACCGGCGAGCGTGAGGCCCGGCGTGTGCGCCCGGTCGCAGCGGTCGGACAGCAGATGCGCCCGGTCGGCCATCCGGTCCGACGCCCGGCCGTCCTGCCGGCGCCGGTACTCGCCGGCGGCCGCGGCGCTCGACTCGGCGGCGAGCAGCAGCGCGCTCATCGCCTCGAACCGCCCCGCGGCCTCGGCCAGCCGGTCCGGCTCGTGGTCGATCATCGCCCCGACCGCGGTGGCGCGGGCCGCGATCAGCGGGTTGTCCAGCCTGGTGGCCAGCTCCACCAGCGGCTTGGCGGCTTCCGGGTCGCCGAGCCGGGCCAGGTCGTGCCAGGCGGCCGCGGCCAGCGCCGCGGTCCCGCCCCGCCGGGCCGACTCGGCCCCCTCGCGGAGCAACTCCTTGGCCCGCGCGAGCTTCCCGGTCAGCATGGCGGCCCACGCCCTGGCCCGGAACTCGTCCGCGGCGAGCAGGTGCAGGTCGGTGTCCGGCAACGCGTCCAGCTCCTGGATCGCGGACCTGGTCCGGGTGAGGTCCCCGCGTTGGCTCGCGGCCAGCGCGATTCCGGCCGCGCACCACCGGCGCAGCGCGAGCTGGCCGATCTCGGCGGCGATCGCGGCGCCCTCGGCGAAGGCGTGCTCGGCCCGGCCGAGCTGACCGGTGAGCAGCTCGAGCCGGCCGCGCAGCATCGCCACCCAGGCCTGCCCGGTCCGGCTGCGCACCTGCAGCGACCGGTCGTAGAGCACCGTCGCGGCGGTGTCCGCCTCGGCCAGCCGGCCGGACTCGATCAGCGTCACGATCTGGGCCAGCCGGGCGCGGCCCGGCTCCCGGCCGTGCTCGGCTCGTTCCACGTAGGCGGTCGCCCGGGCCGACTGCCCGGCGAGCGCCGCGGCCACCGCGGCGGTGGCCGCGCTGGTGGCGTACCCGCGCCCAGGGGCGGTCGTGCCAGCCGTGCCGGCCGAGCCGGTCGCCGTGCTGAGCGCGTCGGCGATCCGGCCGCGCATCAACGCGATCAGGCCGCGGTGCGCGTTGAGCTGGTCGAGAAGTGCTCCGGTGAGCGGTTCGGCCGCATCGTCCAGGGTCTGGGCCGCCTCCGCACCCCGGCCGAGCCAGTAGAGCAGCGCGCGGGCCCGCTCGATGGTGACCGCGATCCGCTCCTCGTCGGTGCCGGCCCGCCCGGCCAGCTCGGCCAGCAGCTCCTGGGCCCGTTCCTGCCAACCGCGTTCACCGAGCACCTTGGCCTGCAACAACTCCGCCGTGACCCCGGCGCCCGCGTCGACCGCGGCCGTGGCCAGGCGCTCGGCCAGCGGCAGGTTTCCGGCCCGGCGGGCGCCGTTCGCCGCGTCCACCATGATCGTCGGATCGATCGTGCCGCCGCCGTCGAGCTGCCAGACGGCCAGCTGCAGGGCGCCGACCCGGTCCAGCTCGACTCCGCCGGCCGCCTCAGCCAGCCGGCGGCTCGTCGCCATCCGGCCAAGCGCGGTCAGCTGGTCGCGCAGCACCTCGCCGTAGAGCGGATGAGCCAGGCTCACCTGGAGGCCGCTGCGCTGCTGGGTGGTCTGCACCAGGCTCTGCCGCTCCAGCTTGTCCACCATGTCCGGCTCGGCGAACCGGGCGACGATCTCCCACGGCAGCGGCTCGCCGACGGCCAGCAGCTCAAGCAGCTCGCGCTCGGCCCGGTAGAGGTCGACCAGCCGGGCCTGCACCAGTTCGATCAGCCGCGGCGAGCTGGCCAGTCGCTTGGTCAGCCGCCACACGCCCCGCGCGCGGTGCAGGATCTCGGTGTCCAGCCCGCCGAGCACCAGCTCGTGCAGGAACAGCGCGTTGCCCTGGCTGGCCTGGAACAGCTCGAGCCGGGCGGCTCCGTCAATGGGGCCGCCGAGCACCTTGTCCAGCACCTGGTCGACATCACGCCTGGTCAGCGGGGCGAGGTCGAGACGCTCGACGATGGCGTCCTTCCACAGCGCCAGCAAGGGTTCCGGTGCCGGAAACCCGGTTCGGGTGGTGAGCACCACGAACGCCCGGTCGGGAGCGGCGAGCTGCTGAACCACCGTGGCCGAGGCATTGTCCAGCAGGTGCGCGTCGTCGACCAGGAGCAGCAGCGGGTCCGGGCCGCCGGCGATCGCGTCCGCGGCGGCCCGCAGCCAGTTGCCGTGCGGCCCGCTGCGCCGGGAGTCCGCGGGCAGCAGCGGGGCCAGCGCGCCGAGCGGGACGTCGGCGGCGGCGCGGGTGGCCAGCACCCGGGCGGTGCGGAAACCGACCCGCTCGGCGATCATGGCGCACTCGGTGGCCAGCCGGGTCTTGCCCACCCCCGCGGGCCCGGCGAACAGCAGACCGGCGGCGTCCGGCCGGGCCAGGGCGGCCGCCACCCGGGCAAGCTCGCGCTCGCGGCCGACAAACGGCCAGGGTCGATCAAGCACGGCGGTGTGACCGTGCTCCACTGTGCTCATCGGCAGCCCTCGCGCGCCAGCATCTGTGCTTATGTCATCGCCGGACAGGTCGTCCTTGCTACCGCCGGGCGAAAGACACCACCCGCCGGTGGCCGACGTACAGCGCAATGTCACCTTGCGCTGTACCGCCGAGCCGACGCCGCGCTCGACCGCCGATACAGCGGAAGGTGACCTTCCTACGGTTCTAACAGCGCAATGTCACCTTGCGCTGTGAACGGACGGCGTTCAGCGCCGCTGCCGGCCGTAGAAGTCGGCCTCGATCCGGGCGGC
Source organism: Labedaea sp. (assembly GCA_045806965.1). Lineage (GTDB taxonomy): Bacteria > Actinomycetota > Actinomycetes > Mycobacteriales > Pseudonocardiaceae > DASYTH01. Next base: position 12,294 of record JBJMIG010000059.1, on the reverse strand, counting down.
GGTCTTGAGCAGGGGTGGCAGCAGATCGCGGCGCATCACCTCGAGCGAGGTGCGGGTGGCGTTGGCGGAGACGTTGAGGGCGGCGATGATCCGGCCGGTGCGGTCGCGGACCGGTGTGGCGATCGCCCGCAGGCCGTCCTCGAGCTCCTGGTTGACCAGCGCGAAGCCCTGCGCCCGAACCCGGGAGATCTCGCCGCGCAGCGCCGCCACCGACGAGACCGTGCGGGTGGTGAGCGGGCGCAGGTTCACGGTGGCCAGATAGGCGTCGAGCTCGGGTTCGGTCAGGCCGGCGAGCAGCACCCGGCCCATCGAGGTGGCATACGCGGGGAAGCGGGTGCCGACGCTGATCACCACGGTCATGATCCGGCTGGTCGGCACGCGGGCCACGTACACCACGTCCATGCCGTCCAGCACGGAGATCGACGACGACTCGTTGACCTCCGCGACGAGTGTCTCCAGGTGCGGCTCGGCCACCTCGGGCAGCGACAGGCTGGACAGGTACGCGTAGCCGAGCTCGAGCACCCGTGCGGTGAGCGAGAAGTACCGGCCGTCGGCGCGCACGTAACCCAGCTCGGCCAGGGTCAGCAGGAACCGCCGGGCCGCCGCCCTGGTCACGCCGGTGGCCGCGGCGACCTCGCTCAGGGTCAGCTCCGGCCGGGTGCCGTCGAACGCCCGAATCACGGCAAGCCCGCGTTCCAACGACTGCACGAAGTCCGGGCCGCGCGGTTTCATGTGGACACACCGAGCTCGGCGAGCACCCTCGCCGCGACGGCGAACGCCGCGTTGGCCGCCGGCGCGCCGGCGTAGACCGCGGTGTGCAGCAGCGTCTCCCTGATCTCCACCGGGCTCACCCCGAGCCGAACCGCCACCCGCACGTGCATCTCCAGCTCGGTTTCGGCCCGCAGCGCGGTGAGCAGGGCCAGGGTGAGCAGGCTGCGGGTTCGTCTGTCCAGTTCGGACCGAGACCATACCTGCGCCCAGGCGCTGCGCGTGACGTACTCGTGGAACGGCGCGGTGAACGGCGTCGCGGTGGCGATCGCGTTGTCCACGTGCTCGTCGCCGAGCACCGCCCGGCGCACGTTCTCGCCGACCCGGTCCAGCTCGGTCATTGCTCACCTCCGAAGTGCTCGAGCAGCAGGCGGGTTACCGCCGCCGGCTGCTCGATGTTGGCCAGGTGTGCGGCATCGGGCACGATCTCCAGCCGGGCGCCCGCGATCCCGGTCGCGATCCGTTCGGCGTGTTCCGGCGGCGTCGCCGGATCCCGCGCTCCGGCGATCACCAGCGCCGGCGCGGTGATCTTGTCGAGGTCGGCGATCAGGTCCATGGTCTGGATCGCCGCGCAGCAGCCCGCGTACCCGGCCGCCGGGGTCGCGGTGAGCTGCTTGCGCGCCCAGTCAACGAGATCCGGCTTGGTCACGGCGAACTCCGGGGTGAACCAGCGGCCGACCATGACGTCGCTGATCGCCTCGACGCCCCGGGTGCGCACGGTCTCCGCGCGCTGCTCCCACATCTGCGGCGGACCGAGCAGGGCCGAGGTGCACAGCAGCGCGATCCGGTCCACCCGCTCCGGGGCGTGCGCGGCCAGCCACATGGTCACCATGCCGCCGAGGGACAGCCCGGCCAGGTGTACCCGGCGCTGCCCCAAGGAATCGAGCAGGGCGAGCAGATCCGCGCCGAGCCACTCGAGCCGGTACGGTCCGTCCGGCACCGGCGAGCGGCCGTGTCCCCGGTGGTCGTAGCGCACCACCCGGAACCGCCGCGCCAGGGCCGGCAGCTGCGGCTCCCACATCGCCGTGGTGGTGCCGAGGGAGTTGCCGAGCACGAGCACCGGCGCGTCCCGCGGTCCGTCCATCGTGCAGGCGAGCGTGACGGTCATCGGCGAGCCCTTCTCAGACGTTGAAGAAGACCGTCTCCCCGGCGCCCTGCAACCGGATGTCGAACCGCAGCCCGGCCCCGTCCGGCACGGCGACCAGGCTCGCCCGGCGCGCCTGGTCCACTGTGGACAGGACGGGATCGGTCGCGTTCGCGGCCGTCTCGTCCGGCAGGTACACCCTGGTCACCACCCGATCGAGCAGGCCGCGAGCGAACACCGACAGGTCGAGGTGCGGCGCCTGCGGCTGCCCGCGCTGGTCGGGCACCCGACCCGGCTTGACGGTCAGGATCGCCCACCGGCCGGCCGCATCCGTCGGACAGCGCCCGAAGCCGCGAAACGACAGGCCCGCACCGCGCGGGTCGTCCGGGTGCGCGAAGCGCCCCTCCGGATCCGCTTGCCAGCTCTCCACCATCGCGTCCGGCACCGGCGCGCCCGCGCCGTCGAGCACCAGACCGCCGAGCCAGAACGCACCGGCCGTACCTTCCGGCACCACGTACGGGCCGTCCGGCCAGACCAGGGCATGCGAGAAGAACGGCCCGACCGTCTGCGACGGCGTCAACCCGAGGCTCATCAGGACTCCATGGGGGTGGACTCGCGCCCGCGCAGCACGATGTCGAAGCGGTAGCCGAGCGCCCATTCCGGAACCGTCCGGGTCAGGTCGAACCGGGAGATCAGCCGCGGCCGGGCCACCTCGGGCACGGCGTTGAAGATCGGGTCCTGGTAGAACAGCGGGTCGCCGGGGAAGTACATCTGGGTGACCAGCCGCTGAGCGAACGCCCGGCCGAACAGGGAGAAGTGGATGTGCGCCGCCCGCCAGGCGTTGTCGTGGTTGCGCCACGGGTAGGCGCCCGGCTTGATCGTGACGATCCGATACCAGCCGTCGGAGTCGGTCAGGCACCGGCCGACGCCGGGGAAGTTCGGGTCAAGTGGCGCCGGGTGCTGGTCGGACTGATGGGTGTAGCGCCCGGCCGAGTTGGCCTGCCACACCTCGAGCAGCGTGTTCGGCACCGGCCGGCCGTCCCCGTCGAGCACCCGTCCGTGCACGATGATCCGCTCGCCGAGCGGGTCACCGTTGCCCTGCTTGGTCAGATCGGCGTCGCGTGCGGTCACCCGCCCCTCGCCGAACACCGGGCCGGTGATCTCGGTCAGCGTGTGCGGCAGCGGCAGCGGTGGCATCGCGGGCGCGCGCAGCACCGTCGAGCGGTAGTCCGGGCTGAGCAGTAGCGGATGCACGTCCGCACCCGGCCGCCGGTAGCCGGGCAGCACGAGGTCGGTCATGGCGAACTTCCTTTCACGAGTGCCCGCAACACTTCCAACTCAGTGCGGGTGGGCGGCTCGGTCCGGGGCAACGGGTCGACGACGGCGAGGTCCCACCCGGTCGCCGCGCGCGCCTCGGCGAGGGTGCGGCCCGGGTGCAGCTTGGTCAGGGTGAGCTCGCAGCTGTCCGGATCGGGTTCCAGCACACCGATGTCGGTGACCAGCAGCACCGGTCCGCGGCCGCGGAGGCCGAGCCGCTCCCGGCTGCCAGGTCCGTTGCCGTGACCGACCGAGGTGACGAAGTCCACCTTGTCCACGAACGCCCTGCGGCTGTGCCGGATCATCAGGAACACCTCCCGGCAGGACGCGGCGATCTCCGGCGCACCGCCCGCGCCGGGCAGCCGCACGTCCGGGCGCCGGTAGTCCGGACCGATCGTGGTGGTGTTCAGGTTGCCGTACCGGTCGAGCTGCGCGGCGGACAGAAAGCCGACGTCGATCCGGCCGGGCTGAAGCCAGTAGTTGAACACCTCGGGCACGGTGATCACCGCGTCGGCGGTCTCCGCCAGCTCACCGTCCCCTATGGACAGTGGCAGCCGGGTCGGTTTGGCGCCGATCGCGCCGGACTCGTAGATCAGCACCAGGTCCGGCGCGTGCAGCCGGCGGGCCAGGTTCGCCGCCGTGCTCGGCAGTCCGATGCCGACGAAGCAGGACGTGTGCCCGGCGAGGGCCCTGGCGGCCGTCACCGTCATCATCTCCTCCGCCGAGTGCGTAGTGGCCCGCTCGCTCATGACCGGGCGGAGTCCAGCACACTTGCGCGCAACCACGCGGAGAACGTGTCGCGGTCGCGGCTGATCGCGTCCCACTCGCGGTAGGCGTCGTTGTCCCGGTCGTAGTAGTCCTGCGCGTAGGACGGCCGGGCACCGCCGGGGACCACGGCCACCGCGGTCACCACCCAACCCGGCAGCACGGTCGCGTTCGGACGCGGATCGAGCTCGTCGACCACCTCCTCAACGGTGACCAGCGACCGGTGCGCGGCGAGCACCGCCTCCTTCTGCACTCCCGTGAGACCCCAGAGCTGGACGTTGCCCTGCCGGTCGGCACGCTGCGCGTGGATCACCGTGACGTCCGGGCGCAGCGCCGGCACCGCGGTCAACACCTCGCCGGTGAACGGGCAGGTGACGGTCGCGAGGTTGTCGGTGTGCGCCACCAGATCCGTCCCGGCGTAGCCGCGCAGGACCGCGAACGGCAGCCCGGACGCGCCGGCCACGTACCGGTTGGCCATGCCGGCGTGGCTGTGCTCCTCGATCTCCAGCGGCGCCGGCCAGTCGTGCTGTACCGCGTCACGCAACCGGTGCAGCGAGCCGACGCCGGGGTTGCCGCCCCAGGAGAACACCAGCTTGCGCGCACAACCGGCTCCGATCAGCTGGTCGTAGATCAGGTCCGGGGTCATCCGGACCAGGGTGAGGTCGCGCCGGCCGGCGCGGATGATCTCCTGGCCGGCCAGCATCGGGATCAGGTGGGTGAACCCTTCCAGCGCCACCGTGTCGCCGTCGCGAACCAGCGACGCGATGCCGTCGGCCAGTTCGACCAGCTCGGCCATCGCCCCTCCGTGTGCGCTATGCGAACGAAAGTTCTTCAATCGCACTGTAGGGAGACCATTCTTGTGCGTCAAGGTTGACGGTGCCAGCCTGGAGTCCTACGTTCATTTGCTGAACATCCGTGCGCTGTGCGAACAATTGGATGGAGTCCCGACGATGCGACGCAACCTCGCTGCGCTCCTGTTCGCGACGACCCTGTTAGCCACCTCCGCCTGCGGTTCGACCCGGGCGGGGGCCCCGTCCAACCCGGGCCAGCCGGACAACGTGACGGTCGGGGTGATCCCGATCCTCGATGTGGCCCCGATCTACCTTGGCAACCAGAAGGGCTTCTTCAGCAAGCGCAACATCAACCTGAAGCTCGAACTGGCGCAGGGCGGGGCGGCGATCGTGCCGGCCGTGGTGAGCGGCCAGTACCAGTTCGGCTTCAGCAACATGGTCTCGCTGCTGCTCGCCCAGTCCCGCAACGTGCCGATCAAGGTCGTGTGCAACGGGAACAACTCGACCGGCCAGGACGGCAACGACTTCGCCGCGCTGATGGTCAAGGCGGACAGTCCAATCAAGACACCGAAGGACCTGGCCGGAAAGACGGTGGCGGCGAACACGCTGAAGAACATCGTGGACACCTCCGTGCGCGCCTCGGTGCGCAAGGACGGCGGCGACCCGGCCGCGGTGAAGTTCGTCGAGCTCGGCTTCCCGCAGCAGCCGGCCGCGTTGCAGTCCGGGCAGGTGGACGCGGTGTTCGTGGTCGAGCCGTTCCAGCAGCAGGTGCTCGCCCAGGGCGGCCGCAAGATCGCCTCGAGTTACGTGGACGCCGCGGACAACCTGACCGTCGCCGCCTACTTCACCTCGACCCAGCTGCTCGGCCAGAACCCGGACCTGGCCAAGCGGTTCACCGAGGCGATGAAGGAGTCGCTGGCCTACGCGGACGCGCACGCCGACGAGGCCAGGCAGATCATCGGCACCTACACCCAGATCACCGCCGACGTGATCGCCAAGGTGACACTGCCGAAGTGGCCGGCGGACATCAACAAGGCGTCCGTGCAGACGCTGTCCGATCTCGCGGTGAAGGACGGTCTGCTGAGCAAGCCCGCCGATCTCAACGCCCTCTTGCCATGATGATCGGACCAGCCGGCCCGGCGAGCCTGGAGGTGCGGTGAGGCCGGGCTCGCGTGCGCTGTACGGCCTCACCGGGCTGGTCGGCTTCGGGCTGCTGCTGGAGGTGCTGCCCTACCTCGGCCTGGTGTCGACGGACGACGCCCCACCGACGCACCGGATTCTGGTCGCCGTCACCAAGGAGCTTGGCGACGGCCGCTTCTGGACGGCGCTGCTCGACACGCTGCGCACCTGGGCGCTGGGGCTGGTGATCGCGGCCGGCGCCGGGCTCGTGCTCGGCGTGCTGATCGGCTCGGTGCCGGTGCTGCGCTCGCTCACCGCGTCGACCGTCGAGTTCCTCCGGCCGATCCCGTCGGTGGCGTTGATCCCGTTGGCCGTGTTGCTCTACGGCTCGACCATCCGGTCAACGTTGCTGCTCGTGGTGTACGCGTCGTTCTGGCAGGTGCTTGTGCAGGTGTTGCACGGGGTCGCCGACGTGGACCCGGTGGCCAGGGACACCGCGGCGGCCTACCGGCTCGGCCGCTGGCCGACGGTGCGCTACCTGATCTGGCCGACCGCGTTGCCCTACGCGCTCACCGGTTTCCGGCTGGCCGCCTCGGTCGCGCTGATCCTGACCATCACGGGTGAGCTGGTGATCGGCTCGCCCGGGCTTGGCAAGGAGATCGCGGTGGCGCAGTCCAGCGGCGCGGTGCCGGCGATGTACGCGCTGGTGTTGGTGACCGGCTTGATCGGAGTGCTGGCGAACCTGGCGACCAGGACCACCGAGCGGCAGATCATGGCCTGGCATCCGTCGGTGCGCCAGGAGGTGCCGGTCTGATGACGGCCGCGAACGAACCGGCCGGTCGGGCACCGGGAACGGCCGTCGCGGTGCGGGTCGCCTACCGAGGCGCGCTGGTGCTCGGCCTGCCGGCGGTGCTGCTGCTGGTCTGGTGGTTCGCCAGCGATGGCAGCACGAACTTCTACCTGCCGTCGCTGCGCAACATCCTGACCGCGTTCGGCGACACCTGGTTCGGCCCCCGGCTCGGCACCGATGTGCTGCCGAGCGTGGTCCGGTTGCTGCTCGGCTACCTGATCGCGGTGGCCGTCGGGATCGGCCTGGGCGTCGCGATCGGGCGGCGTCAGGTGCTGCGCGCGGTGATCGAACCGGTGTTGGAGTTCCTCCGGGCCATTCCGCCGCCGGTCCTGGTACCCATACTGATGCTGTTCGCCGGCATCGGGGACAGCATGAAGATTCTGGTGATCGTCTCCGGCTGTGTCTGGCCGGTGCTGCTGAACACGGTCGAAGGGGTGCGGGCGATCGACGCGGTGCTGGCCGACACCTGCCGCAGCTACCGGATCGGCGGCCGGTTTCGGTTGTGGCACCTGATCCTGCGTTCGGCGAGCCCGCAGATCATGACCGGGGCGCGGCAGGCGCTGTCCATCGGGATCATCCTCATGGTGATCAGCGAGATGTTCGCCGCGAGCAGCGGACTCGGCTTCACCGTCGTGCAGTTCCAGCGCGGCTTCGAGATTCCCGAGATGTGGAGCGGGGTGCTGCTGCTCGGCCTGCTCGGCGTGCTGCTCTCGCTGCTGTTCCGGATGGTGGAGCATCGGGTACTCGGCTGGTACCACGGGGTGCGCAGGCAGGAGAGGCAGCGGTAGATGCTCTCGGTTCGTGGGTTGCACAAGGTCTACGACGGCCACGGCAGGCGCGTCGAGGCGGTCGGCGACCTGACCTTCGACGTGGCGCCCGGCCGGTTCGCCTGCGTCGTCGGCCCGTCCGGCTGCGGCAAGACGACGCTGTTGCGCTGCATCGCCGGGCTGCTGCCGCCGACCTCCGGCACGGTGCTGGTCGACGACGTACCCGTTGCGGGGCCGCCGAAGGACCTCGCCGTGGTGTTCCAGGAGTACGGCCGGAGCCTGTTCCCGTGGCTGCGGGTGGCGCAGAACGTCGAGCTGCCGTTGCGCGCGGCCGGGGTGCCAGGGCCGCAACGTAGCCGGCAGGTGTCCGAGGCGCTGGCCGCGGTCGGGCTGGCCGACGCGCGCACCGCCTACCCGTGGCAGCTCTCCGGCGGCATGCAGCAGCGGGTGGCGATCGCCAGGGCCATCGCCTACCAACCAAGGGTCCTGCTGATGGACGAGCCGTTCGCCGCGGTGGACGCGCAGACCAGGGCGGACCTCGAGGATCTGGTCCGCCAGGTGTGGCGGCGCTTCGAGATGACCATCCTGTTCGTCACCCACGACATCGACGAGTCCGTCTACCTGGGACAGCGGGTGATCGTGCTCTCCCACGCGCCCACCAGGATCGCCGACGACCTGGAGATCAACCTGCCGGACGAGCGCGACCAGCTGACCACCCGCGGCGACCCGCGGTTCACCGAGCTGCGCGGTCAGATCTACGCCCAGATCCAGAAGGCCAAGTTGGAGCGGACCTGATGCGCACCCAGGTGGCGATCGTCGGGGCCGGTCCGGCCGGGCTGCTGCTCGCCCACCTGTTGCACCTGCGCGGGATCGACTCGGTGGTGCTCGAACGGCAGTCCCGCGACCACATCGAGCGGCGCATCCGGGCCGGCGTCCTCGAGCAGGGCACGGTCGACCTGCTCGACGAGGTCGGCCTGGCCGACCGGTTGCGCCGCGAACGGTTGGTCCACAGTGGCCTGGAACTCCTCTTCGACGGGGTCGGGCACCGGATCGCGCTGACCGACCTCACCGGCCGCGAGCTGACCATCTACGCGCAGCACGAACTGGTCAAGGACCTGGTCGCGGCCCGCCTGGCCGCCGGCGGGCCGGTGCTGTTCGAGGCATCGGCGAGCGCCATCGACCCGGCCACCGCGACCGTCAGGTTCCAGCACGACGGACAGACCGAGGAGCTGGCCGCCGACCTGGTGGCCGGCTGCGACGGGTTCCACGGGGTCGGCCGGACCACCGTCGCGGCCGGCGCGGTCACCGCGTACGACCACGAGTACCCGTTCTCCTGGCTCGGGATCCTGGCCGAGGCGCCGCCATCGGCCGAGGAGCTGATCTACAGCTGCCACGACCGCGGCTTCGCGCTGCACAGCATGCGCACTCCCCGGATCACCCGGCTGTACCTACAGGTCGCGCCGGACGAGCGGCTGGAGGCCTGGCCGGATGAGCGGATCTGGGCGGAGCTGCGCGCCCGGCTGGCCCGCGACGACGGCTTCGAACTGGCCGACGGTCCCATCCTGGACAAGGGCATCACCGCGCTGCGTAGCCACGTGGTCGAGCCGATGCGCCACGACAAGCTGTTCCTGGCCGGCGACTCGGCGCACATCGTCCCGGCCACCGGCGCCAAGGGACTCAACCTCGCCGTGGCCGACGTCTGGGTGCTGGCCCGCGCGATCGACGAGTGGTACCGCACCGGCCGCACCGACGGGCTGGACGGCTACTCCGACACGTGCCTGCGCCGGGTCTGGCGAGTACAGCACTTCTCCTGGTGGATGACCTCGATGCTGCACCGGCCGCCGGACGGCGACCCGTTCGCCCGCCGGGTGCAGCTCGCCCAGCTGCGCTACCTGGTCTCGTCCACCGCCGCGGCCACCTCGTTCGCCGAGAACTACGTCGGACTGCCACTGCCCAAGGGAGCGTGACCCCATGCGAGAGAACCCGCCGTTCCGTGCCGACCACGTCGGCAGCCTGCTGCGACCGGCCGCGCTGCACGCCGCGCGGGCGGACCGGGCGGCCGGACGGATCACCGCGGAAGCGCTGAAGAAAGTCGAGGACGAGGCGATCTCCGACGTGGTCGCCATGCAGCGCGAGGTCGGCCTGCGCTCCGCCACCGACGGGGAGTTTCGCCGGGCCGCCTGGCACATGGACTTCATCTACCGGCTCGGCGGGATCAACCCGGGCGACGACTCGATCAAGGTGCACTTCCGCAACGCGGCTGGCGACCTCGAGTTCACCACCGCCGCGCTGCACGTGGACGGTCCGATCCGGTTGCCGGAGACGATCTTCGGCGACCACTTCGCGTTCCTGAAGGCCGCGGCCGGCCCCGGTGTCACGGCGAAGCTGACCATTCCGTCGCCGAGCATGGTGCACTACCGGGGTGGCATGGCGGCCATCGATCCGGCCGTCTACCCGGACCAGGAGCAGTTCTGGGCGGACCTGTCGGCGGCGTACGCCGGGCAGGTGGCCGGGGTGGCCGCGCTCGGTTGCGAGTACCTGCAACTGGACGACACCAGCCTGGCCTACCTCAACGACCCGGCGCAGCGGGCCGAGCTGACCGCAAGGGGCGACGACGCCGAGCACCAGCATCTGCGCTACATCAAGCAGATCAACGCGGCACTGGCGGACAAGCCGGACGGGCTGACGGTGACCACGCACATGTGCCGGGGCAACTTCCAGTCCTCCTGGGTGGCCGAGGGCGGCTACGACTTCGTCGCCGAGGCGCTGTTCGGTGAGCTGGCCGTGGACGGTTTCTTCCTGGAGTACGACGACCCGCGCTCCGGCGGCTTCGCCCCGCTGCGCTTCGTGCCGCCGGGCAAGACGGTGGTGCTCGGTCTGGTCACCACCAAGCGCGGCGAGTTGGAGACCAAGGACCTGCTCAAGCGCCGGATCGAGGAGGCCGCGAAGTACGTGCCGATCGAACAGCTCTGCCTGTCCCCGCAGTGCGGCTTCTCCTCAACGGTCGAAGGTAACGCGCTGACCTACGACGAGCAGGTGGCCAAGCTCGCGCTGATCGTGGAGACCGCCGCCGAGGTGTGGGGCTGATGCCGGTGCGCCTGCCGGAGGAGCTGACCCTGGCGGCGCCGGCCGGCACCGACCTGTTCACCGACCCGGCCGGCGGCGACCCGGTGCGCAACGCGCCTCGGGTGCTGCACCGCCTGCCCGACGGCGACTTCCAGCTCTCCGCCCGGGTGAGGGTCGACTTCGCACAGACCTACGACGCGGGGGTGCTGCTCGCCTGGTGGGACGAGCGGCACTGGGCCAAGCTGTGCTTCGAGCGTTCCCCGCAGGGCCGGCCGATGGTGGTCTCGGTGGTCAACCGCGACGTGTCCGACGACGCCAACGGCTTCGGCGTCGACGGCGACACGCTGTGGCTGCGGATCTCTCGGCTGGGCCGGGCGCTCGCGTTCCACGCCGCGCGCGACGGCCGGCACTGGGAGTTCGTCCGGTACTTCGCCGTATCCCCCGTGGACTCAGCGGCCGAACCGTCGGTCGGCTTCGAGGCGCAGTCGCCGCTCGGCACGGGTTGCACGGCGCGGTTCGACGAGATCCGCTACCTGCCGGAGCGGCTGACCGACCTGCGGGACGGGAGCTGAGCGTCAGCGGCAGTCGCCGACCGTGCGCACCCGGCGAATCGCCGCATTGCGATCGGTCACGCCGAGCTTGGCGATCAGCGCGGAGACCAGGTTGCTCACCGTCTTGGGGGCAAGCTGGAGCCGGACGGCGATCGCGGCGTTGCCGTGCCCGGCGGCGAGCAGGTCGAGCAGCGTCCGCTCGCGGGTGGTGAGGTTCGGCATGGGCTGCGCCGGCCTCGGATTGGCCAGCAGGTCGATCACCCTGGCGGCGATGTCCTGGCCGAAGATCGCCTCGCCGGCCGCGACCCCGCGCACCGCCCGGACGATGTCGTCGTCGGCGGCGCACTTGAGGATGTAGCCCCGGACACCGGCCCGCATGGCGGTGAGCACCGACTCGTCGTCGTCACACGCGGTGAACACCAGGACCGCCAGGTCCGGCGCGGACCGCAACACCTCGCGGATCGTCTCGACCCCGCTGACCCCGCTCATCCGCAGGTCGAGCACCAGCACGTCGGGCTTGTGCCGCCGGGCCGCCTCGATCGCCTCTCGTCCGCCCCCGGCCTCGGCCAGCACCGTGATTCCCGCGACCGCGGAGAGCAGGCCGCGAAGGTGGCCGACGACCCCGGGGTGGTCGTCGGCCACCACCACGGTCAGTTCAGCAAGACCCGGCCGGGGAGCCGGTGGCCGGTTGCTGAGCTTGACTCGGTGATCGAGCACGACAGAATCCTGTCTCCGGCCCCCTGATGCCCACATCCGTGGACGCTACGTAACTCCCACGGACCGGCTACGTATCCCCGGATCGTCCGTCACCTGTTTGCCGGCCCGTCGTCCGGGCACCTGAACCGGGCGCTTGATCCGGGCACCTGGTCTAGGTGTACTGACCTGAGAGGTTGGGGACGCGGCTGGCGGGTGGTTTGCCGTTGAGTGCGGTGTGGCCGCGGTGGTGATTGTAGGTGTGGAGCCACTGTGGCAGTGCTTGGCGTCGCTCGGTCTCGGATCGGTAGGGGCGGGCGTAGGCCCATTCGTCGAGCAGGGTGCGGTTGAACCGTTCGACTTTGCCGTTGGTCTGGGGCCGGTAGGGGCGGGTGCGTTTGTGGGTGATCTGCGCGTCGCGCAGCGTGTCGCGCCAGATGCGGGATCGGTAGCAGGAGCCGTTGTCGGTCAAGACCCGGCGGACGGTGATCCCGCAGTGGGTGAAGAACGCTTGCGCTCGGGT
>JBJMIG010000058.1:0-28588 GCA_045806965.1 Labedaea sp. | reverse complement strand
GGTCCAGCCCATGTACCAGCGCAGCTCCGGGCACATCGAGCTGGACCTGAGCAAGCTGGCTGAGACGGAGGGCGACGTGACCACGACGGTCCGGGTGGATACCGGCGACATCACGGTCTGGGTGCCGCAAACCGCGGACGTCGACCTGACCTGCCGGGCCGGCGTCGGCGACCTGGAATGCCTCGGCCGGACCCAGGACGGCGCCGACAACCGGATCAAGGTCACCGACAACGGTTCCGACGGCGTCGGGGGTCTGCGGATCAACCTGACCGCGCGGGCCGGGCTCGGACATGTGGAGGTGCATCGCCGTGGCTGAGCGCAACATCGATCGCGAGACCGGGCGCGACGTGCGGCGTCGCGGGCCGGACCTGTTGACCCTGCTCGCCGGGATCGCCACCCTGCTGGTGTCCAGCTACGTGCTCACCGACGGCGCGATCTGGGTTCCGTCGTTGGACCCGCGCTGGCTGCTGGCCGGCGGCGCGCTCCTGGTCGGGGTGTTCATGCTGGTCGCGTCCGTGCGCGGACGTAAGCGTTAGGCGCTACTCCCACTCGATGGTGCCCGGCGGCTTGCTGGTCACGTCGAGCACGACCCGGTTCACCTCCGGCACCTCGTTGGTGATCCGGGTCGAAATCTGTTCCAGCACCTCGTAGGGCAACCGGGTCCAGTCCGCGGTCATGGCGTCCTCGCTGGACACCGGGCGGAGCACCACCGGGTGACCGTAGGTGCGGAAGTCGCCCTGAACGCCAACGCTGCGCACGTCGGCGAGCAGCACCACCGGACACTGCCAGATGTGGCGGTCGAGCCGGGCCGCGGAGAGCTCCTCGCGGGCGATCGCATCGGCGGCGCGGAGCACGGCGAGCCGCTCGGCGCTCACCGCACCGATGATCCGGATGGCGAGGCCCGGCCCGGGGAACGGCTGCCGGTGCACGATCGTCTCGGGCAGACCGAGCTCGAGGCCGACCCGGCGCACCTCGTCCTTGAACAGCGATCGCAACGGCTCGACCAGCTCGAACTTGAGATCCTCTGGCAGACCGCCGACGTTGTGGTGGCTCTTGATGCTCGCCGCGTTCGCCCCGCCGCCGGACTCGACCACGTCCGGGTAGAGCGTGCCCTGGACCAGGAAGTCGAACCGCTCGCCCTGCGTGCCGGCCTCGTTCTGCAGATCCAGCTCGGCCTGTTCGAAGACCCGGATGAACTCCCGGCCGATGATCTTGCGCTTGTCCTCGGGGTCGGTCACGCCGCGCAGCGCGTCCAGAAACCGGCCGGCGGCGTCCACGGTGACCAGGTTGACCCCGGTGGCCGAGACGAAGTCGCGCTCCACCTGGGCCCGCTCACCGGCCCGCAGCAGGCCGTGGTCGACGAACACGCAGGTCAACCGGTCCCCGACGGCCCGCTGCACGAGCGCCGCCGCGACCGCCGAGTCCACCCCGCCGGACAGCCCGCAGATCGCCCGCCCGCCGCCGACCTGGTCCCGGATCCGCTGCACCTGTTCGTCCACAATGGACGACGTGGTCCACTGCGGACGGATGCCCGCGATGTCGTGCAGGAAACGGCGGAGCACCTCCTGGCCGTGCGGGGAATGCGCCACCTCGGGGTGGTACTGCACGCCGGCGATGCGCCGGGCGACGTCCTCGAAGCCGGCGACCGGCGCTCCCGCGCTGCTCGCCGTCACGGTGAACCCGGGTGGCGGCGCGGTCACGCAGTCGCCGTGGCTCATCCAGACCGGATGCCGCGCCGGCAGGTCCTCGTGCAGCACGCCCGCGGCGCCGACCGCCAACTCGGTACGGCCGAACTCCCGGGTGCCGGTGTGCTCAACGGTGCCGCCGAGAGCCTGCGCGATCCCCTGAAAGCCATAGCAGATGCCGAACACCGGCACGCCCGCGTCGAGCAGCGCGGGGTCGACGCCGGGCGCGTCGCCCGCGTAGACGCTGGACGGGCCGCCGGAGAGCACGATCGCGGCCGGCTTCCTGGCCAGCAGCTCGGCGGTGCTCGCGGTGTGCGGAACGACCTCGGAGTACACCTGCGCCTCGCGCACCCGGCGGGCGATCAGCTGGGCGTACTGGGCACCGAAGTCCACGACCAGGACGGGGTGATCGGTCACCACATCAGCATGTCATGGGCCTACGGTGGGTTCATGGACGCCACTTCGCCAACTGCCCGGCCGAGCTGGGTCGCCGGCCAACCCGTGCGCGGCTCGCGGACCATGAGCGTGCGCCATCCCTACGACGACACCGAGGTCGCCACCGTCAGCGTGCCGGACCCCGAGCAGGTGGAGCGCGCGGTGAGCGCCGCGGACGCGGTGGCGCGCACCTTCCGCGGCTCGCCGGCGCATCTGCGCGCCACGGCGCTCGACCAGGTGTCCCGGACGCTGGCCGAGCGGTCCGACGAGGTGGCCGAGCAGATCACCGCGGAGAACGGCAAGCCGCTCAAGTGGGCGACGCTCGAGGTGCGCCGGGCGGTGTCCACGTTCCGGTTCGCCGCCGAGGAGGCTCGCCGGTTCACCGGCACGCTGCAACGGCTGGACACCGACCCCGCCGCCGAGGGGCGCCTGGCGGTGGTCCGACGGGTACCGCGCGGGCCGGTGCTCGGCATCAGCCCGTTCAACTTCCCGCTGAACCTGGTGGCACACAAGGTCGCGCCGGCACTGGCGGTGGGCGCGCCGATCGTGCTCAAGCCGGCGCCGCGCACCCCGCTGTCCGCACTGCTG
This sequence comes from Labedaea sp., assembly GCA_045806965.1. Classification (GTDB taxonomy): domain Bacteria; phylum Actinomycetota; class Actinomycetes; order Mycobacteriales; family Pseudonocardiaceae; genus DASYTH01. The sequence goes on along the minus strand of JBJMIG010000058.1, from coordinate 25,880 downwards.
CTCGGCGAACTGCTGGCCGAGACCGGCCTGCCAGCCGGGGCGTTCTCCGTGCTGCCCGTCGGGAACGAGGAAACCCAGGCGCTGGTGCGGGATCCGCGACTGCCGGTGGTGTCGTTCACCGGTTCCGGGCCGGTCGGATGGTCCATTGTGGACGCCGCGCCGCGCAAGCACATGGTGCTCGAGCTCGGTGGCAACGCGGCCGCCGTGGTCTGCGCGGACTGGCCGGACCTGGACTTCGCCGCTGCCCGGATCGCGACCTTCGGCAACTACCAGGCCGGGCAGTCCTGCATCGCGGTGCAGCGGGTGATCGTCGACGCCGCGGTGGCCGACACCTTCGTTCCGCTGCTGGTGTCCGCGGTGGCCGCGCTGCGCACCGGGGATCCGCACGACCCGGACGTGGATGTCGGCCCGATGGTCGACGAGGTTGCCGCGGAGCGCGTCGAGGAGTGGATCACCGAGGCGGTCGGCCGGGGCGCCCGGGTGCTCACCGGCGGCAAGCGGGTCGGCACCACGGTCGAGCCGACCGTGCTGGCCGACGTCGCGCCGGACGCCCGGGTCTGGGCCGAGGAGGTGTTCGGTCCGGTGCTCGCGGTGTCCGTGGTGGACGGAGTGGACGCCGCGCTGGCCGCGGTCAACGACTCCGCGTACGGCCTGCAGGCGGGCCTGTTCACGCGCGACGTCGGGATCGCCTTCCGGGCCGCTGCGCAGTTGGACGTCGGCGGCCTGATCGTCGGCGACGTTCCGTCGTTCCGCGCGGACCAGATGCCCTACGGCGGCGTCAAGGCCTCGGGCACCGGCCGCGAGGGCGTCCTGTCCACCATGACCGACCTCACCGAGGAGCGGGTCATGGTGCTCACCGGCCTGGACCTGTAACCCGACGCGCCGCCAGATCGGCCAGCGGGGCCGCCGGCCGAGTCCATTGTGGTCGGAGCGCGACTTCGTACAGCGGAATGTCACCTTGCGCGGCACGTACAGCGGAATGTCACCTTGCGCGGCACGCACAGCGCCATTAGATCGCGTACCTGTCGCGGTCCCCGTGTTGCTCGGAGAGCTCGATTCCGTGCAGCAAACGGCAGGCGTGGCAGTACCGGTCATCATCGAAGGGTTCGGTCAGCCGACTGGTCAGCGCGGAGTGTTCGCAAATGGCTCCGGACGCGATTTCACCCAACATCCGGAACGCGTGAACATTTCTGTCCCATGGGCTTCTCAGCCAGGTTAGTTCACCCATGATGGTGGTTGTCCTTCCCTGTTTTCCGTTGGCCTCGATCGCGCTCCTGAGTGGTCAGGGGAACCGTCTGGCCTGCGCCTATCGCACGTTACGCTCCCTATCGATCGGTCGGTTCGTCTTGCACCTGGTGATAGGAGCGGCAGTGAAGAAGGAGCCTCAGGCCCGTGATCGCATCATTGGTGCCCGCGTACGTGCGATTCGTACCGAACGTGTCGGCCTGTCGCTCGAACGCGCGGCGGAGATAGCGCAATGGCCACCCGCGAAGCTCAGCCGGACGGAACGGGGGCTGCGCCACGTAACCATTGAGGAGGTCGCCACCCTGCTGACCGCCTGGCAACTTCCCGGGGATGAGCGTGAGCAAGCACTCAACGAGATACAGGTGGGGTCCTCCTCGGGATGGTGGGACCGTCCGATTCCCGGAGTGCCCCAGGAGGTAGGCGCGCTCGCCTCGTATGAGGCCGATGCCTACGAACTGGTGAGTGTCGCCGTCACCGCCGTCCCCGGGCTGCTCCACACCTACGAAACGGCCGTCGCCGTCCTGACCGCCGATGGTGCTCTTGCAGAGGACGTCGAAACCCGGTGGATGGCCCGGCTGCGCCGGCAACAGATCGTTACCAAGGTCGACTACACCGCGTATGTCTCAGAGACAGCCCTTCGGACACCGTGGGGCGGCCCCGACGCTGTGCGCGGTCAGCTGGAACACCTGTTGGCCGCGCAGCGCAGGGGCATCGCGGTACGGGTCATCCCGGCCCATCAGACGGCCGTGTTCGTCATGCACCCGTTCCTGCTGATGCGCTTCCACAACACGGCGCCCGTGGTCCACGTCGAGCTGGCCGGCGATGCTGGCGCGTTCTACGTCCATGACCGGGACGTGGCCAACTTCGAGTCACTGCTCGTACGCCTGGACCACGTGGCCCTTTCACGAGGTGAAAGCAGTACGATCATTACTGAACTGATGGAGGGGACATGAGCATGTGTGACCCACGGTGGCAAAAGTCGAGCAGGTCGGACACGGGTGCTTCGTGTGTCGAGTTGGCACACACGCTCACCGCCGTGCGCGACAGCAAGTGCCCCGGTGGCCCGACCCTGAACGTTGCCGTGGCCGCGCTGCTGGCCACGGTGAAGGCCGGTCAGCTGGACCGGTGACCGGCACAATGGGCCGCTAGCCCGCGTCAAGTCGTCGCCCGAACGCAGAACTCGCGGGCTGGAGCGCAGAACTCGCGGGCCCGAGTGCGGGACTCGCGACGTTCGAGGCAACCGGGGCCGATCGTCGGGTTTCGGCCGTGCCATGAAGGACTCCCTCTGGGACTGGGGCATCGCTCCGGGAGTCCTCCATGGCATTCGGGCCCTGCGAATGGCCAGCTTGAGATCCAGCGTTCCTGCCGCCTGCGCGGCGAAGAACGACACGTAATTGCCCATGGCAAATTGCAGTTCGCCGTCGGCGAGTCCGGGCACCGCGGCGCCACTCGCCAGCGTCCGCACGTCGACGCGCAGGCCCTCATCGGCGAGAAGCCCTTCTTCATCGCGATGTACAGGTCGGCGCTGTCCACGATCGGCGGCATGGCAGCAAGGAGTGCGGCGCTTTGTGTGGCGCACACGGTAGGTATGACAACGACGGCTGTCCACTGCCAAAAGTCCCAATGAACCTGTGAATACCGTGCACATATGATCGGACACGATAAGTATGAATGTGGAATATGCTACTTAGTTCGGGTTCCAAACTAACTAAGAGGTCTGGTGCAGGGACTGGGCGAAGGTGAACACCGCGTCCGGGTCGTAACGCCCCGCGACCTCCCGCAGGCGCGCCAGATTCGGCCCGTAGAAGGCGGCCGGCCAGTCCGGCATCGCCGGGTCGATGTAGTTCACATAGGCGGCCTTGCCGGTGAGCGCGCCGAGGCCGTCGCGGACCTCGGCCACGGTTCGTGCGGCGCGCTCGGCACCGGCCGCACTGGTGACCGCGTAGATCTGCGCGCTGGCCAGCGCAGTGCGATGCGCGAACGCGGTGGCCTCCGGCGCGACCCGGCCGATCGCGCCGCCGAACGAGTCGAGCAGGATGTCGACGCCCGAGCGGCCGTCCACCAGGGACACCAGCCGGGCCGGATCCACCGGCCCGGGCAGCATATGCGAACTGGCCACGAAACCGTCCCGGCCGAGGTCGCCGCCCGCGCTGTCCGGGTGGCACCGCGCGACGGTGCGCTGCGAGCACGCCGCGAAGTACCGCATGGCGTCCAGGAAGCTCTTGCCCTGCACGGAGCGTTCGGCCGGGCGCGCGGAGGTCTTGGCCAGCAACGCGTCCAGCAGCGGGTTGAGCGCGCCGGCCGGTCCGACGAAGCAGCCACCGACCCGGCAGGTCGGCGGTCGCCCGGCGGACACCACGCAGTTGGTCCACAGCTCGTCCGGCGCCCCGGCGATCCACTGCTGCCAGGCGCCGAGCACGTTCGGCACCGAGCCGGCCGGGAAACGCATCGAGAACACGGTGAGATCCGGCGCCGGCACGGTGGCGAAGGTGAACGAGGTGACGATCCCGAAGTTGCCGCCACCACCGCCGCGCAGCGCCCAGAACAGGTCCGGCTCGGCCTCGGCCGACACCGTGCGCAGCGCTCCGTCCGCGGTCACCACCGCCGCGGACACCAGGTGGTCGACGGTCAGGCCGAACTTCCGGTTGAGCACGCCGATCCCGCCGCCGAGCGTGAGGCCGGCGATGCCGACGGTGGGGCAGGACCCGGCCGGCAGGCACCGCCCGGCCGCGGCCAGCCCGGCGTACACGTCGATCAACCGGGTGCCGGCGGCGATCCGCGCGGTGCCGTCCCCGGCCACCTCGACACCGGACATCCGGCTGAGGTCGGCCACGAGACCGCCGTTCGGGGTGCAGTAGCCGGCATAGCTGTGCCCGCCGCTGCGGGCGGCGATCGGAATGCGGGAGCCGTTGGCCACCTCGACGCAGGCCCGCACGTCCTCCGGCCGCGTGCAGATGGCCACCGCGGCCGGCGTCCGGTTGTCGAACAGCGTGTTGAACGAGCGGCGCGCGATGTCGTAGCCGGGCTCACCCGGCCGCACCAGACCGCCGGAAAGCTTGGCGCGCAACGCGTTCCAGTCGGGCGGCACGGCCGGCGGACGGCTCGTCGGCTGGCTGGAGCGCCGGCCGGACCCTGGGGCCGCCGAACCGGCTCCCGGCGACGGCTCGCCGGTGCACGCGGCGCTGCACCCTGCCATCGCACCAACCCCTGCCGCCCGCAGCACCGCCCGCCGGCTGATCGTCACGCTTTCGAGGTTGGCACGGGTTCGACCGGATCACCACCCACAGCCCGCGAGCGTGCCTCGGCCAGGCCAGCCGGCAGGTCCGGGCACAGCACCCCGGGCAGCGGCGGCCGGTGCGCACCGGGCTTGTCGGTCCGCTCGCGCAACGTGTCCAACCAGCGACGAGCCGCTACCGGGGTGGCGCGTGCTTCGAAACACACCGGGTGGTCAATGCCCTCGATAGCGGCCACATTCGGGTCGCCATCGACGGTCAGCGGGTACACCCGGCGGCCAGTTCGACGAAAGCACTCCACTGTGGCCGTAGTGTCGGAAGTGGACGCGAAGGGTCTGACGGTTCCATCCACCTTGTCACCCCCGGAGTCAGCCAACATGCGACCCACCATGTCACCGGGGAGGACGACTCGTGAAGTACCTGTTGATGCTCTGCAGCGACCTGGAGTATCGAAATGACCTCCAGGATGTGGCGCGGGTTGGCAGCGGCGAGTGGCCCGAGGCCGTGGCGCGCCACGGCAGGCATCTGCTCAGCGCCGGCCTGCGACCGACGACCGACGCCAGGACCGTGCGAGTCCGCGAGGACGAGGTGTTGTCCGCCGAAGGGCCGTTCACCGAGACCAAGGACCACATCGGCGGGTTCAGCCTGATCGACGCGGCCGGCCTGGACGAGGCGGTCCAGTTGGCCGCGTTGCACCCGTGGGCCAAGGTTGGCCAGATCGAGGTGCGTCCCATCTGGGAGCACTGAACCGGCTGTAGGCCGGCAAAGGTGACTCAGCTCACGTAGTGAACTACGTCTACCCCGGGCGTTCGGAACTCTCCCGGCAAGGCAGGGCCGCCGGCGCACCGACGGGCACCGCGGGGTGTGCCGGAAGCACCGGCTCGATCCGCCGGTAGGTGCCGTCCTGGGCCGGGCGCGGGTCCGGCGCACCCTTGTTGGGCCAGCAGGACAACGCCCGCTCGGCCTGCGCGGCGATGGTCAGCGACGGGTTCACACCGAGGTTCGCGGTAATCGCCGCACCGTCCACGACGGACAGCCCGGGGTAGTTGTGCACCCGGTGGTAGGGATCGATCACACCGTGCTCGGCGTCCAGGCCGATCGGGCAGCCGCCGATGAAGTGCGCGGTGAGCGGGATGTCGAACAGTTCGCCCCAGGTGCCGCCGGCCATCCCGCCGATGTGCCCGGCGGCAAGCTCGGTGGCCTGGTGAGCGACCGGGATGAAGCTCGGGTTGGGCTGGCCGTGGCCCTGCTTGGAGGTGTACCGCCTGCGGCCGAACAGCCCGCGCCTGGTGTACGTGGTGATCGAGTTGTCCAGCGTCTGCATCACCAGCAGGATCACCGTCCGCTCGCTCCACCGGTAGACCTGAAGCAGCCGCGCGGTACGCACCGGGTGACGGGCCACGAACCGGAGCGCCTGGCGCCAGCGCGGCATCGATGCGGCGCCGTCCGTCGCGATGGTCTGCAACAGGCCCATGGCGTTGCTGCCCCGGCCGTAGCGCACCGGCTCGATGTGCGTGGTCGGATCCGGGTGAATGGACGAGGTGATCGCGATGCCCCGGCTGAAGTCTCGCTCCGGGTCCACGCTCGGCCGGGCCGCGCCGAGGATCGCCTCGGAGTTGGTCCTGGTCAGCTCGCCGAGCCGGCCGGACAACTCGGGCAGCACGCCCGTGTCCCGCATCCGGTGCAACAGGTTCTGGGTGCCCCAGGTGCCGGCGGCGAGCACCACCTGGCCGGCCGTGATGGTGTGCCGGAACCGCCGTGACCTGGCGCCGGTCTTGCGCAGCCGGACCGCGAACGAACCGTCCGGGCGGGGGTGCAGCCCGGTCACCGTGGTCATCGGGATGACTCGGGCACCGCCCCGCTCGGCCAGGTACAGGTAGTTCTTCACCAGGGTGTTCTTCGCGCCCACCCGGCATCCGGTCATGCACGAGCCGCACGCGGTGCACCCGGTCCTGGCCGGCCCGGCGCCGCCGAAGTACGGGTCGGCCACGGTGGCGCCCGGCTCACCGAAGAACACGCCGACCGGCGTCGGGTGGTAGCTGTCCAGCACGCCCAGGTCGGCGGCCACCTTGCGGAGCACGTCGTCGTGCGGGGTGTGCAACGGGTTGGTCACCACGCCGAGCATCCGGCTGGCCTGGTCGTAGTGCGGCGCGAGCTCGGCCGCCCAGTCGGTGATGTGGGCCCACTGCCGGTCGGCGTAGAACGGCTCGAGCGGACGGTAGAGCGTGTTGGCGTAGTTCAGCGAACCGCCGCCGACCCCGGCGCCGGCCAGCACCATGACGTCCTTGAGCAGGTGGATGCGCTGGATGCCGAACAGGCCGAGCGCCGGGGCCCACAGGTAGTCCCGCAGGTTCCAGGAGGTCCTGGCGAACTCGTCGTCGGCGAACCGGCGCCCGGCCTCGACCACGGCCACCCGGTAGCCCTTCTCGGTCAGCCGCAACGCGGCCACGCTCCCGCCGAATCCCGAGCCGACCACCACAACGTCGTAGTCCACGTCGTTACCGGTGAGTACCGTCGTCATGCTCCGGAGGCTAGTTGGCGCGCAGTCGCCTGACCACCGGGCGGAACCCGATCACCAGGGTCGCGCCGGCCGCGGCGCCGACGATCAGCCAGAGCCAGTTCAGCTCGGCCGGCTTCGGCTCGGCCGCCTTCGGCTCGGCCTGGGTGACCGAGCCCGCCGGAGATGCTCCGGCCGCCGCCGCTACGTCCGCCTTCGGGCCCTGGAACGCCGGCACGGGCGAGGAGCCGAGCAGCCGCATGGCGCTGAGCAGTGCGATCAACTCCTTGCCGGCCACGGCGCGGTGCACGATGCCGGTGGCGTCGAGTTCCGGGTTACCGTCCTGCGCCATGATCGTCTGAATCCACGGCCCCCCGGCGGCGTCGGTGAAGATCCGGTCCACTCGCCAGATCTGCACGTCGTGGACGAGCCAGGTGACGTTGATGGCGTCGCTTCCCGGACCGCCCGTGAGGTTCGGCGCACCCTGGTCCGCGACCGGGTCCTCGCCGAGAAGGCTGAGCAGGCGGCCGTAGGCCTCGTCGGTGGTGTACAGCGACGCGGTCGCCTGCCGGCCCGGTGAGACCAGTAGCACGCTGGTCGGACCGCCGGCCGACGCGGTGAGCGGGGCGAGCAGGATGAGCGCGGCGGCGGCCATGGCCCCACCGGTGAGACGCGCGATCTTTCCCATGCTTGACATACACCGCGCCGGGCCGTGAGGTTCCGAACATGAACAGTTTTCCGGCCGACTTCCTGTGGGGCGTCGCCACCGCCGCGTACCAGATCGAAGGCGCCGTCGACGAGGACGGCCGCGGACCGTCCACCTGGGACACCTTCAGCGCGACACCGGGCAAGGTGCTGAACGGGGACACCGGCGCGGTGGCTACCGACCACTACCACCGCTACCCCGAGGACGTCGCGCTGATGCGGGAACTCGGCGTCGGCGCGTACCGGTTCTCGGTGGCCTGGCCGCGGGTGGTGCCGGCGGGCAGCGGCGCGGTCAACCCGGCCGGGCTGGACTTCTACGACCGGCTGGTGGACGAGCTGTGCGCGGCCGGGATCGCGCCCGCGGCCACGCTGTACCACTGGGACACTCCGCAACCGCTGGAGGACGAGGGCGGTTGGCTGAACCGGGAGACCGCCTACCGGTTCGCCGAGTACGCGAGCGTGGTCGGCGAACGGCTGGCCGACCGGGTTCGGATGTGGATGCCGCTCAACGAGCCGGTGGTGGTGACCATGTTCGGCTACGGCATCGGCGGGCACGCGCCGGGGCGCAACCTGTTGTTCGGCGCGCTTCCCGCGGCACACCACCAGCTTCTCGGCCACGGCCTGGCCGTGCAGGCACTGCGCACGGCCGGGGCGGACAACGTCGGCATCGCCAACAACCACATCCCGGTGTGGCCGGCCAGCGACTCCCCGGCCGACCGGGCAGCGGCGGACGCCTTCGACGCGTTGATGAACGGGACCTTCGCCGATCCGGTGCTGCGCGGCCGCTACCCGACGGACGAACTGGCCGCGGCGATGCCCAGGCCGGTGGCCGAGGACCTCAAGATCATCGCCACTCCGCTCGACTGGTACGGGGTGAACTACTACCAGCCGTCGAAGGTTGGCGCGCCGGCCGCGGAGGCCACCGCGCCGGTGGACGGGGTCGAACTGCCGCAAGGACTTCCGTTCAGCTTCCCGCCGATCGAGGGCTATCCGCACACCGGATTCGGCTGGCCGGTGGTGCCCGACGGGTTGCGCCAGATCCTGGTCACGCTCAAGGAGCGCTACGGCGACGCGCTGCCGCCGGTCTACGTCACGGAGAACGGCTGCGCCTATGACGACGGCCCGGACGAGCGCGGCCGGGTGGCCGACACGAGGCGGATCGAGTTCTTCGACGCGCACCTGAAGTCGTTGCGCCAGGCCATGGCCGAGGGTGTCGACGTGCGCGGCTACTTCGCCTGGTCGCTGATGGACAACTTCGAATGGTCAGTCGGCTACTCGCAGCGGTTCGGCCTGGTGCACATGGACTACGGCACGCTGGCCCGCACCCCGAAGGACTCCTACTTCTGGTACCGGGACCTCATCGAGGCCAACCGGTGAGCACGGCCGCGATCACCGACCTGACCGAGCCCGCCGAGCCGGTGCCGGCGCGGTGGACCGCAGCGGTCTCGGTGGCCAGCGTCGGCTTGTTCGCCGGCTGGTTCGGGCCGATCCAGGTGCTGCTCGCCAAGCAGGCGGAGGTGTTGGCGCCGGGGCACAAGGAGGCGGCGCTTGGCGTGGTGGTCGGCATCGGCGCGGCGTTCTCGGTGGTGTCCAATCCCCTCTTCGGCGCGCTCTCCGACCGGACCACGTCCCGGTTCGGCCGGCGGCTGCCGTGGGTCGCCGCCGGCGCGGTCGGCGGCGCGCTGAGCCTGGTGCTGCTGGCGGTCGCGCCGAACATCGCGGTGATGATCGTCGGCTGGTGCCTGGTCCAGCTGACCCTCAACGCCATGCTGGCCGCGCTGGTCGCCGCCGTGCCGGACCAGGTTCCGTTGCGGCAGCGGGGAATGGTCGGTGGCTGGCTTGGCGTGGCGCAGACCGTCGGCGTGGTGGCCGGATCGGGACTCGCCGTGCTGGTCGGCGGGTTGGTCGGCGGCTACCTGGCGTGCGTGGTGTTCCTCCTGGTCACCGCGTTGCCGTACCTGTTGCTGCGGCGGGACTGCGTGCTGGACCCGGCCCATCGGCCGGTGTTCGACCTGCGCGCCTTCCTGCGGGGGTTCTGGATCGACCCGAGGCGCTGGCCGGACTTCGGTTGGGCCTGGCTGACCCGGTTCCTGATGAACCTGGGCAACGCGTTACCGCTGGTGTACCTGCTGTACTTCCTGCAAGACGCGGTGCACTACCCGGACCCGGCCGGCGGGGTGCTCGTGCTGACCGCGACCTACGCCGGCACGCTGCTGGTCACCGTGGTCATCGGCGGCATCGCATCGGACCGGCTTGGCCGGCGGCGGATCTTCGTGCTGGTCTCCGGTCTCGTGGTGAGCGGCGCCGCGCTGATCCTGGCCGGCTGGCCGACCTGGACCGGCGCGCTGCTGGCCGCCGCCATCCTCGGGCTCGGCTTCGGGGTCTACACCTCGGTAGACTTCGCCCTGATGACCGAGGTGCTGCCGGCGGCCGTCGACCGGGGCAAGGACCTCGGTGTGATCAACATCGCCAACGCGCTGCCACAGGCGATCGCGCCCGCGCTGGCCGCTCCGATCGTGACCCACCTCGGTGGCTACCCGATGCTGTACACCATGACCGCCGGCTTCGCCTTGTCCGGCGCGGTGCTGGTCTACCGGATCCGCTCGGTCCGCTAGCCGGTCGCCGCCGGCTTGCACGGCTTCGCGGCGCCCTCCGCCCGTACAGCGCAAGGTCACCTTCATCCGGTTCTACCCGCGCAAGGTGACATTCCGCTGTACCGGGGGCCAGGGCCACGCCACTGTGGCCCCCGGTTCAGAACCCGTGAACACTCGTGAAGTTCGTGCGGCGGCACCCGGCGCCACCGCGAGCCCCGGGCTATCGCGGTTGACGGCTCCTGGTCCCGGACACGGCGGCCACACCCGCGCCCGCGAGGCCGACCTGCATCGCAAGCTCGATCCAGTCGATCCCGGGGGTGTCGGCGACGCCGAGCACGGTGGCCGCCGCGGTGCCGAGGAAGGCGGCGACCACACCGACGAAAAGGGTGAGCAGCATCGAGAGGTGCTGCCGGCCCGGCACGACGAGGCGACCGAGCCCGCCGACGACCAGCCCGATGAACAGAGCCGAAATGATCCCGGTGATCTCCACGAGGGTTCCCTTCTCCACAACCGTTGGCGATCCTAGGATCGGGCTCGCCGGCCGGCCGCGAATCGGGTTCTTCCCTGACCCCGTCCCTGATTCGACCCTTAACCGCGAGGCCGGGGCGTCAACCGTGAGTCCGGGGCGTCAACGGTGAGGCCGGGGCGACTACGCGGTTCCGGCCCGACTACGGGCGGATGTCGAACACCCGGTGCAGCCGGGTCTCGGTGACCCGGCGGAACCGGGTGAAACCGCCGCGCCCGCACATCCCGCGCAGCTGGGCCTCGCTCGCCTGCGCGCCGAGCGCCCAGCCGCCCGGCTGGGCGCGCGCGCTCGGCGTGCAGACCAGGGTGGACGCCGCGTAGAACAGCCGGCCGATGTCGGTCAGATTGTCGGCGAGCAGTTCCCCGGCCATCGGCTCGACCAGCAGCCAGCAGCCGTCCGGCCGCAGCGCGGTCCGGATCCGGGCCGCCGCGCCAACCGGATCCCCCATGTCGTGCAACGCGTCCAGCACGCACACCAGGTCGTAGCCGGCACCGGGGAAGTCCTGCGCGCTGGCCACCTCGAAGCCGACCCGGTCGCCCACCCCGGCGTCCACCGCGGCCTTGCGCGCGGCCTCGACCGACGGCCGGTGTGCGTCGAACCCGACGACCGTCGCCGAGGGGTAGGCCTTGGCCAGCAGGATGGTGGACGCGCCGTGCCCACAGCCGACATCGGCCACCATGGCCCCGGCGCATAGCCGCGCGGCCACGCCGTCCAGCGCGGGAATCCAGCTACCCACCAGGTGCGCCCGGTAGCTCGGCCGAAAGAACCGGTCGAGCCCGTCGAACAGGTCGTCGTGCTGCTCGGCGAAGGCGAACCCGCTCCCGGTCCGGATCGCCTCGGCCAGCCGCTCCTCGTTCTTGAACAGGGCCCCGGCGATCAGCATGCCGGCGGCCAGGAACGCCGGCCCGTCCTCGTCCGCGAGGCACGCCTCCTGCGCCTCGGACAGCGCGAAGCGGCCGGTCTCATCGTCGTACTCGCAATATCCGGCGGCGGCCTGGGCGTGACACCACTCGATCACGTAGCGCTCGTCGCAGCCGGCCGCGGCGGCCACCTCGGCCGGGGTGGCCGGCCCCGCCTCGGCCAGCGCCCGGTACAGCCCGAGCCGGTCCCCGACCACGACGGTGGCCGCGTGTGCGGCAGTGGCGAGATCCGCGATCACCCGGTCGGTGAACTCGGACAGTTCCCACTGGTCCAAGGCCCTCATTCGGCCAGTTTTGCCTGGTACGGTCGCCCAGGACATCCGGGCCGACCACGGATTCGGCACGGAGGGCTCACGGATTCCCGCCGGGGCACGATGTGACAAACGTGACGGCCGGTCATCTCGCCGGTATATCCGAGCGCGAGGCCGAGGTACTCGCCGCGCTCGGTGACCGGCTGAGCAACTCCCAGATCGGGCGCCGCCTGCACATCTCGGTGCGCACCGTGGAGAGCCACGTCTCCTCGCTGCTGCGCAAGTTCGGGGTGGACGACCGCAGGGCCTTGGCCGAACTGGCGCCGCGGCTGCGACCGGCGACCGGCGAGCTGGCCGGCAAACCGCAGGCCTGGACCAGCTTCGTCGGCCGGGAGCGCGAGCGTGCCTCGGTGCTGGCCGCGCTGTCCGAGTCGCGGCTGGTGAGCCTGGTCGGGCCGGGAGGCGTCGGCAAGACGCGGCTGGCCGCGGCCGCGGCCGAGCGGGCGGCGGTGTCCTTCGCCGGCGGCGGCGCGTTCGTGGACCTGGTTCCGGTGCGCGAGGGTTTCGTGGTCCAGGCGGTCGCCGCCGTGCTCGGCGTGACCGAGCACCCGCAGCAGCCATTGGATGAGGTAGTCCTCGAGGCGCTCAACCAGGACCGGATGCTGCTCGTCCTGGACAACTGCGAGCACCTGCTCGACGCCGTCGCGGCGTTCACCGAGCGGCTGCTCGCCGCCTGCCCCGGGTTGACCGTGCTGGTCACCAGCCGGGAGCGGCTCGGGGTGCCGGGCGAGCGCACCATCCGGGTACCCCCGCTGTCCCTGGTCTCGGCGGACACCGGCGGCCCGCTCGGCTCCGAGGCCGAGGCGCTGTTCCTGGACCGGGCCAGCGCCGCCGACCCGGACTTCGTCGACGAACACGCCCTGGTCGGCCAGCTCTGCGCCAGGCTGGACGGCATGCCGCTGGCGATCGAGCTGGCCGCGGCCCGGATCGCCTCGCTCGGCCTTGACGGCCTGCTCGCCGGCCTCGCCGACCACCTGCAACTGCTGGCCGGCGGCCGCGGCGCCGACCACCGGCACCGCTCGCTGCGGGACGTGATCGACTGGAGCCACGACCTGCTCGATGAGGCCGAGCGCGCGCTCTTTCGGCGGCTCGGCGTGTTCACCGGCGGGTTCGACCTGGACGGCGCCGCCGCGATCACCGCGGACGACCGGAGCATGGTCGCCGACCTGATCGGGCGCCTGGCCGACAAGAGCCTGCTGGTGCACCGCAGGGACGGCGCCAGGAGCCGCTGGCGGATGCTGGAGACCGTGCGCGCCTACGCGCTGGCCGAGCTGGACACGGCCGGCGAGGAGGCCGATGCGCGGGCCAGGCACCTGGCCTGGGCCGCCACCGCGGCGGTGGAACTGGAGCGGCGCATCACGGCCGGCAAGCCGTGGCGCGAGGAGTTCGACGCGATCGCCGACGACCTGCGCGGCGCGCTGGACACCGCAGCACCGGGTCCTGGCCCGGATGGCGCGGCGCACCGCCTCGGCCGGGCGCTGGGCCATCTCAGCTACGCCCGCGGCTTCATGGTGGAGAGCGGCCAGCACTACCGGGTGACCGCGGTGCGCGCGCCGGACGACGGCCAGGCGATCGGCGACCTGCGCCTCGCCGCGGACGTGGCCCTGGCCAACATGCGCGGCGACGAGGCCTTCGAGCTGCTGATCCAGGCCGCCGACAAGGCCGAGGTGGCCGGCGACGACGCGGCGCGCGCCACCGCGCTCTCCTTCGCGGTGACCGTCGCCGACCGCGCCCCCGCGGACTTCCCCGAGGAGGTTCCGTACGAGCGCCTGTGCGAGCTGCTGGACACCGCGCACCGGGTCGCGCCGCGCGACGACCCCGTGGTGGCCGCCTACCTCGCCGCGGCCGCCGCGTGGAACAGCGTACCCACCAAGATCACGCCGGATCGCGAGCTGTCCGCCACCGCCCTTGCCGCCGCCCGCACGGCCGGCGACCCGGCACTGATCAGCGGCGCGCTGGACGCGGTCACCTGCACGCTGAGCCGGGACGGCCGGCTGCGCCACGCGTACACGCTCAACTCCGAGCGGGTCCGGCTGCTGAACCGGTTGCCGAGGCACGATCCGAGGGCCGGCTTCGAGATCACCGACATCTTCCACATGGCCAACGAGTTCGCTCTGATGGCCGGCGAGCTACCGGCCGCGCTGACCAACGCCCGCCGGGTCCAGCTCGAGTCGGTGATGCTCGGCCAGCCGCACAACTCAGCCAGCCAACTCGTCCTCCCGCTCACCCTCCAGGGACACTTCGACGAGGCCCGCCAGCACGCCGAGGGGATGTGGCGGGCCTGGCAGCGGGCCGGCCGGCCGGCCGCGCGCTGGATGTCCTCGGCGGTCTATGCCGTCGCGCTGCTGTCCGGGCTGTGCGGCGACGAGGCCGGCCGGGACACCTGGCGCGGCAACGCCGAGCTGGTGATCGGCGGGCCCGACCCGACCGGGCACCGCAACCTGCACCTGTTCTCGGTGTTCGCCGACGCTCGGACCGAGCTGCACCTCGGCCGGCTGGACCGGGCGCTCGCCGCCGTCGCCGGGGTCAGCGAGCCCGGCGCGCGGTGGTACGTCGCCGGGCACTGGTACTACGACGCCTACGCCTGGGCGATCGCCGCCGAGGTGGCCGTCGCGGCCGGCACGGCGGACGCCGCTGGGCGGCTCGCCGCCGCTGAGCCGACCGGCCACGAGAACCTCTGGGCCGCGGCCTGTCTCGACCGCGCCCGAGGCCGGCTCGGCGACCGGGCCGCGCTGGAGCGTTCGGTGCGCGGCTGGGACCTCATCGGGGCCCGGTTCGAGCGGGCCTGCACGCTGCTGCTGCTCGACGACCGGGCGGACGAGGGCCGCGCCGAGCTCACCGCGCTCGGCGCCGCGCTACCCGTCGCTCCGTAGCAGGCCATAGAGGACGATGTCGCGCCGCACGCCGCCGCGCACCTGGGCGCCGCGCAGCACTCCCTCCCGGTGGAACCCGGCCTTCTCCAGCGCCCGCTGCTCGGCGACGTTGTCCACGTCGGTGGACGCCTCGATGCGGTCCACCTCGGTGGTGGCGAACAGCCGCTCGGCGAGCAGCCGGTGGGCGAGCGTGCCGACGCCGCGTCCGCGGGCCTGCGGCAACAGCCCGATCCCGACGTTCCAGGCGGTGGCGCCCAGCGTGTCGCCGTAGTGCACGGCGTGCCAGCTCACCGAGCCGAGCGGTGTTCCGGTGCCGGCGTCCACCACGACCAGCGTCTCGAGCCGGCCGAACGGCAGCGGTCGCGGCCGGTCGTCCTGGTCGAGGTCGAACTCGCTGGCGGCACCGGCGTAGAGCCGCTCCTCGTCGTCGGAGTGCGGCTCGGCCAACCCGACCCCGTCGCGCTGCACGACGATCACCCGCTGGCCGGAAACCGGGCGCAGATCGCTACGCAGCACACTGAAGCTCACGTAGTCGCGGCGTATCCCGCCGCGCATGGACGCGCCCCGGATCAGGCCCTCGGGGCGGAACCCGGCGCGCCGCAGGGCCTTGCGCTCGGCCACGTTGTCCACCTCGGTGCTGGCCTCGACCCGGTCCACCTCGGTGGTGGCGAACAGGTGCTCCATCAGCAACCGTTGGGCGAGGCTGCCAACCCCGCGCCCGCGCGCCGCGGGCAGCAGGCCGATCCCCATGTTCCAGGCCGCACAGGCGAGCGTCCGGCCGTAGCCCACCGCATGCCAGCTGACGCTGCCGAGCAGCTCCCCGGTGGCCGTGTCCAGCACGCCAAGGGCGCAGGACCGCACCTCGTGCAGCGGCGGCCGGTCGTCCGGGTCCGCGTCGAACGCCCCGTCGTCGTTGGCCCGCAACCAGTCCCGGTCGCCGTCGAGCAGCTCGACAAGTGCGACGCCGGCCCGTTCGACGACCACCCGTCGCGTGGTCACGCCCGCACCGTGAGGCCGACCTTCTGGAACTCCTTGAGATCGGAGTAGCCGGTCTTGGCCATCGCTCTGCGCAGCGCACCGAACAGGTTGACCAGACCGTCCGCTTCGCTGGACGGGCCGAACAGCAGGGTCCGCAGGTCCACCCGACCGGTGTCCAGAACGGTGTCCACCCGGCTGCGCGGCAGCGACGGGTGCGCGGCCGCCGCGGTCCAGTACAGGCCCTTTCCTGGCGCCTCGGTGGCCCCGGCGAGCGGCGCACCGAGCATCACCGCGTCCGCCCCGCAGGCGATCGACTTGGCGATGTCACCGCTCACCTGCACGCCGCCGTCGGCGATCACGTGCACGTAGCGCCCGCCGGTCTCGTCGAGGTAGTCCCGGCGTGCCGCGGCCGCGTCCACGATCGCGGTGGCCATCGGCACCCCGATGCCGAGCACGCTGTCCGTGGTGGTCACGTCCGAGCTGTAGCCGTAGCCGACGATCACGCCGGCCGCGCCGGTCCGCATCAGGTGCATGGCGGTGCGGTAGTCGTGCACCCCGCCGGCGATCACCGGCACATCCAGGTCGGCGATGAAGCTCTTCAGGTTCAGTGGTTCGCGGTCCCTGGCGACGTGCTCGGCGGAGACGATCGTGCCCTGCAGCACCAGGATCTCCACCCCGGCGGCGAGCAGGTGCGGGGTCAGCTCGGCGGCCCACTGCGGGCTCACCCTGGCGGCGACGGTCACCCCGGACGCGCTCACCTGCTTGATCGCCTCGGTGATCAGCTCGGCCCGGATCGGCGCGGCGTGCAGCTCCTGCAGCAGCGGCACCAGCGGGGACGGATCGCCGTCCGGCCACTCGTCCGCGTCCGCCACCTCGATCAGCGCGCCGAGCGCCTCCTCGACGTTGGGGTGTCGCGCCCACAGGCCCTCGGCGTTGATCACGGCGAGCCCGCCGAGCTGGCCGACCGCGACCGCCGACGCCGGCGAGACGATCGCGTCGGTCGGGTGGGTGACGAGCGGGATGTCGAACCGGTAGGCGTCGATCTGCCATGCGGTGGAGACGTCCTTGGAGGAGCGGGTGCGCCGGGACGGCACGATCTCCACGTCGGCCAGGCCGTAGGACCTGCGGGCCGTCCTGCCCATGCCGATCTCGACAAGGTCACGCACAACAGTCCCCTCTCGCGATCCACCGACCGGGAGCCTATGCCTGACGTGGCAGGGAACATGCTGGCAGTACCGTCTCATCCACAACTCGGGAGACCGGCCGTTTGGAGGGCAGCACCTCACGTGGGCGATCGGCTACCGTGAGCTGCCCCGGAAGCGGACGGCTTCCGGAGCGCGGCCGCGTCAATAGGGAGCATCACTTGGGACGGGGGACACACGTCACCTTCCGGTCGGTGTTCGCCGTCGGCGAGTTCCGGGCGCTGTGGGGTGCCGAGGCGTTCTCCCAGGTCGGTGACCAGCTCGCCAGAGTCGCGCTGGCCGTGCTGGTGTTCAACCGAACCAACTCGGCCGCGCTCACCGGTCTGACCTACGCGCTGACCCTGGCCCCGTCGTTCCTCGGCGGGGTCTTCCTGTCCGGACTGGCGGACCGGTTCCCGCGCCGCGAGGTCATGGTCATCGCCGACGTACTGCGGGCCGCGCTGATCGGCCTGGTGGCCATCCCCGGCGTACCGTTCCCGCTGATCTGTGCGCTGGTCGGTGGCGTCTCGTTCCTCCAGGCGCCCTTCAAGGCGGCCCAGCTCGCCCTCTTACCCGCCGTGCTGCCGGGTGACCTTTTCGTGGTGGGGCTTGGCATCCGCAACATCACCATGCAGACCGCGCAGATGATCGGCTTCGTCGGGGGCGGCGTGCTGATCAGCGCGATCGACCCCTACCTTGGCCTCGCCCTCGACGCGGTCACGTTCCTGCTGTCCGCGGCCTGCATCCGGTTCGGGGTACTGCCCCGGCCGGCCGCGACCACCAAGTCGACCCGGACGCCGTTCGTCTCATCGGCCCGCGCGGGCGCCCAGCTGATCTGGCGCGACCGGGGTCTTCGGGTGCTGGTGTTGTTCAGCTGGCTCTCGGCGTTCCTGATCGTCTACGAAGGACTCGCCGCGCCGTACACCGACGAGATCGGCGGCGGGCCGGTCGCGGTTGGACTCATCCTCGCCGCTGATCCCTTTGGCAGCGTGATCGGGGCGCTGGTGTTCAGCCGCTGGGTGGCCCCGAGTACCCGGCCGAGGGTGCTCGGCATCATCGCGGTGCTCAGCTGTGTGCCCCTGCTACCCACCTTCTTGAAGCCGGGGCTGGCCGTCTCGCTCGTGCTGTTCGCGCTGGCCGGGGCGCTTGGCACGGCCGTTCTCATGCAGGCGTCGGCATCGTTCACACGGGGGGTGCCGGACGCCAGCCGGGCTCAGGCGCTCGGCCTGACCCAATCGGGGGTGGCGACCATCCAGGGACTCAGCCCTTTGCTCGCCGGTCTACTGGCTGACGGGATTGGTACCGCGCGCACAGTTGGAATTGTTGGCCTGGTGGGCTTGGTAATTGCCATACCGGCAGCGCTGACTTGGCGACGGATATTCACCGCCGAGCCAGAACGCTGGGTTGCCAGGTCTGACGCAAAGTAATTACAGCTCTCGGGTACGCACGGAATTCACCTCCGGTAGCCGGGTCAGCATGCCACACCCGCCCATCTGACTGACAGCCTGTGGCGCTACAGATACCCTTGGCGAAAGGAGACGAGTACGACAGGACCATTATGAGCCACATCGGCGCGATCGCACAGAGGGTGGGTAGACCGCTGTTGGCGCCCACCCGGTGGAGCATGTGGTCGGCCGCTCGGCCGCGCTGGGTTGCCTACATCCTGGCCTGTGAGGTCGCAGCCGCCGTGCTGATGATCTCTGACCTGCTGGTTCATCCGGTCACCCGGTCGGATCTGCAGTGGACGGCCGTCCTGTTGGTACTCGGCATCGGACAGGGCGAGATGTCCCGGCACATCGAGCGGGTGCGCCGCTGGATGGCCGGCCAGACCCACATCAACGTCACCTCGGTCTGGTACGTGGCCGGCGCCGCACTGCTCCCGCCCGGCTGGGTCTCGCTGCTCGCCATGACCCTGTACCTGCACCTGTGGCTGCGGGTCTGGCGGCACGTGCGCAGCCGGCCGATGCACCGCGTGGTGGCGAGCACCGCGGCCAGCGTGCTGTCCTGCTACGCGGCCTCCTTCGCGGTGCAGGTCAGCGGCCTCGGCCACCTCGACCAGGCGCCACCGAACTCGGTCCGGGGCGCCCTGATCGTGCTGGTCGCCGCCGCCGCGTTCGAGCTGGTCAACCTGGCCATGGCGGTGACCGGAATCTTCCTGTACACCCGGGAGCGTTCGCTCACCGATCTGGTCGGCACCTGGAGCGACAACGCGCTCGAGCTGGTCACCCTGTGCCTCGGTGGTCTCACCGCGCTGGCCCTGGCCTACCAGCCGATGCTGGTGCTGATGGTGTTCCCGCCGCTGATGATGCTGCACCGAAACGTGCTGCTCAAACAGCTCGAGGTGGCCGCGGCGACCGACGAGAAGACCGGCCTGTTCAACGCGCTCGGCTGGCGCGACCTGGCCTCCCGGGAGCTGGCCAGGGCGCAGCGCACCCGCTCCGCGTGCGGGGTGCTGATGGTCGACCTGGACCACTTCAAACGGGTCAACGACACCCACGGCCACCTTGCCGGCGACTCCGTGCTCAAGGCGGTCGGCAACCTGCTGCGCACCGAGGTGCGCGACTACGACGTGGTGGGCCGCTTCGGCGGCGAGGAGTTCGCCGTGCTGCTTCCGGACATCACCGAGGAGCACGCCATCGCCATCGCCGAGCGGATCCGCACCGCGGTGACCAAGCTCGAGGTCGACGTCGAGGTCGAGGAGGACTCGGTGGCGCTGGTCACGGGCCTGTCGGTGTCCATCGGGGTGGCCATCTGCCCCGACTCCGGCACGGTCGTCGACCGGCTCCTCCTCGCCGCCGACACGGCCCTCTACAAGGCCAAGAACGACGGTCGCAACACGGTGGTCAGCGTCGGCGACGGCATCTGAGCCGCGCGGTCCGCCGCCACCATCCCATCGCGCGGCGTGACCCGGCCATTTCGAAGAGTTCCAGTAGAAAATACGTGGGCCGGAGCATCGCTTTACACCGTTCGCAGTACAGCCTTACCCGAATAAGGAACCAACTCGGTTCGGCCGAATCCGAATTCGTCGCGAGGTCCGGCACAAACCGGACGATTGCCGTCATTCGCTTGTGGACCGCGTCGCTGGGGCAGTACAAACGTTTCGTCCGAATCGCGATTGGAGCGCGCACGGATTGTCACCGTGATCACTGATGTCGAGCGGACGTACTACACCGAGTATCTGCCGGTTCGGCAGCGGTGACCCCCGCGCCTACGCCGCGGCTGCCGTCGGATTCCCATTCCAGTGCCATTCGAGTGGCATTCCAGACGCCGTTTTTTGACCCGGGGCAGCCAGCCATTTGCGCGCCCGCCACCGCGCTCGACCGCCACTTCCGCCCGGAACGACCAATTTCGTCGAC
Organism: Labedaea sp.; assembly: GCA_045806965.1. Taxonomy (GTDB): domain Bacteria; phylum Actinomycetota; class Actinomycetes; order Mycobacteriales; family Pseudonocardiaceae; genus DASYTH01. Next base: position 5,461 of record JBJMIG010000058.1, on the reverse strand, counting down.
CGGAACTGGGCCAGCTCGCTCTCGGCGGATTCCCGGTGGCGGCGATCGTGGGTCCGCCGTGCCTCAACGATCACCTCACGAACCCGGCGTCGCTCCGGACGGCCCTGTCACCAGCGGCGATTGGGTGCAGCCGGGTATGGAACCAGCACCGGCCGGACCCGAACGCGTACCGCTGGCACAGCGTCCCACCGGATCGCTGAGCACGGCCGGCGGGCCAACTCGGGCGGTGAGCGAAACAGCGCGCGACGATATTTCGCGCTTAGCAGCGAATGCGGATGACATCGCGCCGTGTGGCTGCCGGACGCCCAATCCCGGAGTGTTTCAGCGGCTCGTGTAGTTGGGTGCCTCGACGGTCATGGTGATGTCGTGCGGGTGGCTTTCCTTGAGACCGGCGGCCGTCACCCGGACGAGCTGGGCGTGCTGCAGATCAGCGATCGTGCGGGAACCCGTGTACCCCATGCCGGAGCGAAGGCCACCGATCAACTGGTGTACCACCTGGGCAAGCGGGCCGCGGAACGGAATGCGGCCCTCGATGCCCTCCGGCACCAGCTTGTCCTCGGACAGCACGTCGTCCTGAAAGTAGCGGTCCTTGGAGTACGACTTGGTCTGGCCGCCACGGGACTGCATGGCGCCGATCGAGCCCATCCCCCGGTAGGTCTTGTACTGCTTGCCGCCCACGAAGATCAGCTCGCCCGGGGACTCGGCGGTGCCGGCCAGGAGGCTGCCGAGCATCACCGCGCTCGCCCCGGCGGCGATGGCCTTGGCGATGTCGCCGGAGTACTGGATGCCGCCGTCGCCGATCACCGGCACTCCGGCGGGCGTGCAGGCCTGCGCGGCCGAATAGATCGCTGTGATTTGCGGCACACCTACGCCGGCCACCACCCGGGTGGTGCAGATCGAGCCGGGCCCGACACCCACCTTCACCCCGTCCGCGCCGGCATCGACAAGGGCCTGGGCGCCGGCCCGGGTGGCCACGTTGCCGCCGACCACGTCCACGCTGTCCCGCAGTTCCCGCTTGAGCAACGCGACCATGCTGAGCACGCCGCGGGTGTGGCCGTGCGCGGTGTCCACCACCAGCACGTCCACCCCGGCGTCGACCAGTGACATGGCCCGCTTGTACGCGTCCTCGCCGACCCCGATGGCCGCCCCGCACAGCAGCCGGCCGTCCGGATCCTTGGTGGCGTTGGGGAACTGCTCGGTCTTGACGAAGTCCTTCACGGTGATCAGCCCGCGCAGTTTGCCTGCGCCGTCCACGATCGGCAGCTTCTCGACCTTGTGCCGGCGCAGCAGCCCGAGCGCGGCGTCCGCGGACACTCCCACCTGCGCGGTCACCAACGGGCCCTTGGTCATCACGTCGCTGACCAGCTTGGTGTGGTCCACCTCGAACCGCATGTCCCGGTTCGTGATGATGCCGACCAGCATGCCGTCGGTGTTGGTCACCGGCACACCGGAGATGCGGTACCGCGCGCACAGCGCGTCCACCTCGGCCAGGGTGGCGTCCGGCGAGCAGGTGACCGGGTCGGTCACCATCCCCGCCTCGGACCGCTTCACGGTCTCCGCCTGCCGGGCCTGCTCGTCGATCGAAAGGTTGCGTTGCAGGATGCCGATGCCGCCCTGGCGGGCCATGGCGATGGCCATCCGCGCCTCGGTGACGGTGTCCATCGCCGCCGATGCGAGCGGGACGCGCAGGGTGACGTTGCGGGACAGCCTCGTCGAGGTGTCCACCGCGCTCGGCAGTACGTCGGACTCGGCCGGCTGAAGCAACACATCATCGAAGGTGAGACCCAGCACGGCGAACTTGGCCGGGACTCCGTCTGCGGTGAGCTCGGTGGTCATGATGTGTGGCAGACCTTCCCTTGCCGCTGGTCGCGACGCGAGTTCTCGCAGGCGAAAGGCGGATGATCGGTGTAATCCAATGGTATCTGGACAGGGGTGGGGCCCGGCCCGGTACCGTGCGTGGTCGTGGCGCACGATGCGATGCCTCCAGACCCCTTCGCGGACGATCCGCTGGACCCCGCGAAGTCGCTCGGCGAGCCGGAGGAGGACCCGGCCGAGCCGATCAGCGCAGACGAACGAGTCGAGCTGCTCGCCGACCTGGCCGACCTCGCGGTCTACCAGAGTCTGCTCACGCCACGGGGGGTCCGCGGGGTGGTGGTCGACTGCGCGGAATGCCAGGACCCGCACTATCACGACTGGGCACTGCTGCGGGCGAGCCTCGAACAGCTGCTTCAGGACGGCCGGATGCGGCCGCACGAGCCGGCGTTCGACCCCAACCCGGCGGACTACGTGAGCTGGGAGTACTGCAAGGGCTTCGCCGACGGCGCGGCTCGGCAGGTGCGCACGCCGCGCGGGTGACCGGTTGGCGAGGCGTGGTCAGGGCGCGGTGACGGCCGGCGCCGTGCCCGGGTCGTCGCCCTGCGAGGTGCTCTTCGGTTCGTTGTTGGGCACCTTGTCAGGCACACCGTTGGGCACGTTCGGTGGGTTCGTCGTGGTCGGCTCGGTTTGCGGCCCACCTCGAGGGGTCTCCCCCTCCGGCTCGGTCGTGGTGCCCGACGGCTCGGTCGTGCCGGTCGGCTCGCTGGTGGGCGACGGGTTGTCCGAGGTGCTGCCCGACGGAGTGCTCGTCTCCGCCGTGGTGGTGCCAGAGGCCGGCGCGGTGGTCGGCGAGGCGGCCGGCGGCGGCGCGGCGCCCACCGCCGGGTTGTCCGTGAGCTTGGCCTCGAGCGCGGCGTGCTTGGCCTGCAGGTCGTCCTTGCCGTCTTCGTTGGCCACGGTGGGCAGTGCCTGCCGCGCCTGGTCCAGCATGGACTTTGCCTCGGCCACCTTGCCGCTGGCCAGAGCCTCCTGGGCGCGGCTGAGATCGGTGCGCACCGCCTGGGCGGCCTCGACCGAACGGGCATGGTCGGCGTAGAGCACCTTGGCCAGGCCCCAGAGCGTGTCGCCCGGCTCAGCACCCTGCGCGGCCAGCCCGATGCCCGCGAAGGCGATGGCGAGCACCGCCGCAGCGGCGGCAAGCGGGGCCAGTAAGCGCGGCCCGCGTCGTTGGTGGGCCCGCGCGGCCTGCACCGTGGCCATGGCGAGCTTGGGCTCGACCAGGTTGCCGATCGGCTCGGCGTCCACGTCGTGCCGCCACGACAGCAGCAGCGCGGCCAGCCGGTCGTCGGCGAAGCTTCCATCCGGATCCGGGTCGGTGGCGCCGAGTGCGTCCAGGAACTCGTCGTCCGCGTGCACCAGGGAGAAGTCGATGGCGTCGTCCGGTTCGGGCTCGGCCGGCACGAACCGGGCGGTCCGCAGGCGCGACTCGTCGCCGCCGAGCTCCCGCTCAGGCACATCCGCCATTCAGACCACCTCCTCCGCGGCCAAAGTCTTGCGCAGTCGGGCGAGCGCCCGGTGTTGGGCCACCCGGACCGCGCCCGGTGTGGAGCCGACCGCCTCCGCCGTCTCCTCCGCGGACAGTCCGACTACCACCCGTAACAGTACGATCTCGCGCTGTTTGTGGGGAAGGACCTGTAACAACTCGCTCATCTGCTGGTTGAGCTCCTGGCGCATCACCCGCTGCTCCGGCCCGGCGTCCGTCTCCGGTTCATCAGGAACGTCGGCCACCGGCTCGGATCGGTTACGTCCCGCCGCGCGATGGGCGTCAGCCACCTTGTGTGCGGCGATGCCGTACACAAAGGCCAGGAAGGGCCGGCCCTGGTCGCGGTAGCTAGGCAGTGCCGTCAGCACCGCGAGACACACCTCCTGGGCAACGTCATCCGCCGAAGCAAAGTTGCGTTCTTGCCTGCCTACCCGAGCGCGGCAGTATCGCACCACGAGGGGCCGGATGGCCGCCAGCACGTGCCCCACTGCCCGAGGATCACCCTCGACGGCCGCGCTCACGGAAGCGTCCAGTCCGTCCCCCGATGTGGTCATCGCAGCGAGCAGCCTCGGTGTTACGCGTGGGTACAGTTCGGTAGCAGCTACCGTCCGTGGTTGATATCCAGGTCGATATCCAGTCGGTTGGGCGCCGCTCTCTACCGTACCCCGAGCCATTAAGCCACTCATGGTGCGTGTATCCACCTGCCCGGCTTGGCCGACCGCGCGACGAACGCCGCGTCCGGCCCAAATTGTGCAGGAACGCGGCGAGATCGCACAGCCCGCCTTACGAGACGAGACCGCGCCGGAAGCCATGCGCCACAGCCTGCGCACGATCGCGCACGCCGAGCTTGCGGAACAGACGGCGGGCGTGGGTCTTGACGGTGTCCTCGGACAGGTAGAGCTCCCGACCGATTTGTCCGTTGCTCTTCCCCATCGCCATGCCGCGAAGCACCTGGAGCTCCCGGTCGGTGAGCTGGACGCCGGGATCGGACGGCTGCCGCGGCGCCGGCACCGAGGTGCTGGCCAGGGTGTGCGCCAGGGCGGCGACCAGCTCCGGCCGGGAGGCGTCCCAGCGCAGGTAGCCGCGGGCGCCGCCGGCGATCGCCGCGGCGATGCTGCTGGCGTCGTCCGGCGCGCCGAAGACGATCACGTTCGCCTGCGGGTTGGCCGAGACCAGCCGCCTGGTGGCCTCCACCCCGGTTGGCACGGCGCGCTGGGTACCGACCAGCACGACGTCCACCGGAGCTCGTGAATACCGGGCGAGCAGCTCGTCACCGTGCGCTACACAGTCGATGCGACTGACTCCGGGGACAGCGGACATGACACGAGTAAGACCCTCGCGCACCCCGCGCCGGTCGTCGCAGATCAAGACCGTCGTCACGGGGACTCCTTCCTGCAGCCGAGTGACGTTCCATCTGACGTATCGGACGCAGAGCGCGCAACCTTGACCCGATCTGGTGGTAAATCTCCGGAGAAGTTCGCCCAGTTGTCCTAGCGGCCGTATTCACCCGGTCAGACGACGCGGATCGGGTACCCAGGGTGAGCCGAGGGCCAGCCGGCGCCCGATCGGATCGGTTCGGCGAAGCATCGTGTGCAGAGCGTGACCGGCCCGGCGCCGGTGCGCGCCCGCGTTGGCCGGCTCGAGGTCGGCCAGCAGGAGGGCGCACGGCCAGACCAACGGCAGCAGACCGAGCCCGGCGGCGTCCTCGCCGGCCGCACGTAACAGCCGGATCGCCCGCTCGGCGTGGCCGGCCGCCAGCGCGGCGCCGAGCACCAGCCCGGACTTGATCCGGTGCCGGGCGGAGCCGCTCGCCCCGGCTCGTTCCGCCGCCTCTTCGGCCGGCCGCACCGCCGCGTCCGGCCGGCCGGCGCCCAGCTCGATCTCGGCGCTCACCCAGCCAAGCCGGATCGCCCCGCGCCACCCGGCATCGCCGAGCCGCCCGGCGGCCGCCAGCAGCCGGCGCGCCTCCCCGGTCCGGCCGAGCCCCAGTGCGTCCGCGGCCAGCCCCAGCAACGCGTCGGACCAGGCCGCCGACGCGCCGGCGGGCCCCGGATCGGGCACCGGAACCTGCCGAGGAGCGGCTTCGGCCAGCCGGCGCAGGGC
>JBJMIG010000057.1:0-30364 GCA_045806965.1 Labedaea sp. | reverse complement strand
GCCGGTCAGCCTGGACCAGCCGGAGACCGCCGTCGCCCTCGGCGCGCACCACGTCACGCCGGAGGGGATCAGCCCGCGAACGCAGAACCTGGGCGGCCACGTGGCGGCCGGGCGTCCGGTGCCCGGCCCGCCGCCTCGGGCCTACCCCGGCCCGCCGAGCGGCGGGTTCGCGGCGCCGGTTCCGCCGCCCGCGGTCGAGCGGTTCGCCCCGGCCCCGGTCCCGGCGGCCGGTCGCAAGGCCACCGGCCGGCGACTGCTCATCGCGGCGGCGGCGGTCGTGGTCGTCGCGCTGGCCGTGCTCGGCGGGATCTATCTCCTGTCCCCGAAGAGCGACCTGCCGAGCGCCGAGGGCTGTCAGCAGAAGGGCGGCAAGGACGGCACCGGCTTCACGTCGTGCCTGCGCCAGCTCGCCGGCACCGTGCCGGACCACAACCAGTGCCAGGCCGGCGACGCAAAGTCGGTCGCCGACGTGTCCTGCACCCTGACGGACGACTACAAGGTGAACTACGCACACGTGGCGTCCCAGGACGACGTGGAGCGGGTGGTGAACACCCAGCTCGGCACGATGACCTCGGGGGAGCACGTCGAGGCCGACTGGAAGGGCAACGGCCTCGACGGGCGGCTGCGCGCCGGGGTGAGCGGCGGCACCGGGGTGCTGGTGTTCACGGTCAAGGACCGGCCGCTGGTCGGCTGGCTGACCAAGACCCAGCTGCGCGGCGGCGACTTCACCGCCGACACGCTGGCCGACTACTTCGCCGCCCAGGTCCAGCCGGGAACCTGACCAGCCGCGCACGGTGACATTCCGCTGTATCTCCGCGTTCTGCGCGCGGCGCTCGGCGCTGCTCGGCCTTGCTGACTCGGGCGGCTTGCGGCCGGCCGGCTCGCAGGGCTTCGGGGGCGTCGTCGGCCGGTAGAGCGCAAGGTCACCTTCATGCGGTTCTACACGCGCAAGGTGACATTCCGCTGTATCTCGGCGCTCTGCGCTCTGCGCGCGGCGTTCCTAGCGGCGTTCCGGGGGGATCTCGAACGTGTCGCACACCGCACGCCAGATCTCCTTGGCGGCGAGGCCCGCATCGAGCGCCTGGTCGACCGTGCGGTTGCCGAGCGAGCTGAACACGTGGTCGCGGGCGAGCATGTCGGCTCGCACCTCGCCGAACTCGGTGGCCATCAGCCGGCGGAAAACGGTGATTCGCATCGACACACACCCTACGTGGCGGAAGAATCGGGACATGGGCGAACCATCCGGTCTCGAGTCGACGCTGCTGACCATCGGGGTGATCGGCAGCCTGGTCGCCTGCATCGTGGTCGGCCTGGTGGCGCTGCGGAACCGGCGCCGGTAGCGCGCGGCCGGCGATCCTAGCCCACCGGCGTGTCGGTTCCGCCTCGAACATCAGTTCGGCTAGGGTGTTGTGCACAGCCGGGTCAACTGTCCACAGATCGGCGCGGCAAGTCGGAATCGTCGGCCCCCGCCCGTAGCGTCGGCGGCGTGAGTGCACAGTCTCGAACCAACCGAGGTGGATCCAAGATGGCAGCAGCCCCCGACCGGGAGAAGGCGCTTGAGCTCGCCCTCGCCCAGATCGACAAGAATTTCGGCAAAGGTTCGGTGATGCGCCTCGGGGACGAGGGCCGCGCACCGATCGAGGTCATTCCCACCGGGTCCATCGCCCTTGATGTGGCGCTTGGCATCGGTGGCCTGCCGCGCGGCCGGGTCGTGGAGATCTACGGTCCCGAGTCCTCCGGCAAGACCTCGCTCGCCCTGCACGCCGTGGCCAACGCGCAGCGGGCCGGCGGCATCGCGGCGTTCATCGACGCCGAGCATGCCCTCGACCCCGAGTACGCCAAGGCGCTCGGCGTGGACACCGACGCGCTGCTGGTCTCCCAGCCGGACACCGGCGAGCAGGCGCTGGAGATCGCCGACATGCTGATCCGCTCCGGCGCGCTGGACATCCTGATCATCGACTCGGTCGCCGCGCTCGTGCCGCGCGCCGAGATCGAGGGCGAGATGGGGGACAACCACGTCGGCCTGCAGGCCCGGCTGATGAGCCAGGCGCTGCGCAAGATCGCCGGCGCGCTCAACAACTCCGGCACCACGGCCATCTTCATCAACCAGTTGCGCGAGAAGATCGGCGTGATGTTCGGCTCGCCGGAGACCACCACCGGCGGCAAGGCGCTGAAGTTCTACGCGTCCGTCCGGCTCGACGTCCGCCGGATCGAGACGCTCAAGGACGGCGGCGAGGCGGTCGGCAACCGCACCCGGGTCAAGGTGGTCAAGAACAAGGTGGCTCCGCCGTTCAAGCAGGCCGAGTTCGACATCCTGTACGGCCACGGCATCAGCCGCGAGGGCTCGCTCATCGACGTGGGCGTGGAGCAGGGCATTCTTCGCAAGTCCGGTGCCTGGTACACCTACGAAGGCGATCAGCTCGGCCAGGGCAAGGAGAACGCCCGCAAGTTCCTCCGCGACAACCCCGACGTCGCCAACGAGGTGGAGAAGCGGATCAAGGACAAGATGGGCATCGGCGCCAAGCTGGACGCCGACTCCACCGAGCCGGCACCCGTCGAGTTCTAGTCCCTTCCGCGCTCAGGCACGCGAGTCTCGCGCTCAGGCAACTGAGTTCTGCGCTCAGGCAACTGAGCGACCACGTTGGGCAGCGCAACCCGGTCAAAGCGCGCCGACTCCTGCCTGGGACTCGGGATCCAAGCTCGACCCCGAGCACCACCCATCGTTGGAGACTGCCAATCGGAGCAGATGCGAGTGAGTGAGCGGAAGCCGGACGATCCGGTGCAGCGGGCCAAGGACATCTGTCTGCGGTTGTTGCAGTTTCGGCCGCGGACTCGGGCCGAGCTGCGACAGGCGTTGCTGCGCAAGGGAATCGACGAGCCGGTGGCGGAGGAGGTGTTGGGGCGGCTGAACGAGGTCGGGCTGGTTGACGACAAGGCGTTCGCCGAGGTCTGGGTGCGCTCCCGGCACACCTACGAGGGGCTTGGCCGGCGAGCGATCGCGGCCGAGCTGCGGCGCAAGGGGGTGGATGAGGTGGTGGCGACGGAAGCGGTGGCCGCGGTGGACCGCGGCACCGAGGAAGCGCGGGCTCGGCAACTGGTCCGCAAGAAGCTGCGCACGCTCACCGGCGCGGACGGTGCGACCATGATCCGCCGGCTGGCCGGCATGCTGGCCCGCAAGGGCTACCCCGAGGGGATGGCCTTCCGCGTCGTCCGCGACGAGCTGCGAGCCGCCGGAACCGACACCACCCTGCTCGACGACTCGCCCCTGGACTAGCTCGAGCAACGCGGAACCGCGCTGCCGGAGTGCTCCTACGGTGGTGTGGTGACGACCCAAGTAATCGTGCTCAACGGCGGTTTCCAGTTCGGGAAGTCCGGGATAGAGATCGCTCCGCACGCAGCGGTGAGCATCGGGCCGGAGTTCCGGGCGTTGGAAGCGGCGTGGATCGAGGGTGATGGCGGCGATGGCGCGTGCGGGTGCCCGGGTCATCGGGATGGCCATGGCCGGGCGGATGTCCGGTACGCCCGTCGGGCGCGAGGATCGGGGGCAACGCCAGGCGGCCCGGCGGCGTCCTAACGGGAGAGGCGGATTCAATGTTCTGCGCGGCGGGGGGAACCATGTGGTCAAGACTCGGTCTGCTCGCCGTGTTGATCGCGACGGCCGCATTGGCCGGGTGCGCCCAACGGCCGGCCCAGCACAGTGACCAGCAGGCCGACCAGCAGGCCGACCAGCACAGTGACCAGCAGACTGACCGGCCCACCGCCCCGGCGACCGCTGCCACGCTGCCCGGTGAGCACCTGAACACGCCCTACCGGTTCGGCGACGTGCAGGCCAAAGCGCCGTCCATTGTGGCCGGCAAGGCGCCGTTGATCAGGCGGATCGCCACCGACAAGCGCTACGTGTTCCTCACCATCGATGACGGCGAGGTCCAGGACCCGGGCGCGGAGGGCCTGATCGAGAGGTCCGGCGCCCGGCCGACGCTGTTCCTCGCGCACAAGTTCGTCACCGGCCACACCGACTACTTCCGCGCCATCCAGGACCATGCCGGAGCTGATGTCGAAGACCACACGATCAACCATCCGAACCTACGCGGCCGGCCCTACACCTTACAGCGCAAGGAGATCTGCGACGACGCGGACGCCGAGGCGGCGGAGTTCGGCCGGCGCCCGACGCTGTTCCGCCCGCCGTTCGGCAACTATGACGGCAACACCCAGCGGGCCGCGGCGGACTGTGGCATGCGGGCGGTCGTGCTGTGGACCGCCGCGGTCAACGACGGCGTGGTCCAGTTCCAGCAGGGAGATCACCTCAACCCGGGCGACATCGTGCTGATGCACTTCCGCACCACGTTCGCCGCGGACTACGCCGCCTTCGTGGAGCGCGCCCGGCGCGACGCGTTGACCCCGGTGCCGCTGGCCGACTTCCTGGGTTAGTGACGCCCGTACCCGCGCCAGGCGAGACACGGCCGGTGCCGTGAGCCAGGTCACCACCGGCCACACTGGACCACGCCAATAGGTCCGCGGCCGAACCCCGGGTCGGCCGGCGGCACCGAGGGCGGCACCCCGGTCAGCAGCCCGGGATGGCCCGCCCACTACAGGCCCCATGGTCGCCCCCCGGGCCGCTTCCGCTCGGGTCGAGCCAGCCACCCAGGCACCGAGCCGGCGCACCTGCTCGACCGCCGCGCCGATGTCCGCGCCGCACGCCGCGAGCACCCTCGCGGGCCGGCGCCAACCGCGCGGTGACGAACACGGTGAGGGTCGTCGCATCGCGGCGAGTTGTCCATTCCGGACCACGGTCGTGCACCAGGCAGACCTGCCCGGTGCCGAGCGGGGCCCGCGGTGCCGGACCAGCCAGCCGTGCCAGCCAGCCGTGCAGCGGTACGGCTGGGAGCCAGCAGCCCCGCAGCAACCGCTCCACCCTGGGCGACGAGGGCGCCGGCCGGCCACCGCACGAACCCCATGAGGCGTGAAACACACCACAAATAGGGCACCGACCAGGCGAGTCTCGGCGTGTGGTACTTGTCCTCATGCCCGCCGAAGGGCACAGTCAGCAACAACTACAAACCGTAACGGTGTTCAATCAGCACGTTCCTAGCCCGAACCGAAGACGAGGACATCATGACCGCAGGCGTCGACGCCCCGAAACGGGCCCGGATCTCCGCGCGCACCCTTCGCACCGACCAGTGGTGGCGCGCACCGTTGGTGACGGGCGGTGTCCTCCTTTTCTTCATCGTCTACGCGACCATCCGAATCTTCATGAACCGGTGGTACTGGGACGGCGAGCACCACTACCTGACCCCGATCTACTCGCCGTGCATCAGCGAGTCATGCGATCCCGGTGCGGTGCATTTCTTCACGATCCTGCCCGCTATGCCGATTTTCATCCCGATCTCGATCATCACGTTCGCGGTCCTGGCGGGCTTCCGCGGCACCTGCTACTACTACCGCAAGGCCGGGTACCGGTCGCTGTTCCTGGCCCCGGCGGCGTGCGCGGTGCCCGAGCCGCACAAGAAGTACACCGGGGAGAGCCGGTTCCCGTTGGTGCTGCTGAACCTGCACCGCTACTTCTTCTACGGTGCCGTGCTGTTCGGTCTGATCAACGTCTACGACGGGGTGCTCGCCTTCCACGGCGAGAACGGCTTCGGCTTCGGTCTCGGCACCGTGATCATCTGGGTGAACATCGTCATGCTGTGGGCGTACACCCTGTCCTGTCACGCCTGCCGGCACATCGTCGGCGGCCGGCTCAAGCATTTCTCCAAGCACCCGATGCGTTATCGCTACTGGACATTTGTGTCGAAGCTCAACGCCCGGCACGGCCAGTTCGCCATGATCTCCTTGGTCACCGTGATCGTCACCGACGCGTACATCATGGCGGACTCCGCCGGATGGATCTCCGACCTGCGCTTTGTTGGATAGGAATAGAAAATGATTCAGGTAGAGCGGCACGCCTACGACGTCGTGGTGATCGGTGCCGGCGGTGCGGGCCTGCGTGCGGTCATCGAGGCACGGCAGGCCGGACTGTCCGTCGCGGTGGTGTGCAAGTCGTTGTTCGGCAAGGCACACACCGTGATGGCCGAGGGCGGCTGCGCGGCCGCGATGGGCAACGTCAACTCCAACGACAACTGGCAGGTGCACTTCCGCGACACGATGCGCGGCGGCAAGTTCCTGAACAACTGGCGGATGGCCGAGCTGCACGCCAAGGAGGCACCGGAGCGGGTCTGGGAACTGGAGACCTACGGCGCGCTGTTCGACCGCACGAAGGACGGCCGGATCAGCCAGCGCAACTTCGGCGGGCACACCTACCCTCGGCTGGCGCACGTCGGCGACCGGACCGGCCTTGAGCTGATCCGAACCATGCAGCAGAAGATCGTTTCCTTGCAGCAGGAGGATTTCCGCGAGCACGGCGACTACGAGGCGAAGATCAAGGTGTTCGCCGAGTGCACGATCACCGAACTGCTCATGGACCGGACCGGCGAGCAGAACCGCATCGCCGGGGCGTTCGGCTACTGGCGCGAGTCCGGCCGGTTCGTGCTGTTCCAGAGCCCGGCCGTGGTGATGGCCACCGGTGGGATCGGCAAGTCGTTCAAGGTCACCTCGAACTCCTGGGAGTACACAGGGGACGGTCATGCGCTGGCGCTGCGGGCCGGCGCGACGCTGATCAACATGGAGTTCGTGCAGTTCCACCCGACCGGCATGGTCTGGCCGCCGAGCGTGAAGGGCATCCTGGTCACCGAAGGGGTGCGCGGCGACGGGGGAGTGCTGAAGAACTCGGACGACAAGCGGTTCATGTTCGAGTACATCCCGCAGGTGTTCAAGGGGCAGTACGCGGAGGCGCCGGAGGAGGCGGACCGCTGGTACACCGACGCGGACGCCAACCGGCGCACCCCGGACCTGCTTCCTCGCGACGAGGTGGCGCGGGCGATCAACTCCGAGGTCAAGGCCGGGCGCGGTTCGCCGCACGGCGGCGTGTTCCTGGACATCGCGAGCCGGCTGCCGGCCGAGGAGATCCGCCGCCGGCTGCCCTCGATGTATCACCAGTTCAAGGAACTGGCCGATGTGGACATCACCAAGGAGCCGATGGAGGTCGGGCCGACCTGCCACTACGTGATGGGTGGCATCGAGGTCGACCCGGACACCGGCTCCTCGGTGGTGCCGGGCCTCTTCGCCGCGGGCGAGTGCTCGGGCGGGATGCACGGCTCGAACCGGCTCGGCGGCAACTCGCTGTCCGACCTGATCGTCTTCGGCCGGCGCGCCGGGATGGGCGCGGCGTCCTACGTGCAGTCGCTGGCCACCCGGCCCACGATCAGCGAGTCCGCAGTGGACCTCGCGGCCAAACTTGCGGTCGCGCCGTTCGACCCGCCGGCCGACGAGTCGGCTCCGGAGAACCCGTACACCCTGCACAGCGAGCTTCAGCAGTCGATGAACGACCTGGTCGGCATCATCCGCAGGGCGGACGAGATCGAACTGGCGCTGAAGAAGCTGAGCGAGCTCAAGCAGCGGATCCGCAACGTGATGGTGGAGGGCCACCGCCAGTTCAACCCTGGCTGGCACCTGGCCATCGACCTGCGCAACATGCTGATGGTGAGTGAATGCGTGGCCAAGGCCGCGCTCACCCGCACCGAGAGCCGCGGCGGACACACCAGGGACGACTACCCGGAGATGGATCCCGAGTGGCGCAACAAGTTGCTGGTCTGCCGGCTCGGCGAGGACGACCCGGTGGTACCCGGCATCGCGGTCACCGAGCAGGAGCAGCAGCCGATGCGGCCGGATCTGCTCGAGCAGTTCGAGCGGTCCGAGCTGGCGAAGTACTACACCGAGGGCGAGTTGGCCGGCTACCCGGGAGAGAAGAGCTGAGATGGGCTACAAGGCCGAGTTCAAGGTGTGGCGCGGCGACGCGAACTCCGGGGAGCTGCACGACTTCATCGTGGAGGTGAACGAGGGCGAGGTCGTGCTGGACATCATCCACCGGCTTCAGGCGACCCAGGCGCCCGACCTCGCCGTGCGGTGGAACTGCAAGGCCGGCAAGTGCGGCTCGTGCTCGGCGGAGATCAACGGCATGCCGAGGCTCCTGTGCATGACTCGAATGTCCATCTTCGAGGAGGACGAGGTCATCACGGTCACGCCGATCCGGACCTTCCCGGTGATCCGCGACCTGGTGACCGACGTGTCGTTCAACTATGTCAAGGCGCGGGAGATCCCGTCGTTCACGCCGCCTGCCGACCTCAAGCCGGGCGAGTACCGGATGCAGCAGATCGATGTGGAGCGTTCGCAGGAGTTCCGCAAGTGCATCGAATGCTTCCTGTGCCAGAACACCTGTCACGTGATCCGCGACCACGAGGAGAACAAGGAGAACTTCGCCGGCCCGCGCTATCTGATGCGCATCGCCGAGCTGGACATGCATCCGCTCGACGTGGCCGACCGGGTTCCCGAGGCGCAGGACGAGCACGGTCTCGGCTACTGCAACATCACCAAGTGCTGCACCGAGGTCTGCCCCGAGCACATCAAGATCACCGACAACGCCCTGATCCCGATGAAGGAACGGGTCGCCGACCGCCGTTACGACCCGGTCACCTGGCTGGGCAACAAGCTCTTCCGTCGCTAGCAACCGGAGCCGTCGGCCGCGGGAGAGCCGACCACGAGCACGAGCTTCCCGCGCACGTGACCGTCCTCGCTGACGCGGTGCGCCTCGGCGATCTCGGCGAGCGGGAAGGTCTGCGCGGTCGGGAGTGCGAAGCGCCCGGACTCGATCAAGTCGCCGATCTCGGCGAGCGCGTGGAGTGCGCGGCCAGCGTCCCCGCTGCTGAACCGCACCCCGTGCGCCCGCGCACCGCCGAAGTCGGCGATCGTCACGACGTGCTCCGGGCCACCCGCGAGGTCGATGAGCTCGGGCAGGACGCCACTCCCGGCGACGTCGAGTGCGGTGTCGACGCCGCCAGGCGCAAGCGCGCGAACCCGCTCGACGAGGCCATCGCCGTAGGCGACGGGCTGAGCCCCCAGCGAGCGAAGGTGCTCGTGGTTTGTCGGACTGGCCGTGCCGATCACCCGCGCACCGCGCGTCACGGCGAGCTGAACCGCGGCGCTGCCGACGCTTCCGGATGCGCCGTTGATGAGCAGCGTGCTGCCGCTCGCGACGCCGAGCTGGTCGAGCGCACGCGTGGCCGTCTCGATGGCGGCCGGCAGCGCGGCAGCACCGGGGAAGTCAAGCGACGGCGGGATCGGCGCGTAGTAGGACAGCACCGCGAGCTCGGCCTGGGCCGCCCCCTCGGCGGAGAAGCCGAACACGCGATCGCCGACGGCCACATCCGCGACGCCGTCGCCGAGCTCGTCGACGATGCCCGCCGCCTCGTGGCCCATGGTCTGCGGCAGGTCCCCGCCCATCAGGCCCGTGCGCTTCTTCCAGTCGCTCGGGTTGACGCCGGCCGCACGCACCGCGATCCGGACCTGGCCGGGACCCGGGTGAGGATCGGGGAGATCCACAATCTCAAGGACCTCCGGCCCCCCGAACTGGCTGTAGCGTGCTGCTTTCACCGTTCGCTCCGACTCCCCCGGGTGTCGTGGTTGCTGCGCGTGCGGCCGTCTCACCCGCCATGCTCCAGCCGCGGGGCCGGCTCGGCGAGTTGGCGGCGGCGCGTACGGGACAGCACCTGGTCCTGGACGGCCGATACCATGCCCCGCGCTCCTCCCCGGGACCCGTGCGACGGGCCCGGCGGACGCTCAGCGCACCCGGGACCGGCGTACCCGAGCCGTTCTGGCCAGCCACGAACCGAACGCGGCGATCACCCCGCCTACCGCCATCGCGACCAGCCCGCTCGAGCCGAGCGGCATTCCGGCCCAACGGGTGCCGAACGGGTCGTCCGGCATCGTGCCGGCGCCGACCTTGCTGACGAACGCCAGGATCATCCACAGCCAGCCGGCCACCCCGGCCATGGCCACGACCAAACCGATCACCTTGACCGCACGGCCGGTCGCCTGCGGGTCGGCCACCGGCCGCGCCGGAAGGTCCACCGATGCGCTGGCCCGGCGGTCGTCGTAGTAGTCCCGGCCGGTGTACCGGCCGCTTGGCCCGAGGCCGGATCGTTGCCAGGACAGATTTTCCTGATGTGCCCGATCGACGGCTACCAATCCGTCGTTTGCCCGAGTGTTGTCGCTGTCTGTCATGTGGGCGCCTCTCGTGCGTCACCCCACTGGACGAATATCACCGTAATCGTCCGTAGTCTGGTTACTGTAACGGCTCAACGACGAAGCGGCGCCCCCAAAATTTCCGGGGACGCCGTGTCGTTGTGCGAACCGATTCAGAGCCGGCCGAGATCGGCCGAGCAGACCTCAGATCGAGCCGGCACCCACCACGCCACCGCCTCCGGTCGCGTCGGCGAGCAGTGCGACCTCCTCCGGCCGCCGGCCCTGCGGCTCGAGGTGCTTCTTGCTGCGCCGCTCCCGCTTCTGGAGGTAGTTCGCCAGCCAGGTGAGCAGCAGGCACATGGTGATGTAGATGGCCGCGACGATGATCGTGGTCGGCACGAACGGCCGGCCGAACGCGCCCTGGGAGCCGATGAACTGGGCGTAGTGCAGCAGTTCCTCATAGGTGATCAGGAACCCCAGTGCGGTGTCCTTGAGCAGCACCACCAGCTGGCTGACGATGGTCGGTGCCATCGACCGGAGCGCCTGGGGGATCAGCACGAAGGTCATCACCTGGGTCTTGCGCATCCCCAGCGCGTACGCCGCCTCGGCCTGACCCCGCGGCAGTGCCAGGATTCCGGCCCGGAACACCTCGGCAAGCACCGAGCCGTTGTACAACATCAGGCCGAGCACCACGGCCAGGTACGGGGTCAGCTTCACCCCGGTCACCGGCAGCCCGTAATAGAAGATGAACATCAGGATCAGCAGCGGGATGGCCCGGAACAGTTCGACCACGAAGCCGGAGACGATCCGCGCCCAGCGGTGCTCGGAGAGCCGCCCGGCGGCGAACACCGCGCCGAACGCCAGCGCGAGCACCGCGCCCGCGGCGAACGCCGCAAGCGTGGCCGTGAGCGCCGCGGCCAGATCCTCCTGGACCTGCTTGAACTCCAGCCATTCCCACAGCCGCGGCTTGAACTGGCCGCTGTCGTAGAACCGCCAGACCACGTAGCCGACGACGCCGAGCAGGGCGAGGAGGCCGACCACGGCCAGGATGCGGTGCCGGACCCGGGCCTTCGGGCCGGGGGCGTCGAACAAGACCGAGGTCATGGCCCCTCCGTTGCGAACAGTCGCGTCATCGGGCCACGCTCCACCGTCGTTCCAAGGTCCGTTGCACCACGGTCAGCACCATCACCAGCAGGACGAACCCGGCCGAGACCCACATCAGGCCGAGTAGCTGGTTCTCGCCGTTGTCCGACAGCACGCTGCGAATCCGACCGGCTTCGGCGACCGAGAACCCGGCCGCGATCGTGGTGTTCTTCAACAGCGCGATGAGCGTGCTCACCAGCGGCGGTACCACCGACCGGACCGCCTGGGGGAGCACCACCTCGCGGAGCGTCTGGCCGAACCCGAGTCCGAGTGCGCGGGCCGCCTCGGCCTGGCCGACCGGCACCGTGTTGATTCCGGACCGGATCACCTCGCAGATGAACGCCGAGGTGTAGACGGTCAGCGCGACCACGGCGGCGCTGAAGTAGGACAGCTTCACCACGTCCAGGTACGGGTAGGCGAACACCCAGAACAGGAACACGAGGGTCAGCGGGGTGTTGCGGACCAGGGTCACGTACAGCGTGCCGGCCGCGCGGAACACCGGCACCGGGCCGACCCGCAGCATCGCCAGCAGCGTGCCGAGGATGAGTGAGCAGATGCCGGCCGCCAGGAACAGCTCGACCGTGATGACGAAGCCGTCCCGGAACAGCGGGAAGTAGTCGAAAAGGATGTTCATGCCACCTGCCGGGTCGAGAACCGGTATGAGTTGGGCCGGCGGCCGCACGAGGACGGCCACCGGCCCGGCGTCATGTGATCAGTACCGCTCGATCGCCGGCGGGTCGGCCTTCGAGCCGGACTTGCCAAGCGTCGCGTCGTAGAGCGACTTCCAGGTGCCGTCGCCCTCCGCCTTCGCCAGGATGTCGTTCACCTTGTCGCGCAAGGCCTTGTCATCCTTGGCCAGGCCGATGCCGTACGGCTCCTTGGAGAATGTCTGGCCGATCACCTTGAGCTTGTCCGGATCCTGGGCGGCATAACCCTTGAGGATCGCGTCATCCGTGGTGACCGCGTCGACGCCGTCTTTGCTGAGCAGCTTCGACACGCATTGCGAGTAGTTCTGGAACTCGACGATGTTGGCCGCCTCGGTCAGGTTCTGGTCACGCACCCGCTGGATCGGCGTCGAGCCGGTCACCGAGCAGACCTTCTTGCCCTTGAGCGTGTCCTTGCCGGTGATGGCGGATTCATCCTTGCGCACCAACAGGTCCTGGCCCGCCTGGAAGTACGGCCCGGCGAAGGAGACCTGCGTCTTGCGCTTGTCGTTGATCGTGTAGGTGCCGACGTAGTAGTCCACGTCGCCGTTGATCAGGGCCTGCTCCCGGCCGGCCGACGGAATCGTCTTGAACGTGATCTTGTCCTCGGTGAACCCGAGCTTGGCCGCGATCAGCTTGGCGATCTCGATGTCGAAGCCCGAGTACTTGCCCGTCGTGGCGTCCTTGTTGCCGAGGCCCGGCTGGTCCTCCTTGGCACCGACGATCACACTGCCGCGGCTCTTCATCTTGGTGAACGTCGGCGAGCCGGCGACGTCGACGTTGGTCTCGACGGCCGCCGTGGTGGACGGACCACCCGAGGTGGACGGGCTGCCCTCCTTGCCACATGCGCTCAATGCCAGGCCACCGACCAGCAGCCCTACCGCCAGGGTACGAACCCTCATCGTTCCAGTCTCCTGCTTCTCTGCTCAGGCGGCGCGGGCGTCACGCCGCGGAACACACTCAGTGAGTAAGGATCTTGCCGAGAAAGTCCTTGGCCCGATTGGATTTCGGCGCGGTGAAGAACTCGTTGGGCGTGGTGTCCTCGACGATCTCACCGTCCGCCATGAACACCACCCGGTGGGCGGCGTTGCGCGCGAACCCCATCTCGTGCGTCACCACCAGCATGGTCATGCCGTCCTCGGCCAGGCTGACCATGACGTCGAGCACCTCTTTGATCATCTCCGGATCCAGCGCCGAGGTCGGCTCGTCGAAGAGCATCACCTTGGGCCGCATGGCCAGTGCCCTGGCGATGGCGGCGCGCTGCTGTTGGCCGCCGGAGAGCTGGGCCGGGTACTTCTGTGCCTGGTTGGCGATGCCGACCCGCTCCAGCAGTTCCATCGCGGTCTTGCGGGCCTCGCCCTGGGACTCCCGGCGCACCTTCACCGGGGCCAGCAGCACGTTGTCCACGATGGTCTTGTGCGCGAACAGGTTGAACGACTGGAAGACCATGCCGACGTCCGCGCGCAGCCGGGCCAGTTCCTTGCCCTCGGCGGGCAGCGGCCTGCCGTCCACCTCGATGCTGCCCGCGTTGATCGGCTCCAGTCGGTTGATCGCCCGGCACAGCGTGGACTTGCCGGAGCCGGACGGCCCGATCACGACGACCACCTGGCCCTGCGGCACTTCGAGGTTGATCTTCTTCAGGACGTGCAGTGGCCCGAAGAACTTGTCCACCTCGACCATCTTGATCATTGGCGTCATCCGGCCTCCACGAGCACGTTCGTCACAGGTTGACAGGGTTAGCGATACACGTTGGGGAAACCTACCCTTCCTGGTTGTCCGGTTCATGCAGGTTGGCTACACCGGTTGGTTTCAACTCGGTCACGCTCCGCGAGGAAGCCTCACGTATAGGTGGTTTGTAACCACTCGATCGCATGTTGTCGACGAAGTGCAGCTTGCCCGCGCTCGGCGATGCCGGCGGTGCCGAGGGGTGCGTGACCACGCGGCCGAGGGCGCGCGGTGCGACGAGGTCGATCAACGTGATGTCACCGGGGTGATCGCCGGGCCAGCCGCGCATGCCCCGGCTCCCGCGGCGTAGTCTCGTCAGTCGAGATGAGCGCGCGCACATATCAGGTCCGCACCTACGGGTGCCAGATGAACGTCCACGACTCGGAACGGCTCTCCGGGCTGCTCGAGGACGCCGGCTACCTGCCGGCACCCGGTGACCAGGTGCCGGATGTCGTGGTGTTCAACACCTGCGCCGTGCGGGAGAACGCGGACAACCGGCTGTACGGCAACCTCGGACACCTGCGGCCAACCAAGAACGCCAACCCTGGCATGCAGATCGCGGTCGGCGGCTGCCTGGCGCAGAAGGACCGTGGCGAGATCGTGCGCCGGGCGCCGTGGGTGGACGTGGTGTTCGGCACGCACAACCTGGGGTCGCTGCCCGCGCTGCTCGATCGGGCGCGGCACAACCGGCGGGCGGAGGTGGAGATCCTCGAGTCGCTCGAGGTGTTTCCGTCCACGTTGCCGGCTCGCCGCGACTCGGCGCACTCCGGCTGGGTGTCGATCTCCGTGGGGTGCAACAACACGTGCACTTTCTGCATCGTGCCCTCGTTGCGCGGCAAGGAAAAGGACCGCCGGCCGGGGGAGATCCTCGCCGAGGTCGGCGCGCTGGTCGCCGACGGCGTGCTCGAGGTGACCCTGCTGGGCCAGAACGTCAACTCCTACGGCGTTGAGTTCGGCGACCGGTACGCGTTCGGCAAGCTGCTTCGGGCCTGCGGCGGCGTCGATGGGCTCGAGCGGGTGCGGTTCACCTCGCCGCACCCCAAGGATTTCACCGAGGACGTGATCGCGGCGATGGCCGAGACCCCGAACGTCTGCCACCAGCTGCACATGCCGTTGCAGTCGGGTTCGGACCGGATGCTCGCCGCGATGCGCCGCTCCTACCGCTCCGGGCGGTACCTGGCCATCCTGGAGAAGGTGCGGGCCGCGATGCCGGACGCCGCGATCACCACGGACGTGATCGTGGGCTTCCCCGGCGAGACCGAGGCGGACTTCGCCGCGACCCTGGACGTGGTGCGAGCGGCCCGGTTCACCGGCGCCTTCACCTTCCAGTACTCCAAGCGGCCCGGCACGCCCGCCGCCGCGCTCGCCGACCAGGTGCCCAAGGCCGTGGTCCAGGAGCGGTTCGACCGGCTGGTCGCGGTGCAGGACGAGGCGGCCTGGACGCTCAACCGCTCGCTGGTCGGGCGGGTCGTTGAGGTGCTGGTGTCCACCGGCGAGGGCCGCAAGGACGCCGACACCCGGCGGATGAGTGGGCGGGCCCGGGACGGCCGGCTGGTGCATTTCACCCCGACCGACGCGGTCCGTCCCGGTGACGTGGTACACGCGAAGATCACCTATGGCGCGCCGCACCACCTGGTCGCCGACGGGCCGCTGGCCGGGCACCGGCGCACCCGGGCAGGCGACAACTTCGCGGCCGGCATCTGGCCACGCACGCCGGGAGTGAGCCTCGGCATGCCGGCGTTCGGGGCGTCCTGATGGGCCGGCCGGCCGAGGACCCCGCGGAGTTCGCCGCGTTACGCCACGAGATCGACGAGGTGGGGCGGCGCACCGCGCGCACCGTGGAACTCGGCGCACGGGCGATCACCATCTCGGTGGCCGTGTTCGTGTTGATCCTCGGCTACCTGCTGCCCTGGATGGGCGGCGCCAACGGCTTCGAGGTCCTGTTCGGCGAGCATGACGCGGTCGGCAAGGCCAGCATGGTGCCGCGCCTGTTCGCGGCCACCTCGCTCGCCTTCGGCATTCTGGCCTCGGCGCTCGCGCTGATCACCCGCCGCTGGTGGCTCACCTGGGTCTGCGCCCTCGGCGGTTGGTTCGCCTGCGTTGACGGTGTCCTCGCGATCTGGACCCGACAGTCGGTCGCCGGTCACTCGGGCCCGGGCATTGGCCTGGTCATCGCCGAGGTGGCCATGATCGTCATCGCGATCCAGTGGTTCCGCACCGCCTGGTCCCGCCGCTGACCCGGTCCAGGTGCCCTGACCTGGGTGTACCGCTGCGCTGTATGGCTGAGCGGTCGCGGCCCGTTACAGCGGAAGATGACATTGCTGCGTTTCTAGACGCGCAAGGTGACATTCCGCTGTATCTCTGCGCTCGGCGCTCCCTAGGCCTGTTCTTGCTCAGCGGCTGGCGACCGCGTTCTCCGCGGCGGCCAGCCACTCGCGCCACTGGGCGGCCTGAGCCTCGGCCTGCTCGGCGCGGCGCTTGTCGCCGGCCGCCCGGGCCTTGGCGGCCTGGGCCTCGAACTGCTCGACCCGCTCGCGGAACTGGGCGGCCCGAGCCTGTGCCTCCGGGTCGGACTTGCGCCACTGCGCGTCGACTGCCGACCGGACCCGTTCCTCGACCGCGCGGAGCTTGCCCTCGAGCTCGCGGATGCGTTCCCTAGGCACCTTGCCGACCTGCTCCCAGCGTTCCTGGATGCGGTGCAGCTGGGCGCGGGCGGCGTCCAGGTCGGACCCTGGATTGATCTTCTCCGCCTCGGCCAGGAGTTCTTCCTTGCGCCTGGCGTTGTCGGTCAGCTCCGCGTCGCGCTCGTTGAACACCGCGGAGCGGCGGCTGAAGAACTTGTCCTGGGCGGCGCGGAACTGCTGCCAGAGTGCGACGTCGGCGTCCTTGGGAGCCCGGCCGGCGGCCTTCCACTCGGTCATGAGCTCCTTGTAGCGGCTGGCCGTCGCGCCCCAGTCCTCGGACTCGGCGAGCTGCTCGGCCTCCTCGACCAGGGCCTGCTTGCGATCCTTGGCGGTGGCCCGCTGCCGGTCGAGATCGGCGAAGTGCGAGCCGCGCCTGCGGTTGAACGTGTCGCGCGCCTTGGAGAACCGCTTCCACAGGGTGTCGTCGGTCTTCCGGTCGACGCCCTTGATCGTCTTCCATTCGTCGAGGATGGCGCGCAGCCGATCGCCCGCGGTCTTCCACTGGGTCGACTCCTCGGCGATCTTCTCCGCCTCGTCCACCAGCTCCTGCTTGCGGGCCACGGATCGGGCGCGCGCCTCGTCCCTGGCGTGCTTGGCCGTCTCGAGCGCGGCGGCGGCGTGCGTCAACACGTAGTCCAGCCAGGCGTCCAGCGCGGCGAGATCGCCGACCACGGCGGCGTCGGCAAGGCCCTCTTTGACGTGCTTGGCACTGCTCAGGGTGTGCTTCGGGTCGCCGGTGCCGGAGGTGAGCCGCGCCTCGAGCAGCTCGACCTCGGTGCGGATGTCGTCGAACCGGCGGGCGTAGTGGGCGAGCCCCTCGGACGGCTCACCGGCCTGCCAGGAGCCGACCGCGCGCTCGCCATCCGCGGTGCGCACATACACCGTGCCGTCCGCGTCCACCCGGCCCCACCGCTCGGGATGCGCGGACGCCTCGGCCACGGCGGGCGGCGGCGAGGGCAGGTCGGCCGGCTCGGGATGTGGAGCCGGATGCTCGGCCACCACGGCGGGAGTCGGTACCGGGGGCGGCTCCGCAGGTTGCTCCACCGGCGGCGCGGCCGACTCATGCGCCGGCTGTCCGGCTGGTTCGCCGGCCGTTGGTCCGGTCGATTCGTCGGCCGTTGGTCCGGTCGGTTCGTCGGCCGTTGGTCCGGCTGGTTCGTCGGCCGTTGGTCCGGCTGGTTCGCCGGCCGTTGGTCCGGCCGGTTCGTCGGCCGTTGGTCCGGCTGGTTCGTCGGCCGTTGGTTCGGCCGGCTCCCCGGCCGGTTGTCCGGACGGCTCCTCGGTCGCCGCGCCGCTCTCGGTCACCTGATTCGGATCGGTGCTCGTGTCGATCTCGTCCGTGGTGCCCATGGCCGCGTCGTCGTTCGCCGTGATGGCCGCGTCCGGGTCGATCTCGCGGCCCGCGTCGCTGTCCGTCATGACCCCGCTCCTCCCGCCCGCTGCTCGCGTCTCCCCGCGAGCGCTCCGCTTGCGCGAAGCCCCACACCGCCGCTCCCCAACCGCACTGTGGCCGTGTCCAACATCTGCTACCTCGGCGCATTCAAACAGGTCGCGGCTCGAGTCGGTACTCCAAGGGCAGTAATGGGCACCGATGGTCGCGCCGTGTCACCCGACGAGTCCGGAGCGTTCACGTAGTTGACAGGGCACTATATGTCACTCGGTAGATTCGGTTTCCATGATCGCCCGTGTCGCGGTGTTGCCGCAGCCGCCGCTGCTCGTGCCGGAGCTCGTCGGCGGGCCCGACCCGGACGCCGCGGCCGTGCGCGAGGAGTGCCTGGCGATCGCGGCCGACCTGGCCGGGGCGGCGCGCCAGTGGGTCGCCGTGGCGGCCGACCCCGCCGGCACTCATCCGCCGGAACCGGTCGGACCGCTGGCGGCCGGGACGTTCCGCGGCTACGGCGTCGACCTGCCGGTCCGGCTCTGCGCACCCGCCGGTGTGGACAGTGGCCCAGACGGTGGCGCCACGGTGCGGCCCGACCCCGCGATGCCGTTACCGGCACTGATCGCCGGCTGGCTGCGCGGGGCGGTCGGGGCCGACACCGTGCGGGTCCTGCTGGTTCCCCCGGACCTGCCGACGCCCGACTGCCGGTCGTTCGGCGAGCACCTGGTGGCCGAGCTGGACCGCCACGAGCCGGTCGGGTTGCTGGTGCTCGGGGACGGTTCGCACCGACACGGCGAGCGGGCTCCCGGCCGGCCGGACGAGCGGGCCGCCGGGTTCGACGAGGACGTGCGCCGGGCGCTGGCCGCCGCGGATCCGGCCGCGCTGCTCGCCGTTGACCCCGGGACGGCCGGCGCCCTCGGCGCGGTCGGCAGGGCCCCCTGGCAGATACTTGCCGGCGTGGTCGGCAAGGACGGCCGGGCCTGGGAGTGCGTGCGCAGTCGGCTGCTCATCCCGTTCGGCGTGGCGTATCACCTGGCGCTCTGGGCCCCGGCGCGATGAGCGGCGGGCCCGTCGCCGTCGTCGGCCCGACCGCGACCGGCAAGTCGGCGCTCGCCGTCGAACTGGCCGAGCGGCTCGGCGGCGAGGTGATCAACGCCGACGCCATGCAGCTTTACCGTGGCATGGACATCGGCACCGCCAAGATCACCGCGACCGAGCGCCGGGGCGTGCCGCACCACCTGCTTGACGTGCTCGACGTGCGCGAGACCGCGTCGGTCGCCGCCTACCAGCGGGCGACCAGCGCGGTCGTCGAGGACCTGCTCGCCAGTGGCCGGGTGCCGGTCCTGGTCGGCGGTTCCGGGCTCTACCTCCAGGCCGTGCTCGACGATCTGGACTTCCCCCGCACCGACCCGGCGCTGCGGGCCCGGCTCGAGGCCGAGCTGGGCACGGCCGGGCCGGCCACCCTGCACGCCCGGCTGGCCGGGCTGGATCCGGAGGCGGCGCGGGCCATCCTGCCCAGCAACGGCCGGCGGATCGTGCGCGCGCTCGAGGTGATCGAGCTGACCGGCCGGCCGTTCTCCGCCACCCTGCCCCAGCCCGGACCGGCGCGGTGGGGGACCGTGCTGATCGGGCTGGATCTGGCCACGCCGGAGCTGGACGCCCGGGTGGACGCCAGGGTGGACCGGATGTTTGCCGCCGGACTGGCCGAGGAGGTGCGCGAGCTGGAACGCCGGGGCCTGCGCGAAGGGCGCACGGCCTCCCGGGCGCTTGGCTACCAGCAGGTGCTCGCCGCTTTCGACCGCGACCACGACCTCGCCGCGGCCGCCGAGCAGACCGCGCGCGCCACCCGCCGGTTCGTCCGCCGGCAGCGCTCCTGGTTTCGCCGCGACGCCCGGATCACCTGGCTGGACGCCGCGCGCGCCGACCTGGCCGGCGCCGCGATGCGGCTGGCCCGGCCGTAGCCTGGTGTCGTGTCCATCGCCTTTCTCAAGGGCCACGGCACGGAGAACGACTTCGTGCTGCTGCCCGATCTCGAGGCCAGCCTCGAGCTGACCGAGGGCCGGGTCCGCGCGCTGTGCGACCGGCGCCGGGGGCTCGGGGCGGATGGTGTGCTCCGGGTGGTGCGGGCCAAGGCGATCCCGGAGGCCCGGTCCACTGTGGATGATGACGTCTGGTTCATGGACTACCGCAACGCCGACGGCTCGGTCGCCGAGATGTGCGGCAACGGCGTCCGGTTGTTCGCCCGCTACCTGCTCGACGCCGGCCTCGAATCCTCGGCCGAGTTCACCGTGGGCAGCCGGGCCGGCGCGCGCCCGGTCGCGGTGCGTCCGGACGGCACCGTGACCGTCCAGATGGGACCGGCCCGGGTGCTGGACCGCTCCGTGGCAACGGTTTGCGGCACGGCGTATCCCGGCCTGGCGGTTGACGTCGGCAACCCGCACCTGGTGTGCCTGCTCCCCGGCGGCCTCGGCGACCTGGACCTGAGCGGCCCACCCGGGCACGACCCGGCGCTGTTCCCCCACGGTGTCAACGTCGAGTTCGCCGTGCCGGCGGGCGATCACGTCCGGATGCGGGTACACGAACGCGGCGTCGGCGAGACCCGCTCGTGCGGCACCGGAACCGTGGCCGTCGCGGCCGCGACGCTGCACCAGCGCGGCGCCGCCACCGGCCGGCTCACCATCGACATTCCGGGCGGCCGCGTCGAGGTCACCATCGGCGATGGGGAGAGCACCCTCACCGGCCCGGCCGTGTTCGTGGCCAGCGGTGAGCTCGACTCAGCCTGGTGGGACGCGCTCGGCTGAGCCGGTCATGGCCAGGTAGGCCGGGCGAAGCAGGTCGGTGACCAGGTGGCCCCGGACCTCGACCGGAAGGGGGTCGCGCTCGCGCAGGACGGCGTCCGGCACGATGATCTCGGCCTGCCGGCCGTCGACCGGAACCAGGCGGCCCCGGCAGGAGAAGTAGTCCGCCACGCACTCGTCGAGGGTGGGCGCCGGCTCCGCCCGCAGCGCGTCCCACGGCGACCGGGCCGGCCCATCCACCGTGGACGCTTCTCGGCCGCGGAGGCTGGCCAGCAGCTCGGCCTTGTTCCGGCCGCGCCAGGCGAGCAGCAGGAACGGATCGTCGTCGAACGCCTCGGCGAGCAGGTAGAGGGTGGCCGCGATGTGCTTGCAGGGCACCGAATGGTCCGGGCAGCTGCACTCCATGGCCAGCTCCTCGGCGGTGCGCGGGAACAGCGCGAGGCCAAGTTCGTCGAACACCTGCTCAAGGTCCTCCGGCAGGTCGCCGGCGAGCAGCTTGGCGTTGAAGATCGCCTGCGCCGCGATGGCGCGCTCGACCCGCTCCCACTGGGCCGGCCAGATGACCCGCAGCCCGATCGAGAGCCGGTACGGCTCGGCCCGGGAACCCTGCACCGACGCGGCGACCGAGCCGGCGGTGACCTGAAGACCGAGCACCTGACCGGAGCGGGCGTAGGCCCGTCCACTGGCCAGCCGGCTGCCAAGGTCCAGCGACTCGAGCACGTCGACGAACCGCCGCGACCACCAGCTGCTGCCGATCGCCCCGCGTTTGCTGCGTGCGCGGATCCCGTTGTCCACCCGGATCGGGCCGGACTTCTCGTAGTCGGGATCGTCCCAGAACGCCATGGCGACCCCTACTCCGCCACCGCGTCCGCGGACAGCGCGACGACGTCGCGCAGCTCCTCGGTGGACAGCTCGGTCAGCCAGCTCTCCCCGGTGCCGACGGTCATCCGGGACAGCGCCTTCTTCTGCTCGATCATCTCGTCGATCCGCTCCTCCACCGTGCCGACGCAGACGAACTTGCGCACCTGAACGTTCTTCCGCTGCCCGATGCGGAACGCCCGGTCCGTGGCCTGGTCCTCGACCGCCGGGTTCCACCACCGGTCCACGTGGATCACGTGGTTGGCCGCGGTGAGGTTGAGCCCGGTGCCGCCGGCCTTGAGCGACAACAGGAACAGCGGCGGGCCGGGGTCGGACTGGAACGCGGCGACCATCGCGTCACGCCGGCGTTTCGGGGTGCCGCCATGCAGGTACAGCACCTCGCGGCCGAACCGGTTGGCCAGGTGCTCCTCGAGCAGCCCGCCCCACTCGGTGAACTGGGTGAAGCACAGCGCCTTGTCGCCTTCGGCGAGCAGCTCCTCGATGATCTCCTCGAGCCGGGCCAGCTTCCCGGACCGGCCGGCCAGCCGGGTGCCGTCCTTGAGCAGGTGCGCCGGGTGGTTGCAGACCTGCTTGAGCTTGGTCATCGTGGCCAGCACCAGGCCGCGGCGTTCGATGCCCTCGCTGTTCTCGATCTTCGCCAGCATGTCGTCGACGACGGCCTGGTAGAGCGAGGCCTGCTCGGGAGTGAGGTTGCACAGCGTGCGCATCTCGATCTTGTCCGGCAGGTCGCCGATGATCGTCGGGTCGGTCTTCAGCCGGCGCAGCAGGAACGGCCCGGTGATCTTGCGCAGCCGCTCGGCCGCCTGCTCGTCGCCGTGTCGCTCGATCGGCACCGCGAACCGGTCGCGGAACTCGGACAGCGACCCGAGCAACCCGGGGTTGACGAAGTCCACAATGGACCAGAGCTCGGCCAGCCGGTTCTCGACCGGGGTTCCGGTCAACGCGATGCGGTGATCGGCCGGCAGGCCGCGCACCGCGGCGCTCTGCTTGGTCGCCGAGTTCTTGATGTTCTGCGCCTCGTCCAGCACCACCCGCCGCCAGCCGACCCGGCCCAGCAGCTCGGCATCCCTTGTGGCGACGGCATAAGTGGTGATCACCAGGTCGGCCGAGGTCAGCGAGTCGGTGTCCCGCAGCCGGTCCGCGCCATGGTGGACGTGCACGGCGAGGTCGGGCGTGAACCGCGCCGCCTCCCGCTGCCAGTTGCCGACCACCGACATGGGGCAGATCAGCAGCGTCGGCCCGCCGCGGTCGCGCTGGACCAGGGCGAGCGTCTGCAGGGTCTTGCCGAGGCCCATGTCGTCGGCCAGCACCGCGCCCAGCCCGAGGTCGCCGAGGAAGGCGAGCCAGGACAGCCCGCGCTCCTGGTACGGCCGCAGGATCGCGACCAGCCCGGCCGGATGTTCGACCGGCTCCAGCCGCCGGTCGAGCGCGCCGGAGAGCAGGTCGCCGACCCAGCCGGTGGCCTCGACGCCGGCCACCGGGAGGTCCGTGTCCGGGGCCGCGACCCCGGCGCCAATGCGGAGCAGGTCGGCCACCGACATCCGGCCGCCGCCCGCGCCGCGATCCACGAAGGCGAGCGCCTTGCGCAGCCGGATGTGGTCCACCTCGACCCATTGCCCGCGCAGCCGGACCAGCGGCGCCTTCGCCCTGGCCAGCTCCTCCAGCTCGGCCCTGCTCAGCACGTGCTCGCCGAGCGCGACCTGCCACCGGTAGTCGACCAGGGAGTCGGCGCCGACCAGGCTTCTGGTCTGCACCACGCCGGGAGTGCCCGGGCTCGACCCGGTGAGCCGCAGGCCGACCCCGCCCGGCTGCCAGGTGGCTGGGAGCAGGACGCCGAAGCCGGCCTGCGCGAGCGCCGGGGCCACCCCGCGCAGGAACAGGTAGGCACCGGGGGTGTCCATGATCAGCTCGTTCGGCTCGGCCGAGCGCAGCGCGTCGTCGAGTTCCGACCAGAGCCGGCTGGCCCGGCCGAGCTCGGTGAGCAGCGCCTCGCGGGGCCGTTCAACATGCCGGCCGAGTGCGGTCATCGCCGCGTCGGACCCCCAGATCTCCGCCGCCGGAACGACCAGGCTGGGCTCCACCACGTCCTGCAGGAGGAACTCGACCGCCCAGCAGTCGTCGTCCTCGGGCGGCACCAGCCGGAAGCAGACCCGCACCTCCTCGGACGCCGGGGCGGCGGAGCGGTGCCAGTCGGCCAACGCGACACCAAGCTCCGGCGCGGCGGGCAGCGGGGCGGCCGGCCCGGTCAGCCCGGCCAACCAGGCCTCGGCCGGGCCGTGCGGGTTGGTCAGCAGCGACAGCGGTTCGACGGCCAGGCGCACCGCGGCGTCGGTCAGCGTGCTGAGCGCGTCCCGGATGACCTCGGCCCGGTCCCGACCGCCACCCTCGGCGCGCAGCACCGCGGGCGCGGCGGCGGCCAGCGTCCGCAACCGCTCCCGGTCCGCGGCGGCCGGCGCCGGCAGCCAGCGGGCAACCGAGCCGTCAGGGTGTTCCTCGACCGACGGCAGCACCCGCCCGCGCCGGACGAAGTCCGCCGCAACGGCGGCGAGCTCGGCCAGGAACCGCACCGAGTCGCCGAGCGGGACGAATCCGGGTGCTCCGTCCTCCTCGTATTCCAGGCAGAGCGTGCCGCGCAGCAGGTCGAGCACGCCGAGCGCGGCCTCCCCGTCGAACAGCGCCGCCGGCACCCGCAGCGGCCGGAGCTTTCCGTTGCCGGGTAGGAGAAGGCCCAGCTCACCGACGGTTGCCTTACGGGCCAGCCCGTCCACGACCGACGCGGCGAGCACCTCGATGACGGCCTCGGCCGGGCGGGCGCCCTCATCCCACAGTGCCAGCCGGTTGTCCGCCGACCAGAGCCCGTGCACGACCAACACGCGGCCACGGTAACCCGCCGGACCGACACGTCCGGGAGCGGCACGCAATAACTCGCTCGATGGCCGCGTTGAAACCGTGCGAACATGGTAGTAAGCGACATCGAGTGCGGAGGACGGGTTCACCAGGTGACAGAGGATTTCGAAGACCGGGCCGGACGTGACCTCAACGAGCTGCCTGACCTCTCCCTCGGCGAACTGGAGCGCTCCGACCGGGCGGCGCTGCGCCGGGTGTCCGGCTTGTCCACCGAGCTCTCCGACATCACCGAGGTCGAGTACCGCCAGCTCCGGCTCGAACAGGTGGTGCTGGTCGGGGTGTGGACGGACGGCACCGCGCAGCAGTCCGAGGCCTCCCTCGCCGAGCTCGCCCGGCTGGCCGAGACGGCCGGCTCCGAGGTGCTCGAGGGGCTCATCCAGCGGCGCGACCGGCCGGATCCGGCGACCTACGTTGGCCGGGGCAAGGTCGAGGAGCTGGTCGGCGTGGTCGCCGCGACCGGCGCGGACACCGTCATCTGCGACGGCGAGCTGTCGCCGTCGCAGCTGCGTCAGCTGGAGTCCAGGCTCAAGGTCAAGGTGATCGACCGGACCGCGCTGATCCTGGACATCTTCGCCCAGCACGCGCGCTCCCGGGAGGGCAAGGCCCAGGTCGAGCTGGCCCAGTTGCAGTACTTCCTGCCCCGGCTGCGGGGCTGGGGTGAGGCGCTGTCCCGGCAGGCCGGCGGCCGGGCCGGCGGGGCCGGCGGCGGTGTCGGTCTGCGCGGCCCTGGTGAGACCAAGCTGGAGACCGACCGGCGCCGGATCCGCGCCCGGATCTCCAAGCTGCGCCGGGAGATCACCGCGATGGACGTGGTGCGGGACACCAAGCGCGGCCGGCGCAAGGCCAACGAGGTGCCGAGCGTGGCCATCGCCGGTTACACCAATGCCGGCAAGTCCAGCCTGCTCAACGCGTTGACCGGGGCCGGCGTGCTGGTGGAGGACTCGCTGTTCGCCACTCTGGACGCCACCACCCGCCGGACCAGCACGGCGGACGGGCGCGGCTACACCCTCACCGACACGGTGGGCTTCGTCCGGCACCTGCCGCACCAGCTGGTCGACGCGTTCCGGTCCACCCTCGACGAGGTGGCCGACGCGGACCTCATCGTGCACGTCGTGGACGGCTCGGACGGCATGCCGGAGTGGCAGGTCAGCGCCGTGCGCGAGGTGCTGGGCGAGATCCAGGAACGGCGCGGCGAGCGGCTGCCGCCCGAGCTGGTGGTGGTCAACAAGATCGACGCGGCGAACGAGGTGTCGCTGGCCCGGCTGCGTCACCTGCTGCCCGGTGCCGTCTTCGTGTCCGCGCACTCCGGGGTCGGGCTGGACGTGCTGCGCGAACGGATCGCCGAGCTGCTGCCCCGCCCGGACCGCGAGGTCGACGTGTTGGTGCCGTACGCCAGGGGCGAGCTGGTCGCCAGGGTGCACCGGGAGGGCGAGGTGCTGACCGAGCGACACACGCCGGAAGGCACCGCGCTGCGGGCCAGGGTCATGCCCGACCTGGCCGGGGCGCTGGCCGGGTTCGGAGTCAACGGCACGCCGGTCTGAGCGGTGCGGCGCCGCGGGCTACCGTGGCGTCGTGCGTCCGTCGGTACCCGGGTTACTGCTGGCAGGGTTGCTGGTCGGCCTCGGCGCGGTTCCCGCGTCGGCCGAGCCGGCCGCTCCGGTGGCGGCGTGCACCATGTCCGACAAGCGGCTCCCCGAGCTGTCCGGCATGGTCGCCGACGGCGGCCACTGGTACGCCATCAACGACGGTGGCACGAAGTCCACGGTGTTCGTGCTGAGCAAGCAATGCAAGGTCGAGCGGCTGATCCTTGGGCCGACCGATCCGTACGACGTCGAGGATCTGGCCAGGGCGTCGGACGGCACGTTCTGGCTGTCCGACACCGGGGACAACGACCGGCAGCGCGGCACCGTCGCGCTGATCGCGCTCACGCCGGCCGGAAAGACCACGCTCTACCGGCTGACCTACCCGGACGGCGCGCATGACACCGAGGCGCTGCTGCTGGACAAGGCCAACGTGCCGTACCTGATCACCAAGAGCCTCCTTGGCACCGCGGACATCTACCGGCCGGCCGCCGCGTTGGCGAGTCCGGGGCCGACCGCGCTGGAACATGTCGGGGCGATCCGGCTGTCCAGCACCAACACCCCGGGCGGGCCGGTGCCGGGCGTGGTCGGCTCGGTGCTCGTCACCGGCGCCGCGTCCACCGTGGACGGGTCGGTGGTCGCGCTGCGCACCTACACCGATGCCTACCTCTACCCGGTGTTGGACGGCGACCTGCTTGCGGCGCTTGGCAGGCAGCCGACCCGGGTACCGCTGCCGAACGAGCAGCAGGGCGAGGCGATCGCGTTCGAGCCCGACGGCGCGCTGGTGTCCGGCTCGGAGGGAGTTGGCCAGCCGATCCGGATCGTCGCCGGCGCCGCGGGCCTGGTCGCGCCCAAACCGGAACCGGCGCCCGCACCGGCCGCGGCCGGGGGCAGGAACACGGCCGACTCCGGCCGCTCGGGCGACGCGCCCGGCGGGAAGGACGGACTGCCGACGCTGCCGGCCATCGGGGTGAGCGTGGCCATCGTCGCCGTCGCGGCACTGCTGCTCCGCCGCCGTCGCCGGGCCCGCTAGGCCTAGAGCCGACGGAGTACCGCGACCACCTTGCCGAGGATGGTGGCGTCGTCGCCGGGGATGGGTTCGTACGCCTCGTTGTGCGGGAGCAGCCAGACGTGGCCGTCGCGGCGCTTGAACGTCTTGACCGTGGCCTCGCCCTCGATCATCGCCGCGACGATCTCGCCGTTGTCCGCGGTGGGCTGCTGGCGGACCACGACCCAGTCGCCGTCGGCGATCGCGGCGTCGATCATCGAGTCGCCGGCGACCCGCAGCAGGAACAGCGATCCCTCGCCGACGATCTCCTTGGGCAGTGGGAAGACGTCCTCGATGGCCTCCTCGGCCAGAATCGGCCCGCCGGCGGCGATGCGGCCGAGCACCGGCACGTAGGTCGGCCGCGGCATCGGCTGGGCGTCCTCGGCGACGACCGGCGCAGCGGCGGCAAGCGCGGCCGGATCGGCGTCCGGCGGCAGCACGCCGATCGCCCTCGGCCGGTTCGGGTCGCGGCGCAGGTACCCCTTTTGTTCGAGGGCACGAAGTTGATAGGACACCGATGAGGTGGAGGTGAGGCCGACCGCCTCGCCGATCTCGCGCACGCTGGGGGGGTAGCCGAACCGCTCGACCCAGCCCCGGATCACCTCCAGCACCTCGCGCTGCCGGACCGGCAGATCTTCGCTTTCCGGGGTCTGGTCCACGTCGGGAAAGCTCCGCAGGTTGCCCCGCAACGGCTTCCGCTTGGGTATCCCCTTGGGTACTCCACCAGGTTTGCGTGGCACTGCTGTTTCCTCCCGTAGGAACCGGTGCTGGTCTGCTCATTCGGACGCTAGCCCTCGGTAAGCACTAGATCAAACACCTGTTCGACGACACGCCGGTCGTCTCTCGATTTTGTCAGTGCCTCGTGATAGACATTCGCACGAAGGTTCGATCGAACCCCTGTTCGAGGATCGAGCAGGCGTTCGACCGTTTGGTCCGCAGGTCGAGGAGGATGTCGTGGCTGCCGTGGAGGTCCAGGCGAACCGCTCCGTCGTGTCCCCATCCGCCCCGCCGGTCCCCGCCGCCCGGCGGGCCCCAGCGGCTCCACCGGTCCCCGCCGCCCGCCTCGTCCCGGCCGCCGAGCGCCCGCCGACCCGGCGCCCGACCGTCTCCGCGCCCCGCCTGCTCGCCCCGGTCGCCTGCGGCCACCGCCGGGCCCCGATCCCGTTCGCGCTGGTGCTCACCCTGGCGTTAGCCGTGTGCCTCGTCGTGGTGGGCCTCGGCGTGCTCGCCAACGCCGGTTCGGGTGCGCCGACCGTGCCGCACCGCACCGCGGTGGTGCGGGTCGAGCCCGGCGAGGGCCTGCTGGAGGTGGCGGAGCGCGTCGCCCCGCACAGCGATGCTGGGGCGGTCGCCGATCGCATCCGCGAGCTCAACGGGCTGTCGGACTCCGCGCTGCGCCCCGGCCAGCCCCTGACCGTACCGACCGAAGGCTGACCACCGCTCCCCCCGCGAGTCGCGCGCTCCGGCAACCGAGTTGCGCGCTCCAGCAACTGAGTTGCGCGCTCCAACAACTGAGGTGCGCGCTCCAGCAATCGAGTAGTCCGCGTCCGCGTTGGAGGCACCCCCGGGTTGGGTTGAGCCGTACGGCGCAATGTCACCTTCATTCGCTTCTAGCCGCGGAATGTCACCTTGCGCGGTATCGGCCTCGCGCAATGTCCACTTCACGCAGGCAGGCACGCCTGGACGCGCGCCGGAGGCGATCCACCCTCGCGGTGATCTTCGCGGGACTCGCTCCAGCCCCGGCTCGATGACGCCGCCCCGGTGTGCGCCATGCCTCAGCCGAACGAACTCGCGGCGAGTCGACTTGCATCATGTGGGATCTCGGCATAGCGTTCACCCCTAGATGTAGTAGTTACAACACTGTAGTTAGTCCACAGGTTGGGGTGGGTTATCCACCGTCCATCCACGGACTCATCCACAAGATGATCACCAGAGGGGGAGACGGATGCGTTGTCCGTTCTGCCGCCACCCCGACTCGCGGGTGGTCGACTCGCGCGAGGTCGACGAGGGCCAGGTGATCCGCAGGAGGCGCTCGTGCTCGAAGTGCAGCCGGCGCTTCACGACCGTGGAGGAGGCGGTGCTCGCGGTCGTCAAGCGGTCCGGGGTCACCGAGCCGTTCAGCCGCGACAAGGTCGTCAGCGGGGTGCGCCGGGCCTGCCAGGGCCGGCCGGTGGACGAGGACGCGCTCCAGCAGCTGGCCCAGCGGGTCGAGGAGTCGATCCGCGCGACGGGCTGCGCCGAGGTGAACAGCCACGAAGTGGGCTTGGTCATCCTCGGCCCCCTGCGCGAGCTGGACGAGGTCGCCTACCTCAGGTTCGCCAGCGTGTACCGGTCCTTCTCCTCCATCGAGGACTTCGAGAAGGAGATCGCCGGCCTGCGCGGCGCCACAGCCGGCGAGGAGGCCGGCCAGGGGTGAGCGATCGTGCGGGCTGAGGTCGCGAGGCAACGGTTGGCCAGCGAACACAGAGGGACGCTCTGGTGAGCACGAGGCGAGGGATTCGGCGGCGTGGCGGGCTGCCACGAGACATGGCTGTAGTGGGAGAAGGCATTGAGGGAGAGGGACAGGTCATGACGGAAACCGTCGGGGCACCGGCGGCGGGCCGCGCTGGTGAGAACGGCAGGCGCGCGAGGCTGCAGGTGCGGCGGGTGCACACGACCGAGGGCGTGCACCCCTACGACGAGGTCACCTGGGAACACCGCGACGTGGTGATGACCAACTGGCGTGACGGCACGGTGAACTTCGAGCAACGGGGCGTCGAGTTCCCGGACTTCTGGTCGGTCAACGCGACCAACATCGTCACCAGCAAGTACTTCCGCGGCGCGGCGGGCACGCCGGTGCGCGAGTACTCGCTCAAGCAGCTGATCGACCGAGTGGTGTCCACCTACGTTCGGGCCGGCGTCGAGCATGGTTACTTCGCCACGTCGGACGACGCGGAAGTCTTCGAGCACGAGCTGACCTGGATGCTGCTGCACCAGGTGTTCAGCTTCAACTCACCGGTCTGGTTCAACGTCGGCACCAGCTCGCCGCAACAGGTGAGCGCCTGCTTCATCCTGGCCGTCGACGACACCATGGACTCGATCCTGAACTGGTACCGGGAGGAGGGGCTGATCTTCAAGGGCGGCTCGGGCGCCGGGCTGAACCTGTCCCGGATCCGCTCGTCCAAGGAACTGCTGTCCTCCGGCGGCACCGCCTCCGGACCGGTGTCGTTCATGCGTGGCGCGGACGCCAGCGCGGGGACGATCAAGTCCGGCGGCGCCACCCGGCGGGCGGCGAAGATGGTCGTCCTCGAC
Source organism: Labedaea sp. (assembly GCA_045806965.1). Taxonomy (GTDB): domain Bacteria; phylum Actinomycetota; class Actinomycetes; order Mycobacteriales; family Pseudonocardiaceae; genus DASYTH01. Next base: position 111 of record JBJMIG010000057.1, on the reverse strand, counting down.
GTCGACCACCCGGACATCGAGGAGTTCGTCGAGACCAAGGCGCGCGAGGAGGAGAAGATCCGCGCCCTGCGGGCCGCCGGGTTCGACATGGACCTCGGCGGCCGGGACATC
>JBJMIG010000056.1:0-11233 GCA_045806965.1 Labedaea sp. | reverse complement strand
GGGACCGATGAGTCGAACACGGCCATGATGGCCGGCATCGGCGACCTGATGGCCAGGACCCAGCAGTTCATCGAGGAGATGCTCAAGGCCGGCGTTCTCCTCGCGGCCGAAGGGCTGGACGATCCCGCCAAGGGCGTTGTCGTCGACTTCAGCGGGGAGACGCCCGTGGTCACCGACGGGCCGTACGGGGAGACCAAGGAACTGTTCGGGGGCTACTTCCTGCTCGACGTCGCCTCGAAGGAGGAAGCGGTCGAGTGGGCCAAGCGGGTCCCGGCGGCCCCCGGGTCGAAGATCGAGATCCGGCGGGTGCCCGAGAGCGACGAGGTCCCGGAGGTCGACGAGTGATCGCCGACGACGGGGCCGGGCGCGAGAGCAACGGCCAGAGCTGATGGGTACGGCGGACGTCGAGGCCGTCTGGCGGATCGAATCGGCGCGGATCGTCGCCGTGCTGACCCGGATCACCGGCGATTTCGGGCTGGCCGAGGACGCGGCCCAGGAGGCGGTGGCAGAGGCGCTGGTGTCGTGGCCGCTTGCCTCTCCGGCCAATCCGGCCAGTTGGCTGATGGCCACGGGCCGGCGGCGGGCGATCGACGCGATCCGCCGCCGGAGCGCCCTGCGGGACCGATACGCCCTGCTGGCGGCCGACCCGGTGGCCGACTCGGCGGTTGACGGAGAAATCGACCCCGACAGGATCGACGACGACGTCCTGGCGCTGATGTTCGTCAGCTGCCACCCGGTGCTCTCCCCGGAGGCCCGGGTGGCGCTGACCCTGCGCGTGGTCGGCGGCCTGTCCAGCGAGGAGATCGCCCGCGCGTTCCTGGTACCCGTGCCGACCGTGCAGGCCCGCATCACCCGGGCCAAGAAGACGATCGCGGCGGCCGGGGTGCCGTTCGAACTGCCGGCGGCCGGCGAGCGGCGGGGGCGGCTTGGCGGCGTCCTCAGCGTCCTGTACGTGATCTTCACCGAGGGGTCGACGGCCACGTCGGGCGACCGGCTGCTGCGCCCCGACGTCGCATACGAGGCGATCCGGCTGGCCCGCACGCTGGCCGCGCTGGTGCCGGACGAGCCCGAGGTGCACGGCCTGCTCGCGCTGTGCGAGCTGACGGCCGCGCGCTTCCCGGCCCGGACCGGCCCGGACGGTTCGCCGATCCTGCTCGAGGACCAGGACCGGCGGCGGTGGGACTTCTCGGCGATCCGCCGTGGGCTGGCCGCGCTGGCCAAGGCGTCGACTCGCGGCCTCGGCCCCTACGGCCTGCAGGCCGCGATCGCCGCCGCCCACGCGTCGGCGTCCTCGGTCGAGGCGACCGACTGGGACCGAATCGTGGTGCTCTACGAGGCGCTCGGCCGGGTCGCGCCCTCGCCGGTGGTCGAGCTCAACCGGGCCGTCGCCGTGGCCATGGCCTCGGGTCCGGCGCAAGCCCTGGCCATCGTGGACGAGCTGATCGCCGTGGGCCGCCTCCCCGGTTCGCATCTGGTGCCGACTGTGCGCGGTGAGCTGCTGGCCCGGCTCGGTCGGCGACCGGAAGCGCGCGCCGAGCTGGAGCTGGCCGCCCGGCTGTGCGCCAACCAGCGCGAACGCTCAGTGCTGCTGCGCAAGGCGGCCGCGCTGGGCTGACTTCGCCAGCCCGGCCGGTCGGGCGCAACCCGGTGGGATCGGGTGGCCGCGCCTGCGCTGCATGACATGGCCCTTACCTGCTCCGCGTGTGCTCCGCCCCCCGGCGCAGAATCAGCCGCCAGACGTTCTGGTGGTTCTCGTGGTGGTAGTGCACCTCGTCGACGGCCGCGCAGGCCAGGGCCAGGCCGCGACCGGACTCCGCCAGACTTGGGGGCATCGTCGCGTCCCGGGGGTCGAACGGCAGCGGCGGACCCGCGTCTTGGAACCGTGCCTCGATCTCGCCGCCCCGATCGGCGAGGATGAGGGTGAAGTCGTCGGTTGCGACGTACGCGGTGATGTTGTTCGCAATCTCGACGGTCGCCGTCTCGAACCTGATCCGTTCGTGCATCTCGATGTCCTGGCACTGGGCCCAGAACGTTTCGAACATGCCGTACACCCGCTCCAGTGACTGGGGATCGGCTGGCAGGGTCAGCGTGACGTCGGCCCGTGCGCTCATTGCAACGCCTCCGCGACGGTGGTGTACGGCCGCAGCACCCGATCCAGGTTGGCCAGTTGGATGATGGTGGCCACCTGCGGGCCCATGCAGGCGATGCGGAGGTCACCACCCGCCTGCCTGGTCGTCTTGAGCCCCGCGATCAGGGCGCCGAGACCCGAGGAGTCCATGAACTCCGTGGCGCTCAGGTCGACCACGACCCGGATCCGGTGCTCCTCGACCGCCTTGACCACCATGGACCGCAGCTGCGGGGCGGAGACCATGGTGAGCCGTCCACTGGGACGGATGACCGCCGCGTCGTCGCCGAATCCCGTGTCCATTTCAATCATGCTGTTGCTCCTGGTCCTTGGGCCCGTGGTAGCGGGCCGCTTGGATGATCACGCTGAGTACGACGAGGTCGTAGGCCACCCACCCGAGGTTGATCCAGATCGCCACGGGCTCGGACGTCCAGCCGAACACCAGCCGGATCAGGGCGAAGATCGCGGCCCCGGTCAGCGCCGCGATCGCGGTGAGCTGAGGCCAGATGAGCCGCCATGGAAACTCGCGGTGCTCCTCGCGGACCTTGGGGGTCACCACGAAGCCGAGCTTGCGGCCGAAGAAGACGTTGGCCGCCCCGGTGACGCACGCCCGGATCCACAACGGGAACAGCGCCAGGCTGTACTGCTGGCCGCGCCAGGTCTTGAGCCCGTAGCCGACCACGAAGAACAGCGCCTGGGTGCACACCAGATAGGGCACCAGCCGGACCATGAGGGCCGTGCTGAGGCCCTGCACCGGGCGGATGTCGAAGGACATCCACAGGACCGGCGCGGCGAGGTAGACCACGGCCATGAAACCGGACAGGTAGCTCCACATGGTGGCGAAGTACATGGCCCGCTGGCCCGGGCTCAACCCGCGCTTGGTCAGCGGGTTCTCCTTGAGCAGCACCTGGATCGTGCCCTGCGCCCAGCGCAGCCGCTGTCCCAACATGGTGGCCAGGCTCTCCGGCGCCAGGCCGTTGGCCAGGATCTCGTGGTGGTAGACGCTGCGCCAGCCGAGGGCGTGCAGCCGCATGGCGGTGGTCATGTCCTCGGTCACCGAGATCGTCGCGACCGGCATGACCGGCTGGGCCTCGCTGTCCAGGTCGACGTCGACCGCCTTGATCAGCGCCCGGACCTCCTCCAGTGCGCCGAGCGGGCTCCACTCGCGCTCGGCCAGCCGGTCCAGCGCCGCCTCGTTCACCACGATGGCGCCAATGTCGAGGTCGGCTTCGATCGGCAGCGCCTCGATCTCGGCCAGATCGGCCTTCAACTCGGCGAAGTCCGCGGAGACCATGCCGTGGCTGGCGACGTCGATCCGCTCTTGGAAATCCAGGGTGATCGCGGCGACCGGACTCCCGGCCCGCAGCTCCGCCCGCGCCTGCCGGACGGCGGTGCCGACCTCGTCGAGGGCGGCGACGGCACCAGGCCCGTATTCCCCGGCCTGGACGCGGGCCTTGGCCACCACCGACCCGGCGGCCCGCAAGGCGTCACGCACGGCCGTCTGCACCGCGCGCACGTAGCCGACCACGCCGAGCTGCATGAGGGCATCGCGACGCAGCACCGCGTTGGAGCCACAGAAGAACGCCGCGTTCCATCCGTCCTTGCCCTGCTGGATCGGGCCGTAGAACAGCGGGGACTGGCAGCCGAGGGGGTCGGAGTCCTCGACGTTGATGAAGTACTGCGGCGTCTGCACGATGGCGACCGTTGGCTCGGTGAAGTAGCCGAGCGTGCGGTCGAGGATGGCCGGCTGGGGAACCTGGTCGGCGTCCAGGATCAGCAGGAACTCCCCTTCGGTGGCGAATAGTGCGTTGTTCAGGTTCCCCGCCTTGGCGTGCCGCGGGCGGTCGGCCCAGTCCGCGCTTCGGGTGAGGTAACCAATGCCCTCGGCGGTCACCGCGGCGCGCATCCCCGCCCGGTCTCCGTCATCGAGGACCCAGGTCTGGTGCGGGAACCGGATCCGGTGCGCGGCCATGGCCGTTTCCATCACCAGGTCCACCGGCTCGTTGTAGGTGGTGATGAACACGTCGACGGTCGCGTCCGGCGACGGGGCCGGCGGCTCCCCCCGTTCCCGCAGGCGCCACATGGTGGCACCGAAGAAGAAGGTGTCGATGAGGCTGTAGGTCTCGGCGACAACGAGTGGCACCGCGATCCAGGCGGCCGACCAGTTGATCGAGTGCAGCCACCGCCAGACCAGATAGTTGATCCCGAACATCGCCGCGAGCACGGCCGTCACCCGGATCACGCCCAGCCGCACCCGCCGAGGGCCCGGGGGAGCAGGTTCGCTCACAGCGGGTTCCGGCGGATCACGCACACGGTGACATCGTCGGAGAGGACGCCGTCCTTGGCCCGCTGGGCGAAGTGGTCGACGATGGCGGCGGCTCCCTGGTCGGCGCAGGCGCGGACCACCCGGGCGATCGGGTCGAGCGAGGCGATGGTGCCGTCGTACAGATCGAGCAGGCCATCGCTGAAGATGAGCGCGACCTCCCCGGGCCCTATCGTCACCGTCATCTGGGGCCGCCGCTCACCGGGCAGCACGCCAAGTGGGAGACTCCCCATCCCGACCGGTCGCGGGCGCACGGTGCCGTCCGCGTTCATCGCCATGATGAGGCCGTGCCCGGCATCGACGTAACACACCGTGTGCGTCTCGGGGCTCAGCTCGCCATGGCAGACAGTGATCATCCGGCCGGTGCTCTCGAGCTCGTCTCGCAACGCCGTGTCGGCGAACTCGACCGCCTTCGCCGGCGGGTACAGGCGTCCCGCGGCGCGCATGATGCTGCATGCCGCGGCCATGACCATGGCTGCGCCGATCCCCTTGCCCATCACATCGCCGACGGTGATCGCCAAACCCCGGGGGGTGGTGTACCAGTCGAAGAAGTCCCCGCCCACACCGCGGCATGGCACACACACCGCCGCGAACTCGTACCCGGGTATGTTCGGCCGGCGCTCCGGCATCAGCTTGCGCTGCACCTCGGCGGCCTGATCGAGCTCCACGGACTGCCGCAGCTCACGGTCCACCCACCACTTCAACTCCGCCAGCATCTTCGCGTCCCGCTCCGAGAAGGTCCGGGACCGGTGGCCCACCACGAACAGGTTGCCGATGTGGGCCCCGCCCGGCGAGGTCACCGGCTGCCCCGCGTAGAAACGAATCGCCCGCTGCTGCGTGAGCATCCCCAATCCGGCGTCCGGCGGCACATCCTCGACCACGTGTGCACCCGAATGGGACATCGCGATCTGGGCCAGTGTCGTGGCCTCCGCGGAGTTCGCCGGGCCGAGGCCGACCGCTGCCTTCAGGAACGGGCGCTCCCCGTTCAGCAGGGCTATCCCGGCTCCCGCGACGTCGAAGATCTGGCGGGCCAGCAAGGCGATCCGGTCGAACCGCTCCTCCGGCCCGGCGTGCAGCACACCCAGGTTCTCCAGATCCAGGCCCTGGGTGACCTCGGCACCGCTAGGCGGCAGTTGCCTGGGAAACACCACGCCCGTCATCACACCGCCTCCGACAGCCGGAATGTCATCCCTGCCAGAATGCTCTGGCCAGCGTCGGCCCACCGGGTGGAATCGTCACCCCATCAGGTGGTGCTGCCGGGCGCGGAGAGTCGACGCCGCGCAGGACCCGGCCAGCCGAGTTGCTCGGTCACAAACGAATTCGTTGGTACGCGCACACGGTGACGTCGTCGGAGAGGGCATGGTCGGTGGCTCGCCGGACGAAGTGGTCGACGATGGCCGTAGGCCCCTTGTCGGCGACCGCCCGGGCATCCCGCGCGAGCGCGTCGACCGCGGCGATGGTGCCGTCGTACAGGTCGAGCAGGCCATCGCTGAAGATGCACGCGATGTCGCCGGGCATGAGCCGCATCGGGATCTCCGCGCGCTTCTGATCGGGCATGACGCCGAGGGGCAAGCTCATCAGCTCGGGAGGAGGCCGGCGCACGGTCCCGTCCGACAGCAGCGAGAACATCAGCCCGTGTCCGGCATCGACGTAGCGCACCACGCCCGTCTCGGGGGTCAGCTCACCGAGACAAACAGTGATACCGGTCTCGGTGGCCTCAAGTTCTTCCCGCAGGGCCATGTCGGCGAACTCGACCGCTTCGGCCGGCGGGTACTGGCGCCCGGCGGCGCGCAGGACGGTGCTCACCACGGAAACCACGATCGCCGCGCCGATTCCCTTGCCCATCACCTCGCCAAGGGTCATCACCACGCCGCGATCGGTGGTGTACCAGTCGAAGAAGTCCCCACCCACGCCGCGGTACGGCACACACGCCGCCGCGAACTCGTAGCCAGGGATGTTCGGCGGGTGCTCCGGCATCAGCTTGCGCTGCACCTCGGCGGCCTGATCGAGTTCCGTTGAGTGCCACAGCTCCCGCTCCACCAACCACTTCAGCTTCGCCAGCACCCGCTTGTTCCGCTCCGTGAAGTTCCGGGGCCGGTCGTGCACCACGAACAGGGTGCCCACCTGGACCCCGGTCGGCGACGTCACCGGCTGCCCCGCGTAGAAGCGAACCGGCCGCGCTCCCGCGAGCACCCCGAACCCGTCGTAGGGCGGCACGTCCTCGATCACCTTCATGTCCGGATGGGACACCGCGAACTGGGCGAGCGCCGCGGCCTCCGCCGAGTCCGCCGAGGCAAGACCGACCGCTGCCTTCAGGAACGGGCGGTCCCCGTCCAGCAGGGCGACGCCGGCCCCGGTGACGTCGAAGATCTGGCGGGCCAGCAGTGCGATCCGGTTGAACCGCTCCTCCGGCCTGACCTGCAGCACACCGAAGTTCTCCGGCTCCCGCCCGGAGGTGTCCTCGGCCACGCTGGAACGGAGTTGCCCGGGAAACATCACGCCGGTCATCGTTCGCCTCCCGACTGGCCGGAATCTGGCTGTTGCCAGCATGCGCCGGCTCGCGGTGCCTCATCGGGTGGAAATGTCACACCAACAGGTGACGGTGTCGCGTGCGGAGGCTCCACGCCGGCCAGGCGGAGCAGGAGGTCCTACACCCTGAACCACCCCGGTGGCCGTCTGGCGGGACCGCCCGTCAGTCCAGGAGGTCCTCGACCGTGATCGGGATGTGCCGGACCCGGATGCCGGTGGCGTTGTGGATGGCGTTGGCGATGGCGGCGGCCATGCCCACCGTGGCGATCTCGCCGATTCCCTTGGCGCCGAGGGGATTGTGCAGGGTGTCCGGATGCTCGACGAAGTGGACGTCGACGTCGGGGATGTCCGCGTTGACCGGGATCAGGTAGCCGGCGAGGTCGGCGTTGGCCAGCCGGCCGGTCTCCTCGATCTCCAGGCCTTCGTGCAGGGCGGCGGACACGCCCCAGATCATGCCGCCGATGATCTGGCTGCGGGCCGCGGTGGGATTGATGATCCGGCCGGCGTCGAACACCCCGAGCATCCGGGACACCCGGGCCTCCCGGGTCCACCGGTGCACCCGCACCTCGACGAACTGGGCGCCGAACGAGCTGAACGAGTGCTTCGTGCGCTCCTCGCCGGGCGCCGACGAACCGGTGGCGGAGATCGACGGGCGGTGCATCGCGCGGAGCAGCTCGCCGAAGGCCATGGAGCGGCCGCCGGCCAGCACCCGGCCGGCGGCGTAGGAGGTCTCCGCGCCCTCGAACGGTGCGCCGGGCGAGGACGCAAGGGCCAGCAGCTCGTCGATCACGTGCGTGGCGGCGGTCATGATCGCCGAGCCGGCGCTGGCGGTGCCGGTCGACCCGCCGGACATTCCGCCGGCCGGATAGGCGGAGTTGCCGAGCCGCGGGGTGACCCGCGCAGGTTCTATGTCCAGCGACTCCGCGCCGACCAGGGACAGCACGGTCAGCAGGCCGGTTCCGGGGTCCGCGCCACTGGTTGAGACCACGGCCGTGTCGTCGTCGCGGAGCTCGATCTCGACCGTCGCCGGGAAGCGCAGGGCCGGGAACATCGCCGTGGCCATGCCCATGCCGACCAGCCAGTCGCCGTCGGTGTGGCCATGCGGCGTGCGGTCGGCCCAACCGAACCGCGCCGCGCCGATGTGGTAGCACTCATCCAGGTACTTGCCTGACCACAGCAGGTCGGTGTGCGCCGGGGGCGCGGTGGAATTGTTCCGCAGCCGCAGCTCGATCGGGTCCATGTCCAGCGCGACGGCCAGCTCGTCCATCGCGCTCTCCAGCGCGAACGAGCCGGGCGCCTCGCCGGGCGCCCGCATGAACGTGGTCGGCGGGATGTTCAGCGGCACCATCTGCTGGGTGAGGGCCAGGTTCGGGGTGGTGTACCACTCCCGGGAGGTGGCGTACGAGGTGGGCTCGACGAACGACCGGTCCATCGGCGTGCTGCACACCGAGTCATGGCGCACCGCGGTCAGCGCGCCGTTGCGGTCCGCGCCGACGGCGATGGTCTGAACCGTCGCGGCGCGGGTTGTGGCGGTGAAGACCTGTTCGCGGGTCAGCGCGACCTTGACCGGCCGCCCGTGCACCATTGCCGCCGCCGCGGCCAGGAAGGCCGCGGCCGACGTGCGGGCCTTGCCGCCGAACGCACCGCCGACGAAGGGGTTGACCGAGTGCACCGACTCCTGGTCCAACTTCAGGGCACCGGCCAGCTCCTCGGCCTGCAGGTTGGTCCCCTGGTTTCCACTGTAGACGGTCAGGCCGTCGGCATCCCACACCGCGACGGCCGAGTGCGGTTCCATCGCGGCGTGGTTCTGCGTGGCGGTGTGGTAGGTGGCCTCGACCACCACGTGGCTCGCGGCGAGCGCGTCCTGGATGGACTCGACGCCGGGCGCCAGGACGGTCAGGGTCGAGGGTGAACCGTCGAAGCCCGGTGGGGCCTCCTCCGCGGCGGCCAGGTTGTCCAGCAGGGAGGTCCGCGCCGGACGGCGGTGATAGGAGACGCCGACGGCCAGCGCCGCGTCCCTGGCCTGCTCGAAGGTCTCCGCCAGCACCAAGGCGACCGGCTGGCCGTGGTAGGCGACCTCCTTGTCCTGCAGGGGAACCCAGGTCTCACCGAACATCGGGGTGCTCGGTGTCTGCAGGTCAAGTGGGCGCAACGGCGAGTACACCTCGACCACCCCGGGCATCCGGGTGGCCGCCGCGGTGTCCACGGCCGCGACCTCGCCGTGCGCGATCGTGCTGGCCACGATGTAGCCGTGCAGCATCCCGGGAAGGTTGTGGTCCGCCCCGTACCTGGCCCGGCCGGTGACCTTCAGCGGGCCGTCCAACCGGCTGGTCACAGTCGACTCCCCTCGAGCAGCGCGCGGACGACCGTCCGCTTCAGCAACGACACCTTGAAACCGTTGCCCGGCAACGGCCTGGCCCCATCGGCCGCCACCTCGGCCGCCGCCTGGAAACTCGCAAGGGTGGCTGGGGCACCGCGCAGCGCCGCCTCGACCGCCGGCAGCCGCCATGGCACGGTCGCCACGCCGCCGGCGGCCACCCGGGCGTCGACGACGCGGGCGTCCTGGATGTCCAGGGCGACCGCCGCGGAACACAGCGCGAACTCGTAGGACTGCCGGTCCCGCACCTTCACGTAGGTGGAGCGCCAGGCCCAGTCCAGCCGAGGCACCACGACCTCGGTGATCAACTCACCCGGACGCAGGTCGTTCTCCACCTCGGGGGTGCTCCCGGGCGGGCGGTAGAAGTCGGCCAGCCGGACGGTGCGGGTGCCGGCGGCGCCGCGCAGCCGAACCTCGGCGTCCAGCGCGACCAGCGCGACCGCGACGTCGCTGGCGTGCGTCGCCACGCACGCGTCGCTGGTGCCCAGCACGGCGTGCATCCGGTTGGCCCCGGCAATCGCCGGGCAGCCGCTGCCCGGCTCCCGCTTGTTGCACGGCACGTTGACGTCCCGGAAGTAGCCACACCTGGTGCGCTGCAACAGGTTGCCGCCAATGCTGGCCATGTTGCGCAACTGCTGGGAGGCGCTCAGCAGCAGGGCCCGGGAGATCGCCGGGTACACCCCCGGATGCGCGGCGACGTCGCTCATCCGCTCCAGCGCACCGATCCGCAGGCCGTCGGCGGTGTCGATGCCGAGCAGCGGCAGCCCGTTGATGTCCAGGACCCGGCTCGGGGTCAGCACGTTCAGCTTCATCAGGTCGACCAGGGTGGTCCCGCCGGCCAGGAAGGTCCCCGGCTCGGCGACGGCAGCCTCGACGGTCGCCGGCGCGGTGAGGTCAAAGGGTCGCATCGGCCCGCCTCGCCTGCTCGATCGCCGCGACGATGTTCGGGTAGGCCGCGCAGCGGCAGAGGTTGCCCGACATGAACTCCCGCACGTCCGCGACCCCCTGCTCGACCGCCGCGACGGCCGACATGACCTGGCCGGCGGTACAGAAGCCGCACTGGAGCGCGTCCTGGTCGACGAACGCCTGCTGGACCGGGTGCAGCCGATCCTCAGTGGACAGACCGTCCACCGTGGTGACCGGCTGGCGCACCGCGGCGGCCAGCGTGAGGCAGGACAGCACGGGCCGGCCGCCGACGTGCACGGTGCAGGCACCGCACTGGCCGCGGTCACAACCCTTCTTCGGACCGGTGATGTCCAGGCGCTCCCGCAACGCGTCCAGCAGCGTGACGCCGGGATCGACGGTCAACTCCGAGATCGTGCCATTGACTTCGAGGGAAATGTCCACCAGATCGATCTCTCCTCGCGGAACCGGATATGTATCCGCTCATGTCTTGTCGCAGACGCTAGCGGATTCCTATCCGCTAGGCAATGATGGAGCCGCTCCAGGTCAGTGATCACGTGGGAGGGGACGATGCCGACAGGATCGGTCAGCCACCGGCGCGCCGACACCCGGCGCAACCACGAGCGCATCCTGACCGCCGCGCTGGAGTCGCTGACCACGTCTGACGAGGTGTCGTTCAACGCCATCGCGAAGAAGGCTCAGGTCGGCGTCGGGACCGTGTACCGGCACTTCCCCACCCCGGAGGCCTTGGTCCTGGCCGTCTACCGGCGCGAGGTGCAGCACCTCGTCGACGTCGTGCCGACTCTGCTGAAGAAGCACACCCCGGAGCAGGCGTTCCGGACCTGGACCGGTCACCTGGCCCGCTACATGATCACCAAACGGGGCCTGGCCGCGGCCCTGCGCAGCGCCACCACCTCGCACGAGGAGCTGGTCGCCAGCGTGTTGTTATCGTTTGTGAGTGGTGTTGGGAAAGTGT
>JBJMIG010000055.1:0-28038 GCA_045806965.1 Labedaea sp. | reverse complement strand
GGCCCGGCCGGCGCCGTGGTACCCGCCCGCCGGTCCAGGCAACGCGTCGCCGGGGCCGGTCGTGGCCGCCGGGTTCGCGACACCGCCTGCCGTCGCCACACCACCACCCCTCGCCCCGTCGCCCGCCGCGGACTTCGGGCCGAGCGGGTTCGGGCCGGGCGGCGCCGGGCCGGCACCGGTCAACGCCACGGTTGCCCGGGTGGCGGAGCAGGCGGCCAACGCCGAGGCCAAGGCGCCGGAGAAGAAGCGGCCGCAGTATTTGGTCGAGCCGGAGACGGCCGGGATGTTCGGCTCGGATCAGCTCACCTCGCCGCCGGTGATCGGCGAGGAATGAGCCTGGCCGGAGAACTGCCCACATGGCCGCGATAGGCGAGCTTTCGCTGCCGGCGCTTGACATCCTGTGGAACGATCTGGCGCTCGGCGGGCTGCCCTTCCCGCTCGAGGTGCGCAGTCACGGAGACACGGTCGAGGAGCGGGCCCGGCTCCGGGGGGTGGTGTACGAGCAGTTGGACCGGCGTGGCCTGATGGCCGCCGGCCGGCCGGCGGCCGGGCTGGCCCAGACGTTACGCCTGCTGGCCAGACCGAAGATCAGTATCGACCTGGTGGGGCTCGGCGCCCTGACCGACGCCCAGCCGCTGCGCGCCATCGTTGCCGCCAGGGGAAAGCACGCGGTACTCGCCGTGCAGCGCGACCTCGCGGTCCGGCTGACCCCGGTGCGGGACACCGCGATCGTCGAGTCCATTGTGGAACTGTTGCCGCACATCAGGTCCGGGCCGGGCCAGTCGGTGAGCCTGCCGGCCGCACGATTCTCCGCCCAGCCGGCGACCAAGATCGGCCGGCACCGCCGCACCGAGGGCGCCGAGCGAAACGGGAACGGCGGGGTGTTGCGCACCGCGACCCAGTCCGACCACACCACCCAGCTCAGGTTCCTCGATTCGGTGCTGGAACGGCCGATTCTGCGGGCCGGCAGCATCGGCATGATGCTGCGCGACGAGAGCGGGAAGCTCCAGCGCCTGCCGGGTGTCGGGTACTTCGACACCGACCGGGGGCGCTACGTCACCAGCACCGCCCGGGGCAGCGACGGGCAGGACTGGACCACGTTGTCCCCCATGGACAATCCGCGCCTGGTCCACCGGTTGACCGAGACCCTGGTCGTCGGGCTGCGCCGGTAGGCGGGGTGCCGCGTCACGTTGCGCTGTTCGGGTGGCGGGCTATCCCGAGTTCCGGCGCATGCGGCAGGCTGGGCTGATGACCGAGCCGTCCACCGGCCAACACGCCGCCGCGCCTCCCGAGTCGCTGCGCGAGCTGCTTGGCGGGCGCCGGGGTGCGTTCGACGCGAGCCTGCCGCCGCTCGCGTTCGTGTTCGGTTGGCTGGTCTGCGACCGTTCGATCGGCTGGGGCGCGGCGGTCGCGCTGGCCGCCGGTCTGGTGATCGGCGCGCTGCGGCTGGCTCGCGGGCACCGGGTGACCGCGATCGCGGCCAGCGTCGCCGCGGTGGCCGCGGGTTCGCTGATCGCCATGTACACCGGGCGCGCCCAGGACTTCTTCCTGGTGCAGTTGCTCGTCAACATCGCGAGCGCGCTGGCCTGGGCGGTGAGCATCCTGATCCGGTGGCCGCTGCTCGGGTTGGTGGTCGGCACGCTGCTCGGGCAGAAGACCCGATGGCGCAAGGATCCCGACCTGCTGCGCGGCTACGGCCGGGCGAGCTGGGTCTGGGTGCTCGGCCAGTACACGCTGCGGGTGCTGGTCTACGGCGCGCTCTGGCTGGCCGGCTCGGTGGTCGCGCTCGGCGTCGCCCGGGTGGTGCTGTCCTGGCCGCTGGTGGCCGCCACGGTGGCGGTGAGCGCGGTCGTCTTCCAGCGCTCGCTGCCGGACGGGCACCCCGGCTTCCGGCACCCGAGGGTCTAGGTCGAGACCTGTGGTCGCGGCGCGTCCGGACCGAGCACCTCGATCGCCGCCAGCCAGGCCGCGCCGGCCGCCGGGTCCGCGGCGAACAGCACCTCGGCGCCGATCAGCTCGGTGAGCCTGGTGCGCAGCCGCTCGCCAACCGGACTTCCCGGCCCCACAACGCTTCCGACCAGCACGACCGGTGTGGTCGAGCCGGGCTCCGTGGCCGCGACGGCCTGCTCGGCGAGCAGCTCGGCGGCTTCCCGGACGATGCGCGCCGCCTCCGGGTCGGTGGCGGCGTGCGCGGCGACCAGGGCGGCGAACCGGGCCAGCCGGACCGGCGGCTCGGCATTCGCCGCGGTGATCAGATGCCCGTAGCTCGCGGTGCGCCACGACTCGCCGAGCGCCTCGGCAAGCACGGCAGCCGCGAGCGGCCCTAGCTCGGTGCCGCGCAACAGGATGCCCAGCGCCGAACGGACCGCTTCGCGGCCGATCCAGAACGCGGAGCCCTCGTCGCCGAGCAGCCAGCCGTACCCGCCGACGACGCTGGTCCGGCGCCGGTCGGCGATCCGGACCGCGATCGAGCCGGTGCCGCCGATCAGCACGGTGCCGGCCGGCGCGGAGGTGGCCGAGGCGAACGCCACCTCGGCGTCGGACAGCACGGTCACCGGGCACCGCAGCCCGACCTGCCCGAGGTTGGCGTGGAACACCTCGGACACCGCCGGGTCGGAGAGCTTGCTCGCGCCGGCGACGCCGAGCAGGCAGTGCCGGGTGTCGGCCGCGGCGACGGCGTCGAGCGCGGCGGCGACCGCCTCGGCGAGCCGTTTCGCGGCCAACTCGGGCGGGTGCGAGTTGGGGTTGCCACCACCTGCCCGGCCCCGGCCGAGCGGTGTGCCGTCCAGCCCGAGCGCCAGCGCCCTGGTCGATGTGCCGCCCACGTCCACGCCGACGACGTGGCTCACCGGGCCGCTTCCATGGTGACGTGGTCGCTGGTGAGTGCGCCCGCGCAGTGCGCGCAGCGCACCTCGGCGTGGGTCGACCGGCCGCAGTCGGTGTGCCGCAAGGTCATCGGCGGCCCGGAGCCGTCGTCCAGCCAACGGTCGCCCCAACGCATGATCGCGGCGAAGGCGGGAAAGAAGTCCCGGCCCATGTCGCTGAGCAGGTACTCGTAGCGCGCCGGCCGCTCCTGGTAGCGCGCCCGGTCCAGCAACCCGGCGCCGACCAACCGGTCCAGCCGCTCGGTGAGCGTGTTGCGGGCGATGCCGAGGGACTCCTGGAACCGGTCGAACCGGCGCACGCCGTGGTACGCCTCGCGTAACACCAGCAGCGTCCACTGGTCGCCGAGCAGGTCCATGGTTCTTGCGATCGAGCACGGCCACCTGGCAAACGAGGTGCGTCTCATGGGCAGGAAGTGTAGGGACGATCAGCGGGTTTTGGTCACCTTGCTCAAACCGCGCGGTTGATCTGGGTCGCCGCCGCGGGCAAGCGCGAGGTCCAACGCCAACTGCTGCAACGGAAGCACTTCCAGAATCGGGGCAATCTCCTCGGCCGTGCTCGGCACCTCGACGTGCGCGCTGGCCCCCACCGACGCCGCCGCGGAGCCGATCGCGACCACGTCCGCGCCGCGGGCCCGCACCGCGGCCACCACGTCCCGCATCGCCTCCCCGCCGGGACCCGCGCTGGTCACCGCGAGCACTCCGGTCTCGGCGTCGATGGCCGCGACCGGACCGTGCAGCAGGTCGGCCCCGCTGTAGGCCCTGGCGGCCAGGTAGCTGGTCTCGGCCAGCTTCAGCGCCGCTTCGGCCGCGGTGGCCGAGGAGTAGCCGCGCCCGGTGGTCACGATCCGTTCGACGGAGCGGTACCGCTCGACGATCTCGCGGATCCCACCGGCCGCGCCGGCGAGCGTCCGCTCGGCCAGCTCGCCGATCCCGGCGACCGATGCGCCGTTGCCGCCGCGCACCGCGTCCACCAGCAGGTAGAGCGCGACCAGGCTGGCGGTGTAGGTCTTGGTGGCGGCCACCGCGAGCTCGGCACCGGCACCGAGGTCGATGGCCAGCTCGGCGGCGGCGACCAGCGGCGAGTCCGGCGTGTTGGTCAGCGCGACGGTCAGCGCGCCGCGCTTGCGGGCCACCCCGGTCGCCTCGACGAGATCGGGCGAACCGCCGCTCTGGCTCACGGTCAGGAACAGCACGTCGGTCAGGTCCGGCTCGGCGCCGTACAACGTTGTGGTGGACGGCGAGACGAGCCCGGCGGGCAGTTGCAGCAGCACCTCGATCAGGTACTTCGCGTAGAGCGCGGCGTGGTCGCTCGAGCCGCGCGCGGCCAGCAGGGCGAACCGCGGCCGGCTGGCCGAGACCTTGGCGCCCACCTCGGCGATCTCGGCGCGCCGGTGTACCACGTCGGCGAGCACGCTGGGCTGGGCGGCGATCTCGGCCCGCATGCGGGCACCGGCTACGGTCGGGCTCACCATTCGGTCTCTCCTTGTCGGCCGTCCAGGTCTAGACCAATATTAGCGGTGCGCTCGCGCTGACGGCCCGTCACGGGTCGCGTTGCGGCCGTGACAGCTCAGACCAATGGGTGCGGCGTGATCGCTTCTGTCGCCGGCGCCAGGCATTCTGTACCTGGGAGCAGTTCGAGGAGGAGCCGATGCTCGACACGTCGACCAGCGAGGCGCACGACACCCTGGCCCGGGTGCAGCGGGAACCGAAGTACTGGGGCCTGAAACGGCATCTGCTCGAGGTGCTGAGCTCGCTGCCGCCCGGGTCACCCATCCCGACCGAGCGCTCACTCGCCGCACAGTTCGACGTGTCCCGCACGACGGTCCGTCAGGCGCTCGCCGAGCTGACCGTCGAGGGCCGGCTGCTTCGCGTCCAGGGCAAGGGAACCTTCGCCGCGGAGCCCAAGGTCGCCCAGCGGCTCCAGCTCTCCTCCTACACCGAGGACATGCGCGCCCAGGGCCGCGAGCCGTCGTCCCAACTCCTGGACGTGTCGGAGTTCCCTGCCGACCCGGAGCTGGCTCGGCTGCTGGCCATCCGGCAGGGCGCGAAGGTGCTGCGGCTGCAACGGCTCCGGCTGGCCGACGGCGAGCCGATGGCGATCGAGACCACGCACCTGCCGCTGAGCCGGTTCCGTGGTCTGCGCAAGTACGTCACCAGCGGGTTCTCCCTGTATCAGGTGCTGCGCGAGCGGTTCGACGTGGAGATGGGCCACGCCGAGGAGACCATCGAGACCGCGCTGGCCGGTCCGCACGAGGCCGACGTGCTCGGCGCGGATGTCGGCCTGCCGATGCTGCTGTTGTCCCGGCAGACGTTCGACACCGAGGAGCGACCGGTGGAATGGGTGCGCTCGGTCTACCGCGGCGACCGCTACAAGTTCGTCGCCACGCTGAACCGTCCGTGACCGCCGCGGTCGGCGTGATCCGCTGGGGTACCCCGGTCGCCAGGGGAGTGCTGGCGACCACGATCCTCGGCTCCGGCATGGTGTTCCTGGACAGCACGATCGTCAACGTCGCGCTGCCGAGGATCGGAACCGAGCTGGGCGCCTCGATCGCCGGTCTGCAGTGGATCCTCGACGGCTACCTGCTCTCCCTCGCCGCGCTCATCCTGATCGCCGGCTCGCTCGGCGACCGCTACGGCCGGCGCAAGGTGTTCACCATCGGGGTGGTCTGGTTCGGCGCCGCCTCGGTGCTCTGCGGACTGGCCCAGACCACCGGCATGCTGGTCACCGCCCGGGTGTTGCAGGGCATCGGCGGCGCGCTGCTCACCCCCGGTTCACTGGCGATCATCCAGGCCTCGTTCGCCCGCGAGGACCGGGCCAGGGCGATCGGCGCCTGGTCCGGCCTCGGCGGCATCGCCGGCGCGATCGGGCCGCTGGTCGGCGGGCTGGTCGTGCAGGTGTGGTCCTGGCGGCTGGCGTTCCTGATCAACCTGCCGCTCGCCGCGCTCTGCGTCTGGCTGGCCAGGCGCTACGTGCCGGAGTCCTGCGACCAGCGGATGGGCCGGGGACATCCGGACGCGATCGGCTCCGCGCTCGGCGCGCTCGGCCTCGCCGGGCTGACCGCCGCGCTCGTCGAGGCGCCCGGCCGGGGCGTCGGCGATCCGCTGGTCGTCGTGTCCGGCGTGGTCGGACTGCTCGCCCTGGCCGCGTTCGTGGTGCTGCAACTGCGTGAGCGTGACCCGCTGGTGCCGCCGGACATGTTCGCCAACCGCACGTTCACGCTGGCCAACGTGCTGACCTTCGTGGTGTACGCGGCGCTGAGCGGCGTGATGATGCTGTTCGTCATGCAGTTACAGGTCTCGCTCGGCTACTCGCCGACCGTCGCCGGGCTCTCCGGGCTGCCGATCACGGTGATCATGCTGCTGTTCTCGGCAAGGGCCGGCAAGCTCGCCCAGCGCTACGGGCCGCGCTGGTTTCTGGTGATCGGCCCGGTCGTGATCGCGCTCGGCATGCTGCTGCTCACCCGGGTCGTCCCGGGCGCCTCCTACTTCGGCACGGTGCTGCCCGCGGTGTCCGTGTTCGGGCTCGGCCTCGCCTGCGTGGTCGCGCCGGTCACCGCAACCGTGCTGGCCGCCGCCGAGGACCGGCACGCCGGCGTGGCGTCCGGGGTGAACAACGCCATCGCCAGGACCGGCGGCCTGATCGCGGTCGCCGTGCTGCCCGCCGCCGCCGGGCTGACCGGCGCCGGCTACACCGACCCGGCGCAGCTCACCGCGGGCTGGCGCACCGCGATGGTGCTCTGCGCGGTGGTGTGCGCGCTCGGTGGCCTTGTCGCGCTGGGCATCCGCAATGACGTGCTCGCCGAGCAGCCGGCCGGGGACGAGGTGGCCGAGGCGCCGCACCCCGGTGACTGTCTGCACTGCGGGGTGTCGACGCCGCCGACGCATGTCGTCCCGGCGCACCGGATGTCCGCGGCGTCCTGACCGGTGCGCCGCTACTCGGCGAGCAGCCGGGCCAGCAGCGCCGGGTCGATGTTGCCGCCGGAGACGACCGCGACCGTGTTGCCGGCCGGTAGCTCGGCGGCCCGATGGAGGAAGGCGGCGGTGGTCACCGCGCCGCTCGGCTCGGCGATGATTCGGGACTGCCTGGCCAGCGCCGTGACCGCGCGCAGGATCTCCTCCTCGGTGACTGTGACGATGCCGTCCACCAGCTTGCGCAGGTGGGCGAAGGTCAGCTCGGACGGTTCGGCGCGCAGGCCGTCGGCGACCGTGCGGGCACGCTGCGCGGGAGTCCACCTGACCAGTTCGCCGGCCTCGAGGCTGGCTCGAGCGTCGGCGCCGAGTGCCGGCTCGACGCCGAACACCGCCGCCTCCGGGCGCAGCGCCTTGACCGCTGCGGCGATGCCGGAGATCAGCCCGCCACCGCTGACCGGCACCAGCACCAGGTCGACTTCGGGCAGGTCGGCGACGATCTCGAGGCCGATGGTGCCCTGTCCGGCGATCACGTCCGGATGGTCGAACGGCGGGATCAGCGCCAGGCCGCGACGCTGGGCCAGGTCCGCCGCGGCGGCCTCCCGCTCCGGCAACGGGACCTGGACCACCTCGGCGCCGTGCGCCCTGGTGGCCGCCACCTTGATCGCCGGGGCGGTGTCCTCGATCACGATCACCGCGGGCACCCCGAACGCCTTGGCCGCGTAGGCAACCGCCTGCGCGTGGTTGCCACTGGAGTAGGCGGCCACGCCCGCCGCCCGCGCCTGCTCGGGCAACGCGGCGATCGCGTGGTAGGCGCCGCGCAGCTTGAACGCGCCGATCGGTTGCAGGTTCTCGGGTTTGAGCCAGAGTGGACGCTCATCGCCGGCCCAGGGGGCGGGCAGCAGCGGGGTGCGCACGGCCACGCCGTCGAGTCGTCGTGCGGCGGCACGGATCTCGTCAAGGTTCACCAGGTCCACGACATCCAGTTTGCCGCAGATCAGGCCGTCCATCGCCGGGCCCCCGGCGTGGTGGTGCGCACCCGTCGCCGGCCGGCCCGCGCGCTCGGCGTTCGGGGGCACGTCCACCACCGGATGTCGTAGCGCGGGAACGCCGAAACGGGTAAATGTGACGATCCTTCCCTCCGATCGGACCCTTCCGTAACGGCGCGACTACCCATAGGTTCATCCGTTAGAGGGTCACCCAATTGGGTGGCATTCCGTTCGTCTCTCCACACCTGGGAGTGCCGACCGGACATTCCCAACACTCCCGGAACCCTGCAACCAAAGGGAGACAGCACGATGAACCGTCTTCGTGTGGCCCGGCTCGCCGGCCCGGCTCTACTGGCCACCGCACTGGCAACGTCGCTTTCGCTGCCCGCGACAGCCGCACCCCAAGCCGCGTCCGTCGGCATGCTCGGGGCCATGCAGCGCGACCTCGGCCTGACCGCCGACGCGGCGCTGGCCAGGATCGACCAGGAGAACGTGGCGAACGCCGCCGCGCAGACGCTGACCACGCGGCTCGGCACCGACTTCGCCGGCACCTGGTTCGACAGCACCACCGGCAAACTGGTCGTCGCCACCACCAACGCCGCCAGGAGCCAGGAGATCCAGAGCGCCGGCGCGACCGCCAAGGTCGTGCAGCGCAGCGCCGCCCAGCTCGACGCGCTCAAGTCGGCGATCGACGCGCGGGCGACGAGCGCGCCCAAGTCGGTCAGCGGCTGGTACGTCGACCTGACCACGAACTCCGTCGTCGCGTCGGTCGTGGGTGCCGACTCGGCCGGGTTGACGTGGGCAGCCGCGCAGGGTGCGCGCGCCGAGGCGGTCACCGAGGCCGCCCGGCCGTTGTGGAACCTGATCGGCGGACAGGCGATCCGCAACAGCCAGGCCCGCTGCTCGATCGCGTTCAGCGCACGCTCCGGCAGCACCCGCTTCATCATCACCGCCGGCCACTGCGGCGAGCTTGGCGGGAACTGGAGCGGCTCCGGCGGAGCGATCGGTCCGGTGTCCAGGTTCAACTTCCCGACCGACGACTTCGCGGCCATCCAGGTCACCTCGAGTGCCGCCGTACAGACGGCGCTGGTCGACCGGTTCTCCTCGGGCAGCGACGTCACCGTGGCCGGTTCCAGCGCGGCGGCGGTCGGTTCCAGCGTCTGCCGGTCCGGCTCGACCACGGGGTGGCACTGCGGCACCGTCCAGGCCACCAACCAGACGGTGAACTATGGCGGCGGCGACATCGTGTTCGGCCTGACCCGCACGAATGTCTGCGCCGAGCCAGGTGACTCCGGCGGTGCCTTCGTCTCGCCGAACGGCGCGACCAGGGTGCAGGCTCAGGGCATCACGTCAGGTGGCTCCGGCAACTGCTCCTCCGGCGGCACGACGTTCCATCAGCCGATCAACGAGGCGCTCAGCCGCTACGGCCTGAGCCTGGTCACCGGCTAAGCCCGACGAGCGTGTCCTGAACTCCCCCCAGGGCACCGAACACAGCGGACGAGCTGAACCCTGCCAGCTCGTCCGTTGTGTTTTGCGCTGTCTCTTGCGCTCACTCACGCTCGTTCGCGCGGCTCGCGGCTCCGGGTCGCGGCCTGTTGGGGTTCAGCGCAAGGTCACCTTCATGCGTTTCTAGACGCGGAATGTCACCTTGCGCGCTACGGCGGCCGGGCCGGGCTCAGGCAACGGGAAGGCCGCGGCGCAGCGCCTTGGCGGCGGAGCGGGGGTCCTCGGCTTCGGTCAGGGCGCGGACCACGACGATCCGGGTCGCGCCCGCGTCGAGAACCTGGGGAAGGCGCGCGGTGTCGATGCCGCCGATGGCGAACCAGGGACGGTCCGGCGCGGCCCGCGCGGTGGCGCGCACCAGGTCGAGGCCGGGGGCGGGGCGACCGGGCTTGGTCGGTGTCGGCCAGCACGGACCTGTGCAGAAGTAGTCCACGCCGGATTCGGTGGCCGCGGCGGTGGCCTCGGCCCGGGTGTGGGTGGAACGGCCGATCGCCATGGTGTCGCCGACGATCCGGCGCGCCCACGCCACCGGCAGGTCGTCCTGACCGAGGTGCAGGACGTCGGCGCCGGCGGCAAGGGCGACGTCCGCACGGTCGTTCACGGCCAGCAGCGCGCCATGCCGCGCACAGGCCGCGCCGGCCACCTCGAGCGCGGCCAGTTCCTGGCGCGCCTCCAGGGACTTCTCCCGCACCTGCACGATGTCGACCCCACCGCCGAGCACGGCTTCGAGGAAGTCCGGGAGGTCGGGCCGCGGGCCGACACACAGGTAGAGGCGGGCGCCGGTGAGGCGGCTTCGGATCTGTTCGGCATCGAGGCCCGGCATGCTCGCCACGGTAGGCGCCGCCGCCGTGCGCTACCGTGGCGGTTGGTCCGCACGGGAGCCCGCAGGGCCGGGCTGAGAGGGGATCCGCCGATCCCGACCGTCGAACCTGATCCGGGTCATGCCGGCGCAGGGAGCGTGATGAGTAGGCAGATCACCGTGGTGGGTGGCGGGGTCATCGGGTTGTCCGTGGCCTGGCGGCTGGCCCGCGGCGGACGGCCCGTGACCGTCCTCGACCCGGCGCCGATGAGCGGGGCGTCCTGGGTGGCGGGCGGCATGCTCGCGCCGGTGTCCGAGGCGAGCCCGGGCGAGGAGCACCTCCTGGTTTCCGGAACCGCGGCGCTCGAGGCCTGGCCGGCGTTCGCCGCCGGACTGGACGACCCTGGCCTGCGTACCGAGGGCACCGTGGTGGTCGGCTTCGACGCGGCGGACGAGGCCGAGCTGGACACCCTCGGCACCCGGCTCGCGGAGCTGGGCCGCGACGTCGAGGCGCTGAGCCCGGGTCAGCTGAGGAAGCTGGAGCCGAGCATCAGTCCGGTCGTCCGAAGTGGACTTCTGGTTCCCGGCGATCTGGCTGTCGACAACCGAAAGTTGTTGCGCGCCCTGCACAAGGCGGCCACCCGATGCGGGGTCGAGTTCATCCCGGCCGAAGCCGCCCGGGTTCGCCCGGGTGCCGTCGAGTTGGCGGACGGGTCCACAATGGACTGCGCGGTCGCGGTGATCGCGGCCGGCGCCTGGAGTGGCCGGCTGCATGCGGCGCTGGCCAACGTGATCCGGCCGGTGAAGGGGGAGATCCTGCGGCTGCGGGCCCGGCCCGGCACGCTGGCGCCGCCGCGCCACACCATCCGCGCGCTGGTCGAGTCGCGGCACAGCTACCTGGTGCCGAGGGACAGCGGGGAGGTGGTGCTCGGCGCGACCCAGTACGAGGCCGGCTTCGACACCGACGTGACCGTGCGCGGGGTCCGGGACCTGCTCGCCGACGCCGAGCGGATCCTGCAGGGTGTCACGGAGTTCGCGCTGGTCGAGTGCGCCGCCGGGCTGCGCGCCGGCAGTCCGGACAACCGCCCGGTGCTCGGCTGGCTCGAGCCCGGCGTGCTGGCCGCCACCGGACATCACCGCAACGGTCTGCTGCTCGCACCCACCACCGCCGACGCCGTGGCCGGCCTGGTCGAGGAGGAGTGACGTGATCGAGATTCGGGTCAACGGGGTCGACCGTGCGGTGCCCGACGGCAGCACGGTGACCGAGCTGCTTGCCGTGCTCGGGATCGCGGCGGCCGGGGTCGCGGTCGCGGTGGACGGGGTGCTGGTGCCACGCCCCGAGCACGGCCGGACCGTGCTGCCGGACGGCTCGTCCGTCGAGGTGCTTACCGCGGTACAGGGAGGATGACGTGGACGACCCGCTGATCATCGCCGGCCGGGAGTACTCCTCGCGGCTGATCATGGGCACCGGCGGTGCCGGCAACCTGGCCGTGCTCGAGCGTGCCCTGGTCGCCGCCGGCACCGAGTTGACCACGGTGGCGATGCGCCGGGTGGACGCCGCCGGCGGCTCAGGCGTACTGGAACTGTTGCGCCGACTGGGGATCGACCCACTGCCCAACACCTCCGGCTGTCACACCTCGGCCGATGCGGTGCTCACCGCGCGGCTGGCCAGGGAGGCGCTCGGCAGCGAGTGGGTCAAGTTGGAGGTGATCGCCGACGACCGAACCCTGCTGCCCGACCCGATCGAGCTGCTGGACGCGGCGAACACGTTGGTGCGCGACGGTTTCACCGTGCTCGCGTACACGAACGACGATCCGGTCCTCGCCCTGCGCCTTGAGCAGGCCGGCTGCGCCGCGGTCATGCCGCTCGGCTCACCGATCGGCACCGGGCTCGGAATCCGCAACCCGCACAACATCGAGCTCATCGTGGCCAGGGCGCGGGTTCCGGTGGTGCTGGACGCCGGCATCGGCACCGCTTCGGACGCCGCGCTGGCCATGGAGCTCGGCTGCGCCGCGGTGCTCCTGGCCACCTCGATCACCAGGGCGGCCAACCCGGAGCGGATGGCCGCCGCCATGCGCAACGCGGTGCTCGCCGGCCGGTTGGCCCACTCCGCGGGCCGCATCCCGCAACGCTTCTGGGCCAGGGCGTCCAGCCCGCCGCGCTGACCAGGCGCTACCCCGGCGTCAGGTCCTTGCGCAGTGCGGCCACCTCGGCCCGCAGGGCCTGGATCTCGGTGAGCAGCTGCTGGTCGGCGGCGCGTTGGTCGGCGGCGTGCTTCTCCTCAACCTCGACGATGTCGTCGGTGACGCCCTGTTCCATGCCGCTGACGATGACCGCGATGAACAGGTTCAGCACGGCGAACGTGGAAACCACGATGTAGACCACGAAGAAGATCCAGGCGATCGGCTGCTCCCGCATCACCGCCCGGGCCACGTCCGGCCAGCCCTCGCCGGTCATCGTCTGGAACAGGGTGAACAGCGAGGAACCCATGTCGTCGAAGTACTGCGGTGCGGCGTGCCGGAACATCTGGGTCGCCATCACCGCGGCGACGTAGAGGATCAGGCTGAGCAGCGCGGCGATCGAGGCCAGCCCGGGCACCGCCGCGAGCAGCGCGCCGACCACCCGCTTCATGGCCGGCACCGCGGTCATCAGCCGCAGCACCCGCAACACCCGCAGGGCGCGCAGCACGGAGAACGGTCCGGTGGCCGGCACCAGCGAGATACCGATCACCAAGAAGTCGAAGACGTTCCACGGATCCCGGAAGAACTTCCAGCCGTGTCCATATAATCGCAGCGCCAGTTCGACCACGAACAGGGCCAGTGCGACCCGGTCGGCGATCCGCAGGAATACGTGCGCCGCCGCCGAGATGTGGGTCGAGGTCTCCAGTCCCAGGGTGATCGCGTTGATCACGATCACCACGATGACGGCGCGCTGGAACCGCTGGCTCTCGACGAAGTCGTGCACCTGCCGCTGGAACTTCACGCCCAATTCTTACCGATCTTCGGCGGCCAGACGCCAGAATGGTGACACCGGGCCGACGCCGGCCCCGAGCGGATACGCGCTACGCACCGAGTTCGTGACGAACCACTTGCCGTACCGCACCGCGTCGAGCAGGTCCATGCCCCTGGCCAGGGCCGCCGTGATGGCTGACGCCATGGTGTCCCCGCCGCCGTGGGTGTGCCGGGTGTCCACCCGAACCTCCGGCAGCTCGGTGAAGGTTCGCCCGTCGTAGAGCAGGTCGACGCACCGCGGGTCGTCGCGCATGTGCCCGCCCTTGACCAGTGCGGCGCGTGCGCCGAGCTCGACCAGCGCCACCGCCGCGTTCCGCTGCTCGGTACCGGTCCGCACGGTGATTCCGGTGAGCAGCCCGACCTCGTCCAGGTTCGGCGTGACGAGGGTGGCCCTCGGAAACAGGTCCGCACGCAGCGCGGTCAGCGCATCCTGGTGCAGCAACGGATCCCCGTGCATGGATGCGGCGACCGGGTCGACCACGAACGGGATCCGGCCGCTCTGCCCGATTTCTGCTCGATCGCACGCTTTCACCACGGCGCGGATGATCTCCGCATTGGCCAGCATCCCGGTCTTCGCCGCCTGCACCCCGATGTCGGTGGCCACGGTCTCGATCTGCGCGGCCACCACCTCGGCCGGGATCTCGCTGACGGCGCTCACCCGCAGCGAGTTCTGCACGGTGACCGCGGTGACCGCGGTCATGCCGTGCACCCCGCAGGCGAAGAACGTCCGGAGATCGGCCTGTAGACCGGCGCCGCCCCCGGAGTCCGACCCGGCGATGGTCAACGCCCTGGGCGGTGTGCTCACGGCCGTTCCGGTTCGACCGGCTCCCCCGTGCGCCCGCGGATGTCGTGGGTGATCCGCATCGAGCAGAACTTGGGCCCGCACATCGAGCAGAACTTCGCGTTCTTCGCCGGTTCGGCCGGCAGCGTCTCGTCGTGGAACGCGCGTGCGGTGTCCGGGTCGAGCGAGAGGTTGAACTGGTCCAGCCAGCGGAACTCGAAGCGGGCCAGGGAAAGCGCGTCGTCCCACTCCTGGGCGTGCGGGTGGCCCTTGGCCAGGTCCGCGGCGTGTGCGGCGATCTTGTAGGTGATCACGCCGGTCTTCACGTCGTCCTGGTCGGGCAGCCCGAGGTGTTCCTTCGGCGTTACGTAGCAGAGCATCGCGGTGCCAGCCCAGGCGATCTGCGCCGCGCCGATCGCCGAGGTGATGTGGTCGTACGCCGGCGCCACGTCCGTCGCAAGTGGACCAAGCGTGTAGAACGGCGCCTCACCGCACAGTTCGTCGCACAACCGAACGTTCTCCGCGATCTTGTGCATCGGCACGTGGCCGGGCCCCTCGATCATCACCTGAACGTCGCGCGCGCGGGCCACCGCACTGAGCTCGCCAAGGGTGCGCAGCTCGGCGAACTGCGCCGCGTCGTTCGCGTCGGCGATGCAGCCCGGGCGCAACCCGTCGCCGAGCGAGAAGGTCACGTCGTAGCCGCGCAGAATGTCGCACAGTTCGACGAAGTTGGTGTACAGGAAGCTCTCCCGCCGGTGGGCCAGGCACCAGGCGGCCATGATCGACCCACCCCGGGAGACGATGCCGGTGATCCGGTTCGCGGTCAGCGGCACATGGTCCCGCAGCACTCCGGCGTGCACGGTCATGTAGTCGACGCCCTGCTCGCACTGTTCGATCACGGTGTCCCGATAGATCTCCCAGGAGAGTCGGCTTGGGTCGCCGCCGACCCGTTCCAGCGCCTCGTAGATCGGCACGGTGCCCACCGGAACCGGTGAGTTGCGCAGGATCCATTCGCGGGTCTCGTTGATCCGCCTGCCGGTGGACAGATCCATCACGGTGTCAGCGCCCCAGCGAGTGGCCCAGACCATCTTGGCCACCTCGTCCTCGATCGAGGAGGACACCGCCGAGTTGCCGATGTTCGCGTTCACCTTGACCAGGAACCGCTTGCCGATGATCATCGGTTCGCACTCCGGATGCCTGCGGTTGGCCGGAATCACCGCTCGGCCGCGGGCCACCTCGGCCAGGACGAGCTCGACGTCCACCCCTTCCCGCGCGGCGCAGAACAGCATCTCTTTGGTGATCACACCGGCCCGCGCGTAGGCCAGTTGAGTCACCGCGCCGTTCACCGGCGCACGTTCGGCGACCCAGTCCGCGCGCAGTCGGCTCAGTCCACTGTGGACGTCGATCATCGCGGTCTGGTCGGTGTACGGACCGGAGGTGTCGTACCGGTCGAAATGCCCGCCGCCGGTCAGCTCCACCCGGCGGATCGGCACCCGCAGCCCGTCAGCGGCGTCCCGGTAGACCTTGCGCGAGCCGGTGATCGGCCCGGTGCTCACCCGTGGGCAGACGGAACGGTCGTCAAGAGCGGTCATCGGATGTTCCTCCCTACGCCGGCATTACCCGGTCAGGTTCCGGCGGTCGGCGGCACCGGGTCGAAATCGACCCAACCGCCCTCTCAGCCCGCTACGGCGCGAGCTCCCGCGTCTGTTCAGTTGTCGACTGACCGACCATAGCCAGCCGACGCCCGGGCCCGCCAGAGGGACGACCCGAACGACTGAGCGTACGGTGCACAAATGGCCCAGCCTCAGCACTATCCGCCGGGTGGACGGCGGGTGGACCGACCAGCTGTGGCCAAGCCCTGCTCGAACTGCGGGGAGCTGGTCGGTCGGGGCTATCCGGACTGTGCGATCTGCGCAGAGCAGATCGACGGGCTCTGGTGGGCGGACTGGCGGGCGCTGCTGGACGTCGGAGCGATCAAGCCGGGATCGGAGGAGGAGCGGGCGCTGGCCGCCGCGGTGCGGGCCGCGCCCGAGACGTACCCGTGGACCTGTGCCGACTGGGCACTGTGGTTGGTCCGCTGCTCCGGCTGCGGCGGCAAGCTCGGCTCGGGCGACCCGGGCTGCGTCGGCTGCGCCGCGGCCGACGGGAACCGGTGGGGTTGGGACCACCAGGCCATGCCGCGGACCATGACGCCCAACGAGCACGCGCTGCGGGTGACGGTCGCCGGGCTGCGCGCCCCGCACCGGCACCGGGCGACGGTCCTGGCCGGCTGGCGGCTCGCGCTGCCCTTTCTGTTCGCCGGTGACCTGCCCACCACGAAGCAGTCGCAGCGGATCCGGGCGTTGGTCCTTGCCGGCCGGTACGCGGAGCTGGCCAGGCAGGACGACTTCGGCGCCATGGCCCGCCTGCCCGATCTGCCGTGGCGCCGGGCACCGGCATGAGCAGCGCCCCGCGCCCACGCCCCGGCCCGCGCCCCGCGCCGCCCCGCCCGCCAGACCGATACCGCGCAAGGTGACATTCCGCTGATAGAAGCGCAGCAAGGTGACGTCGCGCTGTACGGGCGACGGCGATCCGACGCTGTACGGCGAACGACTCAGTCGGCGGTGAGCTCCACCGGGCGGGCGTAGACGTCCACCATCGCGCCGTTGCGCAGCACGGTGATCGCCAGGTCGGTGCCGATCACCTCGGCGAAGAGCTGACGCTGGATGCCCTGCGCGTCGGACACGCGCTCGCGCGCCACGGTCAGCACCAGGTCTCCGGTGCGCAGCCCGGCCCGGTGCGCCGGTCCGCCGGACACCACCTCGACCACCCGCAGGCCGGCCGGCTGCCCGGTCCGTTCGGCCACGTCGTCCGGCAGCGGCGTCGGCACCCCGATGATGCCGAGATAGGCGCGGCGCACCCGGCCCTCGACCATGAGCGTGTCCACGATCCGCCGGGTGGTGGCGTTCACCGGTACCGCGAGCCCGAGCCCGAACCCGGCGACCGCGGTGTTGATCCCGACCACCCGCCCGGCCGAGTCGGCCAGCGCCCCGCCGGAGTTGCCAGGGTTGAGCGCCGCGTCGGTCTGGATCACGTTCTCGATCACCCGCCCGGCCCGGCCCTGGCGCACCGGCAGCGACCGGCCCAGCGCGCTGACCACCCCGGCGGTGACCGAGCCGGACAGGCCGAGCGGGCTGCCGACGGCGACCACCAGTTGGCCCACCACCAGCCGGTCCGCGTCGCCAAGCGCGGCCGCGTCCGGCGCGTCCCCGCGCACCCGCAGCACCGCGAGGTCGGACAGCGGATCCGCGCCCATCACGTCGAACGGCGACTCGGTGCCGTCGGAGAAGGTCGCGGTGCCGTGCCGGCCGGCGCCCACCACGTGCGCGTTGGTCAGCAGGTGCCGGTCCGAGGTGAACACCACGGCCGATCCGCCGCCCCGGCCGAGCCCGATGCTCGCGACGTGCGGGGTCAGCGCCGCGGCGACCGAGCTCACCGTGCGCGAGTAGGCGTCCAGCAGCTCAGCGTCGGGCGGCGCGTCCGGTTCGGCGTTGTCGGTCACCGGAGCCACCGCCTCAGGCCGCAGAATTACACCGTTGCAGGTACTACAAGTGTGCGCCTGTCCGCGATGTTCCCCGGCCTTGTTCACCTCAGGCGAACAAGGCCCGTTGTGCGGCGGGGCCCCGACCGCCTCAGTCGAACGGGTCCTCGGTTGCC
This sequence comes from Labedaea sp., assembly GCA_045806965.1. GTDB lineage: Bacteria > Actinomycetota > Actinomycetes > Mycobacteriales > Pseudonocardiaceae > DASYTH01. The sequence continues at coordinate 10,465 of JBJMIG010000055.1, read as the reverse complement.
GACGGGATCCAGGACAGTCCGGGCACACCCCAGCCCTGCGCCTTGAGCACGCGTTTGGACTCCTTGGTGTACCGGCCGGTCAGTCGGCTCAGATAGAGCAGGCCGTCGAGGTGGTCGGTCTCGTGTTGCAGGCAGCGGGCGAAGAAACCGGTCCCCTCCACCTCGATCGGGGCGCCGTCCAGGTCCTGCCCGGTCACCTTGGCCCAGTCGGCGCGCCCGGTCGGGAACGACTCGCCCGGCACCGAGAGGCACCCCTCGAGATCGTCCTCCGGGTCGGGCATGGTCTCCGGCCGGGCGGACGTGGTCAGCACCGGGTTGACCACCAGCCCGTGCCGGCGCGTACCGCTCGAGCCGTCGCCCTCCGGGCAGTCGTAGACGAACAGCCGCAGGTCGACACCGACCTGGTTGGCGGCGAGGCCGACTCCGTTGGCGGCGGCCATCGTGTCGAACATGTCGGCGGCCAAGGTTCGCAGTTCGTCGTCGAACGTTTCCACCGGACGGGTCGGCTGGTGCAGCACGGGATCACCGGCGATACGGATCGGTCGGACGGCCATGGGTGGCAAGCTTAGGCAGTGCGGAGATTCCGGCGCAGAGACGATCCGCGAGCGCGCTCGGCGTGATGTAATAAGAGCGGAATGACAGACGTGTGATTCACCGCCGTGTGGAGGTGCCGGTGGCGAGCAGCCAGGTGGATGCCGCGCAATGGCCGGCGGACTCTGGTGGCGCGCAGGTCCAGCCGCTGACCGACCGGGAGCGCGAGATCCTGGCCTTCGAGCGGCAGTGGTGGGCCTACGCCGGAGCCAAGGAACGCGAGATCCGCGAGGTGTTCGAGATCTCTCCGACCAGGTACTACCAGTTGCTCAACGGGCTCATTGAGAAGCAGGCCGCGCTCGCGGCCGATCCCATGCTGGTCAAGCGGTTGCGCCGGTTGCGCGCGACGCGTCAGCGGGCTCGCTCGGCCAAGCGGCTTGGCATCGAGCGCACATGAGCGTTGTCCAGGATCCGGGTTCGGCACGCCCCGGCCGGGTGGTCGGCCTGGTGCTGATGGGCGTCGCGTTCGTGGCCCTGGTGGTCGGTGTGATCACGCTGATCGACGGCGACAACGGCAACAACGGCGGTGCGCCGCCGTCCTCGACCCCGCCGGCCAGCTCGACAACCCGGCCGAGCGGTCAGTCCAGCCAGCCGGGACCACCGCCGCCGAGCGGGACCGGCACGCAGCCGCCCGCCACGCAGCCGCCCGCCACCCAACCGCCCGGCACGCCACCGCCGGGAACCCAGCCGCCCGCTCCGCCGGCGCCCAACGTCCGCGACGTGCCGGTGCGGGTGTTCAACAACGGCACCATCGCGAAGCTCGCCGCCAAGGCCGCGAGCGACTTCCGGGCCGACGGCTGGAACGTCGTCGAGGTCGGCAACTACTCGCAGGGCATCATCCCCACCTCGACCGCCTACTTCCGGCCGGGCACCACCGAGGAGCCGGCCGCGACCGAGTTGGCCAGGAAGTTCGGCATGCGGGCCGAGCCGCGCTTCGCCGGCATCGCGGACGCCTCGCCGGGCGTGATCGTGATGGTCACCAACGACTACGGCGGCAAATGAGTCAGCGCCGGCCTTGCGCATAGGCGGCGAGCGCGGCCAGCTGCGCCGGATCCAATGACGGCCGCACACTCTGCCGCGCGGCGGCCAGGTGCGCCGCGGTGACCTCGGCGGCGTCCAGGCTCTCCCGCATTGCGGTGAGCGCGGCCTCCCGGATCAGCGCCGCGCAGTCGGCCGCGGAGTAGCCGTCCAACTCGATGGCCAGTGCGGGCAGTGACACGTCCGGCGTCAACGGGGTGTTCCTGGCCGCCGCGCCGAGGATCTCGGTCCGAGCGTCGGCGTCCGGTGGCGGCACGTACACCAACCGCTCCAGCCGGCCCGGCCGCAGCAGCGCGGGATCCACCAGCTCGGGCCGGTTGGTCGCGCCGACCACGACGACATCGCGCATCGGCTCGACCCCGTCCAGCTCGGTGAGCAGTGCGGCCACCACCCGGTCCGCCACCCCGGTGTCCGCGGACTGTCCGCGGCGCGGGGCCAGCGCGTCCACCTCGTCGAGGAACACCATGGCCGGCGCGGCTTCCGCCGCCTTGCGAAACAGCTCGCGCACGGCCCGCTCCGACTCGCCCACCCATTTGTCCAGCAGCTCCGCGCCCTTGACCACGATCACGTTGAGTTTGCCGGTGCCGGCCAGCGCGCGCACCAGGAACGTCTTGCCGCAACCGGGCGGCCCGTACAGCAGCACCCCGCGCGGCGGCGAAACGCCAAGCCGCGCAAAGGAGTCCGGGTACTGCAACGGCCAGAGCACCGCCTCGCTCAGGGCCTGCTTGACCTCGGTCATGTCCCCGACGTCGTCCAGCCGCAGCCCACCGGTCTGCAAGGCGTCCGATGTGGACATCGAGGTCGGCCGGATCGCCTCGAGCGCGCCGAGCAGGTCGCCGTTGGCGATCCGTGGCTCGGCGGCCTCCTGCTGGCGCAGTGCCGCCCGCACCGCGGCCTCCCGGCGCAGCGCGATCAGGTCCGCGGCGACGAAACCGGGAGTCCGGTCGGCGATCTCGCCGAAGTCCACATCGGACTCGACCGGCGCGTCCCTGAGCAGCACGCGGAGCAGATCCGTGCGGCCCTTGGCATCCGGCAGCGCCAGGGACAGCTCCCGGTCGAGCAGCTCGATTCCGCGCACCCTCGGATCGATCGCCTCGGGATGCGCGGTGGTCGCCACGATGGCGAACTTCGGCGTGCTGATGGCCGCGCGCAACGTGTCCACCACGACGGTGGCCAGCGGCGGCGGACTGGTGGCCGGCAGCAGCGCGTCCAGATCGGTGATCAGCAATATGGCCGGCGTCCGCCCGGTGTGTGCGCGGGCCGCGGCCACCGCGTCGGTGATCCGCCTGGCCGCGGCGTTCGGCTCGAGCGCGGCCACGGTCGGCCCGGCAAGCTCAACCACCGTGGCGCCGACCGCATGCGCCACCGAACGCACCACGGTCGTCTTGCCGACCCCCTCCGGCCCGGACAGCAGCGCACCGAGCCGGGGCGCCGCGCCGAGCCGCTCGAGCAGCTCCGGACGCCGGAAGGTCAGCTCGAACCACTCGGTGAGCCTGCGGGCCACCTCGCCGGCCCCGACCAGGTCGGCAACCGGTGGCGGCGGCGCGGCGGGTTCGACCAGCGCGGACCCCCCGGGAAGCCCGGCCAGCCCCGCGGTGTCCGAGTCGTCCGCGTCACCCGGAGCGTGCACGGTGTCCACGTCGACGGTCTGCCCGCCGGTGGTGACCGCCTCTCGGCTCGCGGTCTCCCCGGTGCGCGGACCGTCACGCCAACCGACCACAGTGGACGGATGAATCGCGACCGGCCCGTCCGGCTCGCTGCCGGTCACGGTGAGCAGCTCGGTCGTCCAGCTCGCCCCGATCGTCCTGGACAGCGTGCCGCGCAAGGAGATCACGTCCGAACCGGGCACCGGCGCGACATCCTGGGGGAGCAGCGAGACCGCGTCACCGACGGTCAGCACCTTGCCGAGCAGCGCCAGCCGCAGGGTCTCCGGGGTCAGTGCGGTGGTGGCCAGCCGCGAGCCGGCCACGACCACCGCGCGCGCCGCGGCCACCCGCACCGGCGCGACGACGACCTCGGCCCCCTCGGTGATCCCGAGGTTGGACATGGTGACGTCGTCGAGCAGCACGATCCCGGTGGGCCCGGTCCGGTCCGCGGCGGCGGCCAGCGCCGAGCTGGCTCGCGCCCCGGTCAGCCGCACCGCGTCCCACTGCCGCAGCCCCAACGCATCCAGCACCTCCGGATGCAACCGCACCACCCCCCGCCGGATATCCACGGCGGACGGCGAGTGTCGGGCGGTCAACGTGATCTCAGCGGACACGGGAGGTGAGCCTAGCGACCCTCGTCGCCCACCTGGCCGCGCTCACCGGACGGACCCGGCCGGCGGGGGTCGCCGGGGCGGGGATGGTTGCGGCGTAACCCGGTGCGGCGCCAGGCCCGACGGCGCAGGGCCTGGCCGCGAACCCGGGGCGAGTCGGTGGGCAGCACGATGGGACCGCGCGGGTGCTCGTCGGCCCGGCGCGGTAGCCGAACCGCGCGACGGGCCACCCCGGCCACCCGGCGCAGCGGCGGGCGCAGGCCAAGCCGCCGGTTGATCCGGCCGTGCGCCTTGCGGATCGCGCGCCGCTCCCGGGGCGGGATGTCCCATGCCTCCGGGTGACCGGCGAGCCACCGCTTGCGTCGCACCGCGTACGGGATGTGCGCGAGGTAGCCCAGCAGCGCGACGGCCAGTGCGGCCATCGGATAGGTGATCACCGCCGCCGCCACCAGACCGACAAGCACCAGCAGTGGCGCCACGAACCTGGGCGCCACCCGGACGGTCTTCACCGACAGCGTCGGGATCCGGCTGATCAGCAGCGCCGCCACGGCAAGCGTCCAGCCGACCACCACCGGTTTGCTCGACCACCAGCCGTCGTGGCCGAACTGGATGCTCAGGATGAGCGGCAGCAGCACCAGCAGCCCACCGGCCGGTGACGGCACCCCGACGAAGAACTCCTTGGCGTAGGGGGGTTGTTCGGCGTCCTCGAGCAGCGTGTTGAACCGGGCCAGGCGCAGGATGATGCACACCGCGTAGACCAGCGCGAACACCCAACCGGACCGGTCACCGGGAAAGCCGGAGCCGGCACCGGTGAACTTCCAGATGTAGAGCACCAGCGCGGGCGCCACTCCGAAGGAGATCGCGTCGGACAGCGAGTCCAGCTCGGCGCCCATCTTGCTGGTGGCGTCCAACAGTCTGGCGATCCGGCCGTCCAGACTGTCCAACCCGGCCGCGACGGCGATTGCCCCGATGGCCGCGGACAGGTTGCCGGCGAGCGTGAACTGCACGGCGGACAGGCCGGCGCACATGGCCAGCACGGTGATCGCGTTGGGCAGCAGCCGAACTCCCGATCCGGTCGCCACCGCTCAGCCCTCCATCCGCGAGGGGCTCCGGGGGCTCGGGGGACCAGGCGAATCGGCCGGCAGCTCGGCGAGCACGGTCTCACCGCCGATGGTGCGCTGGCCCGGTTCGACCAGCACTCGGCTGGCGGCCGGCAGGTACAGGTCCACCCGCGAGCCGAACCGGATCAGCCCGTAGGTCGCGCCGGCGGTCACCTTCTCGCCCTCGCTCACCTGGCACACGATCCGCCGTGCGACCAGGCCGGCGATCTGCACCACGACCACCTCTTGCCCGTCGACCGTGCGCAGCAGCAGCGAGTTCCGCTCGTTGTCCGCGCTGGCCTTGTCCAGGTCCGCGGACAGGAACTTGCCCGGCCGGTACGCCGCGCGCACCACCTCGCCGGTCACCGGGACGCGCTGCACGTGCACGTCGAACACGGAGAGGAACACGCTGACCCGCAGCATCTCCGCCGCACCAAGGCCGAGCTCGGCCGGCGGCACGGCGGTGACCACGCTGGCCACGCCGCCGTCGGCCGGGGCTACCGCGATGCCGGCTCGCCCCGGGGTCACTCGGCGCGGCTCGCGGAAGAACCAGGCCGTCAGCCCGGTGAGCACCGCGGCGCCGAGCCCGACGCGGCGGGACAGCCGGCGCAGGGCCAGGGTGGCCACCGCGCCGCCGGCGACGAACGGGCGGCCGGCCGGGTGCATCGGCGGCACGATGCCGCGGGCCAGATGTAGGAAATGAGCGATGGTGCCGGACCGGTTCTCGTCGTCGGTCATGGGGCGGAAAGTCCTCGGGGGCGGGATCGAATGGGACTGATCCACGCTACGCCAACCGGCTCGGCGGCCGGCCGGGCCGTGCCTCCCCCGACGAAAGCACGGCTCCGGCGGACACCGCGGCGAACCGAGTTGTCCTGGCAGTCTAGCGCGAAACGTAACTGGCCGACTACGTCTGGTCGTCGGGCCCGCGACGCTCAGTCGAGCAGGATCAGGTCGACCTCCGAGCCGGCGGCGACCTCGGTGAGCTCCTCCGGGATGTCGATCAGGCAGTTCGAGGCGGCGAACGAGGCCAGCAGGTGCGATCCGGGCCCGCCGACCGGGGTGACCTCGACCATGCCCTCGTCGTGCCGCGCCCGGCGGAACTGGCGCCGTCCCGACGGCGAGCGCAGCGGCGAGACCAGCCGGGCCCGCGCCCGGCGCCGCAGGGGCGCCGGGTGCCCGAGCGCGCCCCGCAGCGCCGGCCGCACGAACAGCTCGAACGACAGTGCCGCGCTCACCGGGTTGCCGGGCAGCGCGACCACCGGCAGCCCGTCGAGCCGCCCGATCCCCTGCGGCCCGCCCGGCTGCATCGCCACCCGCACGAAGTCCACGCCGCGCCCGGTCAGCGCGTCCTTGACCACCTCGTAGGCCCCCGCGCTCACCCCGCCCGAGGTGACCAGCAGGTCGAGCCCGGCGGCCGCCGAGGACACCGCCGCACGGAACTCGGCCACGTCGTCCGGCACGAACCGGAGCACGGTCGGGCTGCCGCCGGCCTCCCGCACCGCCGCGCCGAGCAGCACGCTGTTCGACTCGTAGATCTGCCCCGGCGCGAGGTCGGCGCCGGGCTCGACCAGCTCGGAGCCGGTGGACAGGATCAGCACCCGCGGCCGGCGACGCACCGGCAGCGTCGGATAGCCGACCGCGGCGGCCAGGCCGAGCTGGGGTGGGCCGAGCACGGTCCCGGCGGTGAGCACGACGGCTCCCTTGGCCACGTCCTCGCCCGCGGTCCGCAGGTGCGTGCCGGCCTCGACCTCGGCCCGGATCCGCACCTCGGACGTGCCGGCGTCGGTGAGCTCGACCTGCACGATGGCATCCGCGCCGGCCGGCAGCGGCGCTCCGGTCATGATCCGGTGAGCGGTTCCCGGCGACAGCGCGGGCACGTCGATGCGCCCGGCCGGGATGTCCGCCGCCACCGGCAGCGTGACCGGTGCGGCGGCGCTCGCACCGGCGACGTCCGCCGCCCGCACCGCGTAGCCGTCCATCGCGGAGTTGTCGAACGGCGGCAGCGGCACCGGCGAGGTCAGGTCGGCGGCCAGCACCAGCCCGAGGCAGTCGGCGACCGGCAGGTCGACCACCGGCAGCGGGCCGATCAGCGCGGCGACCGCGGCGGCGTGTTCGCCGACCGATCGCGGTCCGCTAGAGATATGTGCCACCTCGCGATCCTCCCCTATGCGACAGTCACAACATGCAGGTGCGCACTCGGCACACGCCGGCCTACGGGGTGGCCCGGCTGCAGCTCGCACCGGGCGAGGCGGTCCAGGCCGACTACGCCTCGCTGCTGGCCACCAGTTATGGCGTGCTGGTCGAACCCGCGGTGCGCGGCGGCTCGCGCGGCCGCTCCCGCCCGACCGTGCTGACCGCGCCGGCCGAGGGCGGCTGGGTCGACCTGGCTCCGTCCGTGCCCGGCGACGTCTACGTGCTCGAGCTGGACGGGATGTCCGGCTGGTGCGTGGCCCGGCGCAGCGCCCTGGCCAGCGCCTCCACCGTGTACGCCAACCAGGGCTGGCCCGGCTTCCGCGCGCTGCTCGGCACCGATGTGGCGTTCCTCGAGCACGTGGCCGGCACCGGCTCGCTGGTGCTGTCCTGCTGTGGCACGGTCGATCTGGTCCAGTTGGAGCCGGGTGAGCTGATCACCGTCGAGCCCGGCTATCTGCTGGCCTACAGTGAGTCGACCCAGGCCCGGTTGCGCGCGGTGAGCCAGTCCATGCCGCAGTCGATCCGCACCGGGGAGGGCCTGCTGCTGGACTTCGCCGGACCCGGCCAGTTGCTCACCCAGACCCGCAACCCGCGCTCGTTCGGTGACTGGCTGGCCGGTGCCGTCAACCACCGGTAACCGTCGCGGCATTGATCGCGCCGGTCCGGCCGACCGCACGCGGTCGCGACCGCGCCGACGTTAGGCTGATTCTCGTGTCGGAGGACCTCACCGGGCGGCGTCTTGGGCATTACCGCATCGACGGCGTGCTCGGCAAGGGCGGCATGAGCGTGATGTACCGCGCCACCGACGTCCGGCTCGGCCGCAAGGTCGCGCTCAAGGTCATCGCCGAGCACCTCACCGAGGACCCCGAGTTCCGCGAGCGCTTCGTCGACGAGGCCCGCAACACCTCGGCCATCGACCACGCGAACGTGGTGCCGCTCTACGACTTCGGCGAGGTCGACGGCCTGCTCTACATCGCCATGCGGCTGGTCGACGGCTCCGACCTGGCCAGCCTGATCAAGGGCGGCCCGCTCGCCCCGGCCCGGGCGCTCAACCTGCTCAGTCAGGTCGCCGAGGCCCTGGACAACCTGCACGAGCGCGGCCTGGTGCACCTCGACGTCAAGCCGGCCAACGTGCTGGTGACCAGCCGGGAGTCGGCCGGCGAGCACGTCTACGTGGCCGACTTCGGGCTGACCAGGCGGGGCGCGACCGGCCACCGCACCCGGGGCGGGGACTTCCTCGGCTCGCCGACCTACGCCGCGCCGGAGCACCTGCGCGGCGAGCCGGTGGACGGCCGCACCGACGCGTACTCGCTGGCCTGCGTGCTCTTCGCCTGCCTCGCCGGGCGCCCGCCGTTCCAGGGCCAGGTGCCGGAGGTGATCCAGGGGCACCTCAACCGCGAGCCGCCGCGGCTGACCGAGCAGGTGGTACTGCCGCCGGCGATCGACGAGGTGATCCGCCGCGGCATTGCGAAGAGCCCCAAGGACCGCTATGCGGACTGCCGGGAGTTGATGGCCGCGGCCCGGCACGCACTGGCCGCCGTGCCGCCGCGGTCCGGGCCGCCGGCCCGGCGGGTGCCGGGCGCTCCGGCGGCGATCTCGGTGCCGGCCACGCCCGGCGTGGGCAACGGCCGCGCCGGCTACCGCCCGCAGGGTCCGCAGGGTCCGCAGGGTCCGCAGGGTCCGTCCGGCCAGCCGTCGGGTCCTGGGATGCCGCCCGGTCCGCACCGCCCGGTGCCCGCTCCGGCCGGCACGCACTCCTCGATCGCCGACCCGGTCCGGCTGCGTCCGCCGGTGCCGATCGGCAGCACCGCGTTCACCTCGGACAAGAGCGGCCCGAGGTGGGTCGCGCCGGTGCTGGTGGGGCTGCTTGCCGTCGCGCTGATCGTGGCCGCGGTGCTGTTCTTCACCCGAAACTCCGGCGGAGGCGGTGGACAGCCGCAGGAAACCACCGCGCCGAGCGTCAACGTCGGCGGCAACGGCGCGTCGTCACCCGGCCGGCTGCCCACCTCGCTGTCGCTGCGGCCCTCCCGCTGACCTGCGTTTCTTGCACTCCGGCAGTGAGAGTGCTAAACACGAGTTGGCACTCGGGGCTTCCGAGTGCCAGAGGTCGGGACGGTGAGGCCGGGTTCCCGGATTGGGACCGGTCGTCCGTCGCGGGCACCGCGCCTGGCCCTAGCTACGTGACGTCCAAGGACGTGGCGGTGTTCGCCGTGAACACCGCCGTCACCAGTGGAGGACCACACCGCAATGGCCAAGTTGATCGCGTTCAACGAGGAAGCGCGTCGCGGACTCGAGCGCGGCCTGAACATCCTCGCCGACGCCGTCAAGGTGACCCTCGGCCCGAGGGGTCGCAACGTCGTGCTCGAGAAGAAGTGGGGCGCGCCGACCATCACCAACGACGGCGTCTCCATCGCCAAGGAGATCGAGCTCGAGGACCCGTGGGAGAAGATCGGGGCCGAGCTCGTCAAGGAAGTTGCCAAGAAGACCGATGACGTGGCCGGTGACGGCACCACCACCGCCACCGTGCTGGCTCAGGCACTGGTCCGCGAGGGGCTGCGCAACGTGGCCGCCGGCGCCGACCCGCTGTCCCTCAAGCGCGGCATCGAGCAGGCCGTCGAGGCTATCACCGAGCAGCTGCACAAGGTCGCCAAGGAGGTCGAGACCAAGGAGCAGATCGCTGCCACCGCGTCCATCTCGGCCGCCGACAGCACCATCGGCGAGCTGATCGCCGAGGCGCTGGACAAGGTCGGCAAGGAAGGCGTCATCACCGTCGAGGAGAGCAACACGCTCGGCATGGAGCTCGAGCTCACCGAGGGTATGCGCTTCGACAAGGGCTTCATCTCCGGCTACTTCGTCACCGACCCGGAGCGGCAGGAGGCGATCCTCGAGGACCCGCAGATCCTGCTCTACGGCTCGAAGATCTCGTCAGTCAAGGACCTGCTCCCGCTGCTGGAGAAGGTCATGCAGGCCGGCAAGCCGCTGCTGATCATCGCCGAGGACGTCGAGGGCGAGGCGCTCGCGACCCTGGTGGTCAACAAGATCCGCGGCACGTTCAAGTCGGTCGCCGTCAAGGCGCCGGGCTTCGGCGACCGCCGCAAGGCGATGCTGCAGGACATGGCGATCCTGACCGGTGGCCAGGTGGTCAGCGAGGATGTCGGCCTTGCCGCTGACCGGCTTGGACTGCTTCTTCAGGCTCCCGACGACCGCGTCGACGGCCTTGCGGATGCCGCGGGCGAGCGCCATGGCATCAGCGCCGGCGGCGAGGTTCTTATAGCCCTCGCGGAAG
>JBJMIG010000054.1:0-74953 GCA_045806965.1 Labedaea sp. | reverse complement strand
TCCCGGCGCTCGCCGGCCGCCGGCAGCTCGAACGGCACCCCGGCCGCCGCGATCGTCTTCTTGCCCCGGGTGATGCGGGCCTGCACGGTCGGCACGGGTACGAGGAACGCGCGGGCGATCTCCTCGCTGGACAGGCCGCCGACCACGCGCAGGGTCAGCGCCACCCGGGCCTCGGGGGAGAGCACCGGGTGGCAGCTGACGAACATCAGCGCCAGGACGTCGTCGTCGATCTTGTCGGGGTCGATTTCTTCGTCGACCGCCGGGTCGGCCGCCAGCAGGGCGTATCGGTCCTGGAGGGCGGTCCGGCGGCGGATCGCGTCGATCGCCCGCCGCCGGGCCGTGGCCATCAGCCAGCCGGCCGGATTGGCCGGAGAGGCGAGCGGCCATGACACCAGCGCCTCGGCCACCGCCTCCTGGGCCGCGTCCTCGGCCAGCCCGAAATCGCCGGTGAACCGGGTCAGCGCGGCGACGATCCGCGCCGACTCGATCCGCCAGACGGCCTCGACGTCGGCCGTACCCATCAGCGCTGGACGGTGCTGTCCTGCGGGACCTCGTCCTCCTCGGGCACCCGCCGGATCTCGATCTTGGACCCGGGAGCCGCCGGGACCCGCTTGGCCCACTCGACCGCCTCCTGTTTCGAGGCGACGTCGAGCAGGAAGAAGCCCCCGAACAGTTCCTTGGTCTCGCCGTACGGCCCGTCCGTGACCACCGGGGCCTCGCCGCCGAAGTCGACCACGGCGCCCTGGCCCGGATCGTCCAGCCCCTCGGCGCCGAGGAGGACGCCGGCCTTCATCATCTCCTCGATGAAGAGGCGGGTCTTGGCAATCCCCTCCTCGATCGAGGCCATCATGGCGGCGTTCGACTCATCGGTGCCCCGCATGATCAGCAGGTACTTCGCCATCGCGTTCTCCTCATCCGGCGGGCCGCCACTCGACCCGCGCACCCACACGTCGAACGAGCGGCCCGCGGATCGACACGGCCCCGGAGAAATCTCTCGCCGCGACCCAGCGATCCCTCCGACCCGCGCTTCGCCCGTCAGACCGGCCGCGAAGTGATGGCTGGCGGACGCCATGCATGATCAGAAAGCCTAACGTCGGAGTTTGGGAAGGCGGCAACGCTCACCCGGATCCGGGAAGCGTTCGGGGCGCCGCCGCCCAGCGGATCAGCGCCTGCGGGGCGGGTCGGAGCGGGCGCGGAGCCCGGCGGCGATCTCCCGCGCACTCGGGTGGTGGTAGAGATCCTGGACGACGAGTTGGCTGCCGAAGTGGTCGTTGAGCCGCGCGACGAGCCGGATCGCGGTCATCGAGTCCGCGCCGAGTTCGAAGAAGTTGTCCGCCGGCTCCACCAACGTGTTGCGGAGTTCGGCACGCAACAGTTCGGTCACCGCCTGCTCGATGCCGTCAACGGGTGAGCTGGCCGGCACTCCGCCGGCGTACCGCGCGATGACCGGGCCGGACAGCTCCGCCCGGACGGTTACGCCCTCCCCCAGTGCGTCGCGCACCGCCGCGGCGACATCGGCGTCCGCCGATCCGCGGTAGCGGACATGCACCTCCGCCTCGTCGAGCACTCGAGGGTCGGTGTTGCGCGCGACGCGCTCGCGGCTTGCGTCCAGGCCCACCAGGACATGCGGGGCATCCACGCGCACCGCGGTCGCGAGCAGATCCAGCGCAAGCGCGGAAGGCAACGGCCGGAACCCGAGCCGGGCCACGGCCGCTCGCTCGGTGCCGCTTCCCGCGGTGTCGGCCCAGAGACTCCAGGACAGACACTGTGCCGGCCGGCCAAGTCCCCGCCAGTACTCGGCGAAAGCGGGCAGGAACGCGCTCGCCGATGCGTAGACGCCGACCGCCGTGCCGCCGAAGTACCCGTTCACCGAGGAGAACAACAGCAGCAGCGCCTCGGGCCGGTCACGCAGGACCCGCGCGAGCGACCGCGTTCCGGACACCTTCGCGTGGAACAACCGGCGGAACTCGGCCGGATCCTCATCGGCGAGCAGGTGGGCCCGCGGGTTCCGCCAGTTGCGCGAGATGTCCGCCCCGGCAAGGTGCAGAACGCCGTCAAGGGGCCGGCGCCAGCGGTCCTCCCCCGCCGTCACGGCCGCGTCCATGGCCGGCGAGTCGGCCACATCGGCCCGGTAGTGCACCACCTCGCCCAACGCGGTCAGCGCGGCCAACCGCCGGGCCTGCTCACCGGTCGGCTCCGACCGGCCGGTCAGCACCAACTTCGCCCTGTGGTGGGTGAGCAGGAATCGGGCCACCCGGTGCCCGATGTCGCCGAGGCCGCCCGTGATCACGTACAGCCCTCCGGAACGGAACCCTGCTCGGCTGGCGGTCGCGGCGTGGTGAACGGGCCGGATGCGGCGTACCAGTCGGACACCCGCGCGGTAGGCCAACACATCGTCGTCACCGCGCGCGCCGAGTTCGGCCACGATCGCGGTCTCCGGGGCGAGATCGGCCGGGTCGAGGTCGAGGTGCCGCACCCGATGCGCGCCACACTCGGCGTTCGCGGTACGGACCAGACCGGTGACGACCGCCTGTGCCGGGTTCGGCGTCTCCGCCTCGCCCGCCGCGCCCGCGCCGCGCGTCACCACCAGCATCGGGAAGCCGGCGTCGCGGCACGCGCGGAGCAGGCCGTGCACCGACAGCGCGAGGCCATCCGGTTCGGTCCCGATCGCGCTCTGCACGACCGCCCCGACGGCGGCGTGGTCACGCCGCACAGCGGCCAGCACCGCGGCGTACCGGTCCGCGTCGGATGGGTCGACGACATACTCGAGTGGCGACCGCCGAATGAACGCCGTGCCGCGGCGGACCGCGATCACCGGTGTGTCGACGGCCGCGCGCAGCCGCTGCGCCAGGTTCGCGTCGTCGAACACCACCCAGGGCGGGTCGGGTCGTGGCCCCTGCTCACCCGAGAGCGGCAACCACGTCGGCACGAACAGGGCGGGATCTTCGGTGTCGCCGGTCAACCCGGGGAGGGTGACCAGCACGTCGCGGAACGCACCGGAGCGAAACCCGTCGAGCAGCCGACCGCGTTCGACCTTGCCCGCAGAGGTCTTGGGGAACGCCTCGCGCGGCACCGGCACCACGTGCCGGGGTCGCAGCCCGATCTCGCGTGCGAGACGGGCGACGATGTCGCGGACCACGGCCGCACGCCGGTCGGCCTGGTCGGTGCCGAGGACGGCGAACACGATCAGCTCGTCGGTCCCGGCAATGGGGTCGGACTCGCCGCATGCGGCGACGAACGTGGGCTCGACGCCCTCGACGGCCTCCACCACGGACTCGATCTCGTGGCAGGGGTAGTTCTGGCTGCGGATGACGATCGTGTCCTTCTCCCGCCCGGTCATCACCAACTGCCCACGGTGCACGAAGCCGAGATCGCCGGTGTCGAACCAACCATCGTCGGTGAACGCCGCCCGGTTGGCCGCGGGATCGTTGTAGTAGCCGGCCATGCGGGTGATGCCACGCACCTGGAGCCGTCCGATCCGCAGCTCGGGCAGCGTGTCGCCGGCGGGGTCGACAATGCGCAGCCGGGTTCCTGGATCGGGCGCGCCGACCTCGACGAAGGTCGGGTGCCCTTGGGCCGGGGCCGGCAGTTGGCGCAGCCGGCCCGCCATGGTGCGGGCGTCGACCGTGACGACGGCGACGGACTCATCGTCTCGGTTCATGGTTGAGCGCACCGCGCCGCCGCACACCTCCGACATACCCCACGCGGGCCGCATCACGTCGGGCGCCAGCCCGTGCGGTGCGAGCAACCGCAAGAACTCGTGCATCGTGCGGCTCACGATCGCCTCACCACCGTTGGTGATGTCCCGCAGAGTCGACAGGTCCCAGCGCCGGCGCGCGATCTCGCCGGCAAGCCGAGTGACCAGCGTGATGACGAAGTTCGGCGCCGAGGTGTTGGTGACCCGGTAGCGCTCGATCCAGTCGAACCAGCGCAGCGGGTCGGCCAGGAAGCCGTCGATGCGCGCGTTGACGTGCTCGTACCGGAGCACCACATCACGCACGTTGTGCATCACCATGCCCGCAACGTGGTCCAGCGGCATGAAGTTGAGAGTGACCTCGTCCGGACCGAAGTCGTTGACCGCCCGGTTGACGTACGCGCGGGTGAGCACGGTCCGATGCGAGTGCCGCACGCACTTCGGCGTGCCCGTGCTGCCCGACGTGAGCAGGTGCACCGCCGGATGGTCGGCGCCGGCGGGGTACGGGTCGGTCGCCGGCTCATCCGCTCGCAGGGCCTCCAACGCCCAGACCTCGAACTCCGCGGCGTCGCCCAGCGCACCCACCTCATCGGTCAGCGCAGCGTCGGTCAGTACCGGCGCCTGGTCGAGTAGTTGCGACGCGCTGTGCAGGCGCCGGGTGGCCGCGTTCTGCCACCGGTAGGTCGGCGCGACGCCGATCGGGGTCGGCACGAAGCCGCCAAGCACGCACGCCCAGAAGCCGGTCACGAAGTTGCGGTTGTCGTCGCAGTGCAGCAGAACCGAGTCGCCGGGGTCCAGGCCCCGGACCCGCAGCCCGGTCAGCACGCGGGCCGCGTCGTCGAGCAGCTCACGGTAGGTCTGCCGGTCCTCGCCACCGTCCGCCCGGAGGTAGGTGGTGCCGCGCCGGCTGGCATCCTCAGCCGCCCGCGCCAACGCCTCGGTCAAGGTCGCCGGCGCGGTCGCCGGCATCGTGAAGGGGCCGCCGTCCACGTCCGCAAGGGGCAGCTCGTCCGGCCCGGTCGGGTCCGGCTCGGCCCGCGGCCGCCGCGCCGCCGGCACCGCGCCGCGCACGCGGACCTCGACGTCCGCGGTGCCGGGAACACCACCGGCCGCGGCGATCGCTCGTTCGACGATGTCCGAAAGGGACCGCAGCGGTGCGTGGGCCATGTCGGTGCACTTCCCATTCGCTCAGAACAAAGGTGGGCCACGGGACGCGCGTCAGGCAGGCAGGACCCACATCGGGTTGGAGTAGAACCACAGGTCCATCCAGGGATCGACGCTGCCCTGCGGATCCATCGCGGGGCCATTCGGGTCGACGTCGGCGCCGAGCAGACCGACGGCGCCCCGGTTTCCGTCGGTGCCGCGCAGCCGCACGTACATCGGTCTGTCCACCCGGCCGAGCGAGTAGGTCAGGTGGACCGCACCCGTCGACCTGTTGACCTCGAACGACTTCACCACCCTCGTGTTCGGTGTGGTGAAGACGTCGCGATCGGCCTGCGCGCCGAGAACGTCGCCCACGATCACGTCCACTCTGGACAGTGCCGGCGTGAACTGCGCCCAGTTGGGGCCGTTCGCGAGGGTGATGTCCACGACGAGGCGGACCTCGGCGCCGCGGCGCACCGACAGCGCCCCGCCGAGGGTGACCGCGCCGGCCGCCGACGCCAGCCGCGCGTCCAGCCCGCTGATCAGACCGCCCTGGTCGACCCACACCCGGCCGGCGCGAATGCCGTCCATCACGGCCCGGTAGGAGAACCGGACCGCGCCAACGTGCGTGCGGCTGTACTGACCGGGCCAGTAGTCGCCGTCCAGCGTGTTGTAGGTGCTCCCGTGCACCGGGTCGTCCAGGTAGCCGTTGGCCTCGAAGTCACTCCCCGGTCCAGGCCGCGAGGTGTCCAGGTGGACGCCGTGCGAGTCCGAGTTCACCGTGATCCACCAGGGCTTGCCCTCGGCAAGCAGGCTGTCCCACAGGCCGCCGACCGTCGCGGTCATCCAGTCGAAGCCGCCGAAGGTCCGGTAGCTCTCCGGTGGGTACCCGGGGAACGACTGCGGCCCGGCGTTCGAGCTGTAGTTGCCACGCCACCACCCGGGCCCAACCGGCCCTGGCAGGCTCGCGGCTTGGTGGCCTGGCGCGCCCTCCATGCCGACCGCGAGGTGCGGCTGCGCGTCGCGCCAGGCCCGTATCTCATGCGGCGAGTCCATTCCCCGGCGCGCCGGATGGTTGGCGACGAACAGCGCGTCGTCCACCCGCTTGCGCCGCAAGGCATCGGCGAGGAAGTCCAGCGCGGTGATGGCCAGCACCTCGTTGGCGGGCGTGCTCGCGGTCGCACCGTTCACCTCGCCGTCGAAGGTGCTCTCGAACTCTTTCAGGACGGCGACCTCCTCCGGTCCGGGGTGGACGAAGACGGTGCCATGTTCGGCCGCCGGGACATTCCACTCCAACCCTTGGAAGACCAGGACGTCCTGGTGCTCCCGGCGGGCCGCGACGATCTCCGGGTGCACTCGCTCGACGCCGACCCTGACATGCTGCGGACCGCCGTGGTCGGTGATCACCATCCAGTCGAGGCCGTATCCGTCGGCGTGGCGCACATGGTCGACCACCCGGTACTTGCCGTCCGCGCTGTACTGCGTGTGGATGTGGTGGTCACCGGCCAGCCAGCGCAGCTTTCCAGGTTGGGCCAGGTCATCCTGGGCGGCGGCGGTACCCCCGCTGCCGAGCGCGCCGCCCACCGCCAGCCCGGCTCCGAGCAGTCCGCTGCGTCGCAGCATCGCGCGGCGCGACAACTGATCCGGTGTCAGCTCACTGTCCGGGACGGTCGTGTCGACCACGGACGGCACCGGGCCGCGGTCGGGCCAACGGTCGTGGGTGTGGCCATTGCCGGTGTGTCCCATGCTGTTTCCCATTTCTCGACGAGGGGCGGCACGCCCATCGGCGGGCGGTGCCGGCTGGACGGCATCAGGGCGCCAACGACTCGGGCAGCGCGCCCGGCTGGGGCCAGGTCCCTTCGACCAGCCGCCGGAGGCGATGCAGCGAGTGGTCGGGCGGCAGGTCGGTCGCGTCCCGGTCCGGCGGGGCCACGATCACGTGTCTGATCGCGTACACCAGCGAGTAGAGCCGCACGCGCTCCGGCGCGTGTGCTGCGCCGAAGGGCTCCGGGTAGTCCGACTCCAGCCAGCGCAGCACAGTCGGGTGGGTGTCGACCCCGTTCAGTACGTCGCTGTCCGCGTTCTCGCAGAGCCGCTGGAGGTCAAGCAGCGGCGGACCGAACCGGACCCACTCGAAGTCGAGCAGGGTGACCTCGCCGGCGTCTGACCACAACAGGTTCGACAGGTGTAGGTCACCATGGACGACGCCGTTGCCGGTGGGGTCGTCGACCGGCTGTGCCAGCGGTCCCAGTTCGTCCAGCACGCCGATCACGTCCGTCATGAGACGCGGATCGACGTGCCGGATTCCCTTCGCGTGCTCGGCCAGCCGCACGGCACGTGCGACGGGCAGCGGGGTGATGTCCGCGCCGAGCAGGCCGGTGATGTCCTGGCCCGCCAGATCCCAGCGCGCCAGCAACGGCTCGACCAGAGTTGCCGGGGGCGTCCAGGCGTGCAGGTCCCGCAGCATCATGGCGAGTTGGGACACCGCCGACCGGCGCTGCGCGTCCGAAAGGGACGGCCACCGCCCGTCCAGGGCGACCCCAGCCAGCCGACGGGTCAACGAGTACGACAGCTCGACACCGTCCAGACAGGTCCGGCCGTGGGTCAGCACCTCCGGGTAGCGGACCGTCTTCGGCATGGCCGCCGCGACCGCCACCTCCCGTTCCAGGCGGTCCACGTCGCCGCGCCAGGACACCCTGAGCACCGCGCTGCCCCGCTCGGCGTCGTCCAGTAGCCAGGTGTCGTTGGAATGGCTCTCCAGCAGCCGCGGAGGCGCCACCGGCGCCAACCCCGCCGCCGCGCGGACGTGCGCCAGCCGCTCCACCGCGTCCGGAATGATGTCCATCGGCCAGTCCTAGTGTCGTGCCACGCGGCGGTCAGACCGCGCTGGCCTCGAGCGATGCACGGATCTCCTCGTCACTCGGCGCCACGTCGACCATGTCTCCGGCCAGGTAGCTCTCGTAGGCCGACAGGTCGAGCAGTCCGTGTCCGCTCAGGCTGAACAGCACAACCCGCGCCCGACCCCGCAGGCGCGCCTCCAGCGCCTCGTCGATGGCGGCCCGGACAGCGTGCGCGGACTCCGGGGCCGGCACGATTCCCTCCGCCCTCGCGAACGCCGCACCGGCCTCGAACACGGCGGTCTGCGGGTAGGAGGTGGCCTCGACCAGACCTCCGTCGTACATCGCGCTGACGATCGGTGCCGCGCCGTGGTATCGCAGGCCGCCGGCATGGATGTGGTACGCCGAGAACTTGTGGCCGAGCGTGTACATCTTCACCACGGGTGTCACGCCGGAGAAATCCGTGTAGTCCAGTTGGTACCAGCCCCGCGTCAGCTTCGGGCAGGCCGCTGGTTCGACGGCCAGCAGGCGGGTCGGTCGGCTCTGCGCCCGGGCCACCCGGTAGAAGGGGAACGCCAGGCCGGCGAAGTTACTGCCCGCGCCCATCGAGCCGATCACGACGTCGGGGAAGTCGCCGGCCATTCCCATCTGGAGCAGCGCCTCCTCGCCGACGATGGTCTGGTGCATCAGCACATGGTTCTCACCGCTGCCGATGGAGAACCGGGCGTCGGCACGCCCGCTCGCGTACTCGATGGCCTCGGCGTTCGCGATGCCGAGGCTGCCCGGCGAGTCCGGCTTCTCCCGCAGCGCCGCCCGGCCGACCTCCGTCTGCTCGCTTGGGCTCACGATGACCTTCGCGCCGTTGAGGCGCATGAGCGTGCCGCGGTAGGGCTTCTGCGCGTAGCTGCTGCGCACCATGAACACCGTGACGTCCATGTCGTAGGCGCGGCAGGCCATGGCGAGCGCGGTACCCCACTGTCCCGCTCCGGTCCCGGTCACCATCTCGCGGACCCCGCAACGCTGGTAGTAGTAGGCCTGCGCGACAGCGGTGTTCAGCTTGTGGCTGCCCGAGGCGCTGGTGCCCTCGTACTTGAAGTACATCCGTGCCGGGGTGTCGAGGATCTTCTCCAGCCTGGACGCGCGGTACAGGGGCGTCGGCCGCCATCGCTGGTACTGCGCCCGCACGGGTTCGGGGATCTCGATGAACCGGGTACTTCCCGTGCTCTGCCGGTAAAGCGACAGCGGCAGCTGCGGGCGGATGACGACGCCGTCGTCCCGCGCCGTTCGCGCCCGCGGACCGCGCTGCGGATCAGGCACTTTCACCGACAGATCCGCCAGCACGTTGTACCACCGGGTGGGTACCTGGTCCTTGTCCAGGTTGAACACGTCACCGGGAACGCTCACCCTATGCCCCCGTGCCATTCGCACGGCCGTGTTCCGTGCTGTCCACAAGCGACTCGACCAGTTCCACCAGGCTCCCGACGTTTCGCAGGTCCGCGTTCATGACGTCTTCGTCGTCGATCTCGATCCCGAATTCCTGCTCGAACGACACGAGCAGGTGAAGCAGGGTCAACGAATCCATGTGCAGTGCCGACGAGTAGAGCGAGACGTCTTCGGTCAACTGCGCGCGGTCGACGCGCAGTTCGAGGACCCGAATGACGGTGTCCTTGACTTTGTCTGCCACCCCGACGGCACCGGCCGCGTCGTTTTCGGCCCCGTCGTCGTTCATCTGCACCGCTCCTCCCGATAGTTAAATGACCTTGCCGGGGTTCATTATCCCCAGCGGGTCCAACGCCATTTTTATGGCGCGGTGAATGTCGATTCCGGCAGCGCCGATCTCAGCGCGAAGCCAATGACGTTTCATGGTTCCGACACCGTGCTCGCCGGTCAGTGTCCCGCCGAGCCCGAGCACGGCCCGAAACATCCGGTCGGCCGCGGCCAACACCCGTTCGGGGACCGCTTCCGCAGCACGGTCGTACAGGAACAGCGGATGCAGGTTTCCGTCGCCCGCGTGCGCGACGGTTCCAACGACCACCCCGTACTCGTCGGCGATCCTCCTGATCTCCGCCGTGATCTCAGGCAGCCGGGAAAGCGGCACGACGAAGTCCTCGACCAGCATCCGGCCCAGTCGCTCGAGGCTGCCGGGAGCGAGTCGCCGGACGTCCAGCAGCGCCTGCGCCTCGGCCTCATCCTCGGCGATCCGCACCGCGACCGCACCGCCGCGCCGGCACACCCGGGCCAGTTCGACCGCGTCCTCGGCGGTGCCGGTCTGTCCGAGCAGCAAGGCGACATCCGGCTGCGGCAGGTCCACCGACCGCCACTCGTCGAGGGTGCGCAGCGCGACCTCGTCCACCAGTTCCAGCAATCCGAGCCGCAGGCCGGCCCGGCTCACCGCCACCGCGGCCCGCGCGGCTGCGGTCGCGTCGCGGAAGTAGGCGGCGACCGACACGGGTGGCGTCCGTGGCTTGTCCCGAAGCCGCAGCGTGGCGCCCGTGATGACACCGAGTGTGCCCTCCGAGCCCACGAAGAGGCTCGACAGGTCGTAGCCGGTCACGGTCTTGGTGCTCCGGCTGCCGGTGGCTACGCGGCGACCGTCGGCCAGTACGACCTCAAGGGCAAGCACCGAGTCGCGGGTGACGCCGTATCTCACGCACCGCATGCCACCCGCGTTCGTCGCGAGGTTGCCGCCGAGCGTCGACCGTTCGGCACTGCCCGGGTCGGGCCCGTAGAGCAGGCCGTGCTCGGTCGCGGCCCGCTCCAGATCGGCCGTCACGACACCCGGTTCGACCCGCGCGAGGCGGTCCTCGACCGACAGCTCGGTGATGGTGTTCATCCGGTCCAGCGAGAGCAGCACGCACCCATCGACGGCGTTCGCGCCGCCGGCCAGGCCGGTGCCAGCGCCGCGCGGCACCACGGGGACCCGATGCCTGCTCGCCCACCGGAGAGTGCCGACCACGTCGTCGGCGTTGCGGGCGGCGACCCGGCACAGCGGCTTGCCGACCGCCGCGCCATGCGCCTGGTCACCGCTGTGCTCCGCCAGGAGATCCGGATCCGTCACCACCTCGCCGCCGGCGAGGTGGTCAGCCAACTCGCCGAGGATCGCGTTTGTTGTGGCCGCCACGATCACCTCCTCGCACCGGACCGCCGTGCCGGGCGTTCAACGGTGCAGCGACTTCTCGATGGCCAGCCGGATCAACGGCATCGATCCCGCCAACTGGTCGGCGTCGATCGACTCGGCGAGTTCCGAGTAGCCCTTCTCCGCGAGCAGCTTCGGCAGGTCGCGGAGCCGGCGCTCGGTCCAGCCCACCGGGTCGGCGGACAACTCGTCGTCGAAGGCGCGCGGGCCCACATCGCCGTTCTGGAAGTCAGGGTGGTGGTGGTAGCGCTTTTCGTGGCTGCCGTCATCCAGCCGGACCGACAGATCGATGCGGTAGATGCCGCCGTCGCCGACCGGCAGGATGCGGTAGCCCTGCGCTCCCTCGCGGTGCTTGTCGCCCTCGTACGGCTCGACCTGGCGGACGTCGATCCGGGCGCCGGCATCGACCTGCTCGTAGCGCTCCACGCAGTACTGGATCATGATCGCCACCTGACCGTTGAGAAATGTGTACTTCATGGGTTCACCCTTCTTCAGGTTTCCGGCACGCGGTTGACCGGCTTTAACTGGCACACCGGGAAACTGCTCAGGAGCGTGGCCACGACGATTGACGTCTACGTTCCACGAGGCGCAGGACCTACCGTAACCGCAATCGCCGCTCCGCAGTAGCGGTGTGCTGTTCAACTGTCGAGTGCCGACAGTTGAACAGCACTCGCTCAACTCCTCAAATCGACGTCAGTCACTTAGGCTGGACCGCCAGCAACAGGTATGGACGGAGCCCGATGCGGTTCGAACTGGACGACACGCACAATGCGCTGTACGACCATTTCAGAAAGCTCGGCGAAGAAATTCTCGACAATGACATCGCCGATCGCGACAGGATGGGCGAGTTCAGCCGCCGCGATTGGCTGATCTGCGCGGAGCACGGCCTGCACGGGCTGCTCCTGCCGGTCGAGTACGGCGGTGGCGGACACGACCCGGTCGGTTACGTCCGGGCCATGGAGGGAATGGGGCACGGCGGTGTCGACAACGGACTGATGTTTTCGGTCGGCGCGCACGTGCTCGCGGTCGAGGTGCCCATCTGGTTGTTCGGCGACGAGGAACAGCGCCGGACCTACCTGCCGGGCCTGGCCCGCGGCGGCCTCGTCGGCGCAAACGCGATGAGCGAGCCGGGCAGCGGCTCCGACGCGCTCGCCCTCGTCACCACCGCCGAACGTGACGGCGACGGGTACCGGCTCAACGGGCGCAAAGTCCACGTGACCAACGCTCCCATCGCCGACGTGTTCGTCGTGTACGCGACAGTCCAACCGCAACTCGGCTTTACCGGCGTCACCGCGTTCCTGGTGGAGCGGGACGACGTGGGCATATCGGTGCGTGAGGACGACGAGAAGATGGGCCTGCGCACTGCCCCGTGGGGCGTCGTCGACCTGGTCGACTGCCGCATTCCCGCCTCGCGCCGGCTCGGCGCGGAGAAGCAGGGCTCAACCATCTTCGCCAGGACCATGTCCTGGGAACGGGCGCTGCTCGCCGCGCCGTGGCTGGGCGTGCTGGCCCGGGAGATCGCGGCGTGCACCGCTCACGCCCGCCGGCGACGCCAGTTCGGCAAGCACATCGGCGCCTTCCAGTCCGTCACCAACCGGCTGGTCGACATGCGCATCCGCTGGGAGGTGTCCCGGATGCTCACCTACCGCGCGGCGAGCGAGCTCGCCGCCGGGGAGCCTGGCCTCTTCCCCGAAATCGCCAAGCTCTACACCAGCGAGGCCGCGGTGGAGGTCCTCGCACACGCCATGCAGGTCTACGGCGCGCTCGGCTACACCGTGGCCGGACGGGTCGAACGGCACCTGCGCGACGCCTACGGGGCGACCCTCTCCTCGGGCACCTCGGACCTCCAGCGCGTGATCATCGCCGGTCGGCTGGGCATGACCTGGCCCGAGAGGTAATGGGAGCGAACGATGCACACTCTGGCCGACCACCTGGGCGTCTGGGCCGCGCGGCTGCCGACGGCGCCGGCGGTCGAGTTCCTCGACGAGTCCATCACCTACGGCGAACTGCACCGGCAGAGCTCGGTGCTCGCCGGCGCGTTGGCGGAGCTGGGCGTGGCCCGGGGCGACCGGGTGGCGATCTGGCTGCGGAAGTCGATCGAGTCCATCGTGGCGTTGTACGGCGTGCTGAAAGCGGGTGCGGTCTATGTCCCGGTCGACCCGAGCACGCCGAGCGGGCGCGCCCGCACGATTCTCTCCAATTGCGCGGTGTCCGGCCTGATCACGCACCACGACCAGGTGGACTACCTGCTGGCCGACCCGCAACCGGCGGGGCGCCGGTTCCCGGTGGTGTCCGTCGGCGCCGACCTCCCGGCACGCCAAGGGGTCGTGCGCTGGGATGACGCACTCGGCGGCCGGCCGCTGCCGCACGAGGACGCACCGCGCGACCCGGACGCACTCGCGTATGTCCTCTACACCTCCGGCTCCCAGGGCATACCGAAGGGCGTGGCACTGACCCACGCCAACGGCCTGGCGTTCGCGGACTGGTCGGTGCGGGAGTTCGGTCTGCGCCCGGCGGACCGGGTCGCGGGCCACGCACCGCTGCACTTCGACCTGTCCACCCTGGACGTCTTCGCCACCGGGCGGGCGGGGGCCTGCCTCGTGCTGGTGCCGGAGAGCCAGGTCGGCATGGGCAGCGTGCTCAACCGGTTCGTCGTCGACCGGCGCATCACCGTCTGGTACTCGGTCCCCAACGCGCTGGGCCGGATGGTGACCGCGAGGAACAGCGCGCTGCTGACCCGCTCGCCACTGCGGGTGGTGCTGTTCGCGGGCGAGACCTTTCCCATCCCACGAGTGCGGTCGCTGCGTGCGCTGGTCCCGGCCGCCGACCTGTACAACCTCTACGGCCCGACCGAGACCAACGTGTGTACCTACCATCGAGTGCGGGACACCGACGTGGCGCCAGGGCGCACCGCGCCACTGCCGATCGGCCGCCCGTGCCCGTACGCCACCGCCGTCGTCATCGACCGCGACGGCGCCCCGGTCGAGCTCGCGCCGGGCGCCACCGGCGAACTGTGCGTCGCCGGCGCCTCCCGGATGCGCGGCTACTGGGACGACCGCACGCTGACCGCGGCCAAGACGGTGTCCGTCGCGCAGCACGGCGGTGGTTCGCTGATGGCGCACCGGACCGGCGATCTGGTGCGCCTCGACGACGACCTGAACCTCGTGTTCCTCGGCCGCGCGGACGACATGGTCAAGGTGCGCGGCCACCGGGTGGAGCTCGGCGAGGTCGAGGCGGTGCTCTCCACAGCGGACAACGCGCGCGAGGTCGCGGCCGTCGCGGTCGGGGACGACGAGAAGCACATCGAGGCCTACGTGGTGCCGTGCACCCAGCCGTGCGAGGTGGCCGAGCTGCGCCGGCACTGTGTCGAGGGCCTACCCCGCTACATGGTGCCGGAGCGCTTCCATGTCGTCGCCGAACTACCCCGCACCCCGACCGGCAAGATCGACCGGCGGGCACTGATCGCCCGGTGAGGACGAAAGGGGATCCACGGTCATGAAGATCCTCACCGAAACCTGGCGCAGCGAGTCGATCGGGCGCCCCAAATCCATCACGGTCGCGCTGCCGCCGACGTACTCGTCCACCGGGAAGCCCTTCCGGGTCCTGTATCTGCTGCACAGCTATGCCGGCAACCGGATGAGCTGGCTGCGGTGTCCGAGCCTGGCCGCCCGCGCCGCTGACCTGGAACTGGTGCTGGTGCTGCCCGAGTCCGGGCGTTCGTGGCTGGTCAACGACGCCAGGGGCCGCCGATACGAGGACTATCTCGTGGCCGAGGTGGTGCCCCATGTCGACCGCCATTTCAACACCTCGGCCGACCGGGCCGGACGAGCGATCGCGGGGTTCTCGATGGGCGGGGCGGGTGCCTTCTTCCACGCGCTGAGGCACAGCGACCTGTTCTCGGCGGCCGCCAGCAACAGCGGCGCCTTCGAAGCGCCGCTTCGCCACGGTGACCCGTACGAACGGCATCGGGGCGACCGGCGGCTGATGATGCCCACCACGGCTGACCACGAGCGGGTCTGGGGACCGGTCGGCAGCGCCGTGCGGCGCAGGTACGACCCCTACCGCCTGTTGCGGGAGCGGGAGCCCGACGCGGCGTCCCTCGCACTCCACTTCGACGTGGGCCTTGCCGACTATCCTCGGGTGATCTCGATGAACCGGAACATGCGGGACGCCCTGTCGGCCCACGGCCTTCCGTTCGAGTACCGGGAACGGCGCGGCGGGCACGACTGGGCGTTCGTCGACGCCGGGATCGCCGACCTACTCGGCTTCGTCCACGACAACCTTTCCGGTTGACGAGCGGGTGGCGCGGCGACCGCGGGCGCCGCGCCAGGGCCGTCACGACACGATCCGCACCCGGTACAGCCGCAGCCACCGGTCCATTTCCAGCAGATAGGTCAGCCCGATCGCGGGCGTCGCCGCGGTGATCGGGCCCGGCAGGTCACCGAGGTCGCCCGCCACCACCGCCCGGACCCTCGCCCGGTCAAGCAGGTCGAACACGGGGGCGTTCGGCTCGGCGAGGAGATCGAGCACCTGGTCCCGGACGCGGCGCAGGTACTCGGCGTCCCGGCTGGCCGGGTACGCACTCTTGGGACGGTTCACCACCTCACTCGGCAACAGGTCCGCACTCGCCCTACGCAGCAGCGCCTTGGACACTCCGCCCGAGGTCTTCAGCTCCGCCGGGACGTTGAACAGATACTCGGCCAGTCGATGGTCCGCGAACGGGACGCGCACCTCAAGGCCGACGGCCATGCTCATCCGGTCCTTCCGATCGAGCAACGCGCCCAGCCACCGGGTCAGACCCAGGTGAAAGACCTCGCGCTGCCGGCGACGCGCCGGCTCCTCCCCCGGCAACCTCGGCACCTCGCCAAGGGCTTCGTGGTAGCGGTCGGCCTCGTATCGATCCGGCTCGACCTCCCGGCGCACGTCGTCGCGCAACAGGAACTCGGGCTGGCGTCTGCCGTGCATCCAGGGAAAGGACGGATGTGCGATGTAGTCGTCATCGAGTTGCCAGGTGTAGCCGCCGAACACCTCGTCGGCGCTCTCCCCGGACAGTGCGACGGTGCATCGCTCGCGCACCGCGCTGAACAGCAGGTACATCGACGTGTCGAGGTCACCCCAGCCAGGTGCGTCGCGGGCCAGGAGACCACGGTCGATGCCGCCGATGAGATCGGCTACGCCGATCGTGGTCACGACGTGCTCGATGCCCAGCTTCTCGGCGACCAGCTTCGCGAACGGGTCGTCCTGGCTCGGCCGCCACGAGTCCGCGCCAGGAGCGGCTGTCGGCACGCTGACCGAGAAGCTGGTCAGCCGTCCGTCGAGCTCCCCAGCGGCCATGGCCGTGATGACGCTGGAGTCGATGCCGCCGGACAGCAGCGTGCCGACGGGTACGTCCGCCACGACCTGCCTGGCCACGATGTCGCGCAGCAGAGCACGCACCCGGTCGACCGTGAGCGCGAACCCGTCGGTGTGTGGCCGGGCCTCCAGCTCCCAGTACCGGTGCTCGCGGACGCCGAGCTCGTCGACGACGACCGTGCACCCTGGCCGTACTTCGTGGATGCCGCGGTACACGCTGGTGCCCGGCGTCCTGGCCCGCGGCAGCACGGTCAGCTCGGCGATGCCGATCCGGTCCAGCTCGGCGTGCACGTCGGGGTGCGCGAGCAGCGCCTT
This sequence comes from Labedaea sp., assembly GCA_045806965.1. Classification (GTDB taxonomy): domain Bacteria; phylum Actinomycetota; class Actinomycetes; order Mycobacteriales; family Pseudonocardiaceae; genus DASYTH01. The sequence continues at coordinate 58,476 of JBJMIG010000054.1, read as the reverse complement.
GGGCTCGGATCCGAACACGAGCCCGCGGCCCACCTGGGCGTAGAACAGCGGCTTGATGCCGAGCCGGTCTCGCACCAGCAGCAGCTCCCGCCGCGCGGCATCCCAGATCGCGAAGGCGTACATGCCGTTGAGTCGCGTGGTGAACTCACGCCCCCACTGGAGGTAGGCGGTCAACAGCACCTCGGTGTCCGAGCGCGTCGTGAACGCCCACCCGTGCGCCCGCAGCTCCGCGCGCAACTCCTGGAAGTTGTAGATCTCGCCGCTGAACGTGACCACCGCGGGCTGGCCGGCCCTCCCGGTCCGCAGCATCGGCTGGCGGCCGCCTTCGATGTCGACCACGGCCAGCCTGCTGTGCCCCAGCAGGACGCGCTCGGACAGCCACACCTCCAGTGCGTCGGGACCACGCGGCGCCAGCGAGGCCGTCATGGCCGAAATGACCCGCTCCTGCCCCGCCAGGCCGCGTTCCCAATCAATCCATCCCGCGATTCCGCACATCGTTCGTCCTTTCCACCTCGTACACCGAAGGGGCGACACCAGCGATCGGGCTCCCGCCCCGCGACCGGCGCGGGTTCAGCGGCGGATCGGCGCCGGAAGATCCCGTCCGATCCGGGCCAGCGGCGACCGCACCATGAGGACCGGGCCGAGGCACAGCGCCGCCGCCGTGAGCAGGACGCTCGGCCGCAGGTCGAGGTGCTGCCCCAGGTAGCCACCGAGCAGGGAGCCCAGCGGGGTCAAACCCAGCCCGCCGAACCGGATCGTGGCGGCCACCCGCCCCTGGAAGTCGTCCGGGGTGACGGCCTGGCGGATGGTGTTCACCACGACGTTGACCGTCTGGGTGAACGCACCGAACACGAGGTTGACCGCGACCAGCTGCGCCACCGTGCCGGGACCGGAACCGCGCAGCGCGCCGACGGTGAGCAGCACGCCGTCGCCGATCACCGCGGCGGCCACCACCACCACCCCGTATCCCCACCGCGCCGGCAGCCGCACGGCGAGCAGCGAACCCACGAGCGCGCCGGGGCCGAGCGCCGCCATGCACAGGCCAACCGCCGCCCCGGACAGGTTCAGCTCCCGGGGCAGATAGAGCAGGTACACCGTGATGAACGCGGCGAACCCGACGTTGTAGCTGCCCGAGACGACCGCGATCGCCCGCAACGACGGGTCGCGCGCCACGACGCCAAGTCCGGCACGCACCTGCCCGAGCAGGCCCACGCCCCGATCCACCGGCTCGGGCTCCGGCTCAGGTCGGCGGATGCGCATGATCGACAGGATCGACACCAGGTAGAACAGCGCGCTCGCCAGCACCGCGACCGGCGCGGTGAGCAGCGAGACCAACCCGCCGCCGAGCGCCGGGCCGCCCATCTGCGCCGCCGACCTGCTGCCCTCCAGGACACTGTTGGCCCGCATCAGGCGGTCTCTATCGACCAGCCGGAGCAGGTAGGCCTGATACGCCACGTCGAAGAACACCGAGAACACGCCGACGAGGAATCCGACGACGTAGAGCGGCGCCACCCCGAGCACCCCGAGCAGGTAGGCCGCGGGGACCGCCGCCAGGGTGATCGCGCGAGCCAAATCGGCGGCGACCAGGACATTGCGGCGTCGCCAGCGGTCCACCCAGGCCCCCACGAACAGGGAGAACAGCAGGATCGGCACCTGCTGCACGGCGCGCAGCAGGCCCACCTGGTCCGCCTCGACGCCGAGCGCCACGACGGCGACGAGCGGCAGTGTGAGCTGGCTGCTCTGGGTGCCCAGTTGGGAGGCCGTGTAGCCGATCCACAGCCGGCGGAAGTCCCGGTCGCGCCAGAGCGCATCGGATCTTCGGTCGCGCTCAACCGCTTCGCTCACCACGTCCACGTTTCCGACCGGCTCCGGTAGTACATCGAGTCCCCCTCATCGCGGTGTCACCCGGTCTGGTGCGGATCCAGGGCTCCCGATCCCACCGGCGCCGCGACGAGGTCCGCGACCCCCATCCCCGCCAGCGACCGGAACAGCAGGTCGGGGCGGACGCCGCGGAGCCGCTCGGGTGCGGCGGCACCGGTGCTCACCGCCAGCGACCGCACCCCCGCGGCACGGGCCGCGAGCACGTCGCTCGGGGTGTCACCGACCAAGGTGATGTCCCGCAGGTGCAGCGTGCGCGACAACGCCTCGGCCGCGGCTTGAACGCTCGCCACCGCGTCGCGCACGATGTCCACGCGGTCGCGGTGCCGGTCGCCGAACGCGCCGTGTGCGGCGAGGCAGTCCAGACCAACCGCCCGCACCTTGCAGGCCGCCACGCGGCGGGCATTGCCGGTCGACAAGCCGATGACGGCCCCGGCCGAGCACAGCTCCGCGACCAGCTCCGCCACCCCCGGCAGCAGGTCGTCCCGTGCGTCGAGACCGGCCATCTCGTCCGTCAGCCGGCGGCACATCGCGGCGACGACCCGATCCACCAGGCCCGCGACCCGGTCCCCTGGCGTCCCGCCGAGTTCGAGCAGCAGCGCGACGGTGCCCGCGTCGGTGTAGCCGGACAGGCTGTGATCGAAGACGAACAGGTCGCCACCCTGGTGCCGGAACTCGGCCCGGATGCCGGTCTCCGCCTCGACCGCCTCGGCCATCGTGCGCATGTGGGCGCGTTGGAGGGCGCATCCCGGCCGCAGCACCGTGCCGTCGAGGTCGAACACGACGGACCAGGCCCGGCCGCCGTCCTGGTGCCGCTCCGGCCGCCCGTCCTTGGCAGGGACCGTCATGAGCGGCTGAACACCACCTTCGCGACCGCCTCGGCAAGGTCCGCCACGTCCTGCTCGGACCCCAGCAGTGTGCTGTGGTGCGTCAGCACGGCGTGCCCGACCAGATACTCCGCATTCGGGTAGACGCGGTCGCGGTGCTCCGCGACGAACCGCTCGGCCAGCGGCGCCAGGGTCGGCTTGGTCCACGGCCGCAGGAGCCTGCTGCGGTTCAACGGCTCGCGGGGCGGATAGAAAAGGGTGTGCAGCTCGGCGCTCAACGCGGCCGCGACGTCGCCGTTGGTCATCCCGTCGGGCAGTGGGTCGAACACGATGGGCAGCTCGTAGATCGACAGCCGGGTCTGGTCCGGGTGATGGCGCGGCAACCGGACACCGGGGATGTCCTCGAGCCGAGCGCGCAACAGCGCGTAGTTGCGATTGCGCACCTCGTGCTGGGCATCAAGATCGTTGAGCTGCGCGCAGAGCAGCGCCGCGCTGAACTCGTCGAGGCAGAAGTTCGCGCCCAGCACGGTGGCGCTCTCCTCCAGTTCCAGGCCCTGCGCTGCGCTGCCGGCCGTGGTGTAGCGACGCGAGTCGGCCCGGAGCTCCTGAACCACCGACGCCAGGGCGTCGTCGTCGGTCACAACGGCGCCGCCCTCGCCGGCGGCGAGCACTTTGGACTGCTGCATGCTGAAGCAGCCGAGGCGGCCCAGCGAGCCCGCCGACCGGCCGAGCCATTGCGCGCCGTGTGCCTGTGCCGCGTCCTCCACGATCGTGACGCCCCCGGGCGCCGCCCGCTGGATCGCGGGAATGTCGGCCATCGCGCACGACCAGTGGACCGCGAGCACCGCCCTCGGCTCGACCTGGAAGTCCAGCGTGTCCGGGGCGACGCAGCCGGTGTCCGGGTCGACGTCGACGAGCACCGGCAGCAGGCCGGCACGCAGCACGGCGCTGGCGCTTGCCACCCACGTCAGCGCCGGGACCAGCACGACGTCGCCGTAATTCAGGCTCAACGCTTCCAGCGCCACGACCAGCGCGCTGGATCCGTGGTCGACCGGCACACAGTGCCGGGTACCAACGTATTCGGCGAACCTGCGGGAGAACCGGCGCTCGAACAGTTCACCGCCGGCCCGGCTGGTGATCGCCCAGCGCCCGCCGTGCAGCACCTGGTCCAGCAGCGGACCGGCGCCGGCCGGCGGGACCGGCCAGGTCGGCCAACGGCAGTGCGCCGACCGGACCGGGATGCCGCCGTCCACCGCGAGCCGGCCGGCCGGTGACGGTCGAGCGGTACGGACGTGTTTCCTGGATGTTGTCACGCTTTCTTGATCCTTTCCTGGTGGAGCGGACACGGCCGGGCACGGCCGGACGCGCGGGCGCCCACCCTCGGCACGCCTTTCCGGAATTGACGAATCCACGACCGCGAGCACCAATCACCACCCCATGACGAACGGCACGACATCAAAGATGCCGGAAAAACGAGTGGGTGCAACTGTCGGGCACGCACAGTTGCACGCCACACCCGTGCCAAGCGCCGCCGCTGAGCTTGACCCGCATCGACACCGCGGTACAGAGTTTCCCGGGGAAGCACCAAGCCCCGTTTTGGCACGCCGTGTCCCCAGTTCGACGAACCGATCGGTCACAACGCCCGGCCGACACTTCGCGGCACTCCGGCTGCGGCATCGAGCACCGCTCGCCCTATTGGCGAGGTCATTCTCGCCGGCTGGCGCAACCCGTAGGCACGACAAATGGAGAACAATGAACCACGACGTTATTCGGGAAAATCCGGCCAAAGTCCGAGTGGCGATCGTCGGCGTCGGAAATTGCGCGGCATCGCTGGTACAGGGTGTCCATTACTACCGCGATGCCGACAAGCACATCAAGGTGCCCGGCTTGATGCACGTCGAGTTCGGCGAGTACCACGTACGTGACATCGAGTTCGTCGCCGCCTTCGACGTGGACGCCAAGAAGGTCGGCGCCGACCTGGCCGAGGCCATCGGGGCGAGCGAGAACAACACGATAACGATCGCCGACGTGCCACCGCTGGGCGTCGCCGTGCAGCGCGGGCCCACCTTCGACGGCCTCGGCCGGTTCTACCGGCAGACCATCGAAGAGTCCGACCAGCAGCCGGTGGACGTGACCCAGGCGCTGCGTGCCTCGGCCGCCGACGTGTTGGTGTCCTACCTGCCGGTTGGCTCGGAGGAGGCGGATCGGTTCTACGCGCAGGCCGCCATCGACGCCGGCGTGGCGTTCGTCAACGCGCTGCCGGTATTCATCGCCTCCGACCCGGCGTGGGCCCAGAAGTTCCGCGCCGCGCGCGTGCCGATCATTGGCGACGACATCAAGTCGCAGGTCGGCGCCACCATCACGCACCGCGTGCTGGCCAGGCTGTTCGAGGACCGGGGCGTTCACCTCGACCGCACCATGCAACTCAACGTGGGCGGGAACATGGACTTCCTGAACATGAAGGAGCTCGAACGACTGGAGTCCAAGAGGGTCTCCAAGACACAGTCGGTCACTTCTCAGGTCGATCGGGACCTCGGCAAACGCAACGTGCACATCGGCCCGTCGGACCATGTGGCATGGCTCGACGACCGCAAGTGGGCCTACGTGCGGCTGGAGGGCCGGGCGTTCGGCGACGTACCGCTGAGTCTGGAGTACAAGCTCGAGGTATGGGACTCGCCGAACTCCGCCGGCATCGTCATCGACGCGGTACGTGCGGCGAAGATCGCTCTGGATCGCGGGATCGGCGGTCCGATCCGCTCCGCGTCGTCCTACTTCATGAAGTCCCCGCCGGTGCAGTACGACGACGACACCGCGCGGGCAGCGGTGGAGCGGTTCATCGCGGGTGAACTGGACCGATGAAATGTCCCGGCGCGTCCACCGGCGCTCGATGGTGGCCGTTGCCGCCACTTGTAGTCCAGCCGGCTATCAGCCGGCTATCAATTTACGCACTTGTCCGGCCGAAGATGGATCACCTACCGTGTAGAGCGTTAGCCTTTGACGCGGTACGGCGTGACCGGGCGAAATATGGGAGTGCGCAAACGGTCGCGCTGAACCACGAAAACTATCGAAGCCGTTACCTCAGGTCGTGCGCGTGGAGCGTCGCGCAATAACCGTGACCTGGCTATGTCGCCGTTGCAACCCCGGGGGCTGAACAAGTGCCGAAGGACCTCGCTTCTGGTAAACCGTCCGATCGTCTGCGGACCATCGCGACCGCATCGTCACCCGAAAATGTCGAACAACGCACACTGGTCCCGATCCGTCTTCTCCAAGTCGCCGCCTCGCCACGCGTCGACGGGGAGGACCCCGAACACATCCGGCTGCTGTTAGGGTCCGCGGCCGAGTTGCCGCCCATTTTGGTGCACCGGCAGACGATGCGGGTCGTGGATGGCGTGCACCGGTTGCGCGTGGCGCAATTGCGTGGGGACGACGAGATCGCCGTACAGTTTTTCGACGGTACCGAGGAGAGCGCGTTTCTGGAGGCGGTTCGCGCCAATCTCGCGCACGGTCTCCCGCTGTCATTGGCGGACCGGCGTGCCGCCGCCGCACGAGTGCTCGTCCAGCGCCCCGAGTGGTCTGATCGCGCCATCGCGGAAGCCGTGGGACTGTCACCCGACTCGATCAGCCTGATTCGCCGGCAGTCGGGCACGTCGCGGCATCTCACGTCGCGAGTTGGGCGCGACGGCCGAGCCCGCCCGGTAGACCCGAGCCAGGGGCGCATCAGAGCGAGCGAGTTGCTCGCCGCGCGCCCGCACGCCTCGCTCCATGAGGTCGCCAGAAGCGCCGGCATCGCCGTCGGCACCGCGCGCGATGTACGCGACCGCATGCGGTGCGGAATGGATCCGGTACCGGCCAAGCAGCGCGCCGGACGGAACAACCAGCGGGGGACGGCAGAGCACGAGGCGAACCGCAAGCCCGTGGACCAGGTCGCGTTGACGAACCTGCTCGCCACCCTCCAAGGCCTGAAGCAGGATCCAGCACTGAAGTTCAGCGACGCGGGACGCCGCCTGCTCCGGTGGTTCGACCTGCACGCGGTCAGCCCGGATGACAAGACCTGGGTCGTCACAGCCGTTCCATCGCACTGCGCCAACCTCATCGCGGAACTGGCTCGCGGCTACGCCACCGCCTGGCACGGCCTCGCGGAGGCGATCGAGGGCCAGACGCGACCCAAGGCCATGTGACCAGCCGACCGGTGCCCGTCCGCGGACGTCGGGCGGCGCTCACCCATCGCGGCCGCGAACCCCAGCGACGTGCGCGAGGAGCACTCAGCCATGGAACCAACCCGCGAACTGTCCGTCCGGGTGAGTGGATGCCGCACGGCGACCGGTCCCGCGACCCACGGCCAGTGGGCGATGTGGGGGGTCATCGACTGGATGGGCAACGACCGCGCCTTCTTCAACATGGTGTGGACCGTCGTGGTGCCGGACGGGGTCACGCTGGACGGGGTCTGCGCCGCGCTACGGCGCACCGTGGCGCGGTACGACACGCTGCGGACCACCTACCTCCGCCGGGGCGAGGAGTTGCTTCAGGTCGTGGCGGGCGACGGCGTCGTCCCGGTCGCCGTGTACGTCGCCCCGCCGGGCGGCCTCGACCGCGTCCGCAAGGAGGTGGCCGCGGTTCTGGGCCGGTCGGACATCGACTCGGCGACGGAGTGGCCGCTACGGGTGGCGGTGGTGCTGCAGGGCGGGGCGCCAAGGTCGCTTGTCCTGGCCGTCAACCACATGGCCCTCGACCTCTACGGCTGGCGCGTCGTCGAGGAGTCGCTCACGGCGTTCCTGGCGGACCCGGCCGCGCAACTGCCACCACACGACGGGTGGGAACCGCTGGACCAGGCGGCGTTCGAGGCCTCGCCCAAGGGGCGGGCGGTGAGCGACGCCGCGCTGCGGCGCTGGCGTGACCTGCTCCACGCGGCCCCGCCGACCCTGTTCGACTTCGCCCCCGCCAAGCAGGAGGCGGACCGGTTCTGGACGCTGCAGCTGCGATCCCGAGCGTTGGCCGTCGCGCTGCCGGTTGTGGCGCAACGGCTTCACGTCAGCAGCAGCGCGGTGTTGCTGACCGCGATGTCCGAGGTGTTCGGCGGTTACACCGGCCACGACGAGGCGCTGGTCCAGGTCCTGGTGTCCAACCGGCTGATCCGGGACAACGCGCGGATGGCCGGTTATCTCTGCTGGGATTCCCCACTCCACGTCGACCTGCGCGACCTGAGTTTCGACACCGCGATCCGGCGGGTCTTCACCGCCGCGCTCGACGCCTACCAACACGGGCTCTACCGGCCAGCCCATGCGCGGGCCGTCCGCCGAGAGGTCGAGCACACCCGCGGGGCGCACATCGACCTTGGCTGCCACTTCAACGACCGACGCGAGCGCACCGCAACGGCTCGCCAGGGCACCACGGACCTCACCACCCTGCGCGAGCACACCCGAATCGTGTTCCTGGGCAGCCACCCCAGGATCGACACGCGGTTGCACCTCCACGCCATGGACGAGGCGCCGGACTCGATCGAGTTGGAGCTCACGTGCGACACCCACTACGTACCGGTCCGCGCCATGCACGAGATCCTGCACGCGATCGAAGCACTGGTCATCACCGCGGCAGACCGGGATCTCACTCCCGAGGAGATCACCGCCTCGGCGAAGGTCACGCCGCCCTCGCGGGGCGCGGGCTGGGTACGCAGACACCGGGGCTGGGTCAACCTGCCCGCCGTCCGCCGACTGTGGACGGACCTGGTCGGCGAACAGGGCGGCGTCTTCGCCGAACCCGGCACGGACGGTCACCACCGGCTCACGGGCTACCATGCCACCGAATCACCGGCGCAGAACCTGCACCGCGCATTCCTCGACCTGATCGGCGACCGCACCGACGTGCACACGCCCGATGTCTACGTTCGCGCCGCTGCCGCCCCACCGCACGTACACGACGAAGCCGCCTGGCGACAGGCCCCGGTCCTGTCCAGCAACTCAGGGCGTCCCCCCGCCGACGGCCCGATCGCGCCGCACACCACCAGACCCGCCCGGCCACAAGCTCCGGGCCACCCTCGCGCCGGCCGCGAAAACCGTCGTTCACGTGCGCTCTTCGTGTCCCACGACATGCTGTGGCCGACGATCGGGGGTGGGCGCACCCGGTGCATGAAGGTGCTGCTGCACGCGCTGCGGGAATCGCCGGTCGATCTCGTCGTCGTCGCACCCGCCGAAGACGTGGCCAGGGACTGCCAGGCCATTCCAGTGCTGCCGGGGCTGACGACGCACGTCTTCGTCGACGAGTCCACCCCGGGACCCGCGCCGGCAAGGACCTGCCGGCCAGCCTTCGACCTCGTCCGCGAGCACGCGTCGCGCGACGGCGGATACGACGTCGTACACATCGAGGGCCACTACCTGCTCGACGTGGTCCCACCCGAGCTGCACGACCGCACCATCCTGGTCGAGCAGAACATCGAGTCGCAGTTGCTGGAGCAGCGGGCCGCGCTCGGCGAACCGGTCACCGCCGCCGACATCGTCGGGTTGCGCGAGCGGGAGTTGCGGGCGTGGCGGCGGGCCGGCGCCGTGGTCACGCTGAGCCCCGAGGACAAGGCGGTGGTGCTCGCCCGCGACCCGTCGGTGGTGCCGCAGCTCATCACCAACGGCTGGGACCACGTGCGGAGCGCCACTCGGCCCAGGCCGGATCCCGGCGGGATGCTCACCGCACCCCGGCTGCTGTTCGTCGCGGACTATGACTACGCCCCCAATCGCGACGCCTTCCGCTGGCTGGCCCGCGAGGTGTTTCCCCGCATCCGCCAGGAGATCCGGGATGCCATCCTCGTGCTCGGCGGCGTCAATCTGCCGGCGGAGCTGGCCCGCCTCGGCGGGTCGTGCCATGGCGCACTGGTCGCGGGCTACATCGCCGACCTCGACGCCGAGCTGGATGCCGCGGACGTGGTGTTGATCCCGCTGCGCATCGGCGGCGGGGTCAAGGTGAAGACGATCGAGGCGATCCGGCGAGCCCGGCTGGTCGTGTCGACGACCATTGGCGGTACCGGTGTCCCGGAGCCGCTGCGCGCGGCCATGTGCGTCGCCGACGACGCCGGGTCGTTCGCCGCGCACGTCATCCGCCTCTGCCGCAACCCAGAAGAGCGCCGCCGACGCGCCGCCGAACTGGTGAACAACCAGCAGGCCGCACCGACGTGGGCCCAGACGCTGTCCCAGCTGATGCGACTGTGGTCGAAAGTCGCCAACCAGGCCCATGCCCCCGGTTCCGAGCCGCCAACCTGGTCGGTCCAGCAGGGCAGGAGAGCTGACGGCGACGCGATATCAAGTTGATCGACTCCGCGGCCCGGTGACCCATCGGTTCGAATCGTTCTCGATAACGGCGGCGACAATCGTAATAATTCCCGTAGGCCCACCAGCCTGCGGGAATATCGTTGCCGGTCACATTCGCGACGCCGGGGCGAGCACGCCACACCGTCATGGCGGGTCATCGTCGGCGGCTGCCTGGCGAACGGGGAAAGTAGCCCGCCAACCCGGGCAGCACGCTCACTTTTCGTGACCCCGGGTCCGGCAGCGGCGCCGGATGCCCCTTCGTTCGCCCATTTGGTCCGGCCGGCTGGATCGCGGGGCGATATCGTCGCATCATGGGGCGGGGCATCGGCCATTCTCAGGTTCGGCGGGTGACCATTCTGCGTGCGGCCGGGCGATTTGTCGGGCTTTCTTCCGAAAATGTAAAGGCCGGTCCGTGGCGGAGCGCGAGGCTCGCACCCCAAGCCATTGAGGGGGAACTCGGACCCGGTTGGCGGTCGGAAGTGGGGAGTTGATGCGGTTCACCGTGCTCGGGCCGCTCACCGTGGCGCACGACGGGGTGCCCGCCCGGTTGACCGGCGTGCTGCAACGCCGGTTGGTGGCGGCGCTGCTGGTCCAGGCGAACACGGTGGTGTCGGCCGACCGCCTGGTCCACGTCCTCTGGGCGGAGGACGTGCCGGCGGCGGCCAGGCAGCGGAACCTGCACACGCAGGTCTGGCGGCTGCGCGCGGCCCTGGACGAGTGCGCGCCCGGCGGCTCCGCGGCACTGGTCACCGAGCCGCCCGGCTACCTGCTGCGAGTCGATGCGGACTCGTTGGACGCGGCCCGCTTCGAACGAATCGTGATCCAGGCGGTCGCCGAGCCCGAGCGGCCCGACCGGGTTGCCACGCGTCTCGGCGAGGCGCTGGAGTTGTGGCGCGGTGCGGCATTCGCTGAGTTCGCGGGCGAGGAGTTCTGCCGTTACGAGGCGATGCGGCTTGAGGAGTTGCGCCTGGTGGCGAAGGAGGAGTGGTTCGAGGCCTGCCTGGCGATGGGCCGGCACGCCGAGCTCATCGGTGACATCGACGCGTTCGTGGCCGAGCATCCCCTGCGCGAACGGCCCCGTGGGCTGCAGATGGTCGCGCTGTACCGGGCCGGGCGGCAGGCCGACGCGCTGGCCGTGTACCGGGTGTTCCGCGACCAGCTCGTCGACCAACTGGGCCTGGAGCCCTCGCCCGCGCTGCGCCAGCGCCACCAGCGCATCCTGCGCGGCGACGCGAGCCTGGACCGCGCGGCCGTCCAGCCGCGGGAGACAACGGTGGTGCACGAGCCGCCCCGGCGCGACCCGGTCGGCAACCTCCGCCTCGAACTGAGCGCGCTGGTCGGCCGGACCGCGGATGTCGACATCGCCCTGGCCACGCTGACGCGGCACCGGGTGGTCACCATGACGGGGGTCGGCGGGGTCGGCAAGACCCGGCTCGCGCTCCGGGTGGCCGCGAATGCGCAGACGGACTTTCCGCACGGTGTCTGGGTGTGCGAGCTGGCCGCCGTGCGGCACGGCTGGCTGGTTCCCGATGTCCTGGCGACCACGCTGGGGGTGCAGGAACCGCGGGGACTGAGCGTGACTGACGCGCTCGTCGAGTTCCTCCGGTCCCGGCGCGCGTTGCTGCTGATCGACAACTGCGAGCACGTGCTCGAGGCGGCGGCAAGCCTGGTCGACGAGTTGGCCAGGGGGTGCCCCGAGGTGACCGTGCTGGCCACCAGCCGGGAGCCGCTCGGCGTCGACGGCGAGCAGGTCCTGCCCGTGCAGCCGCTCGCGCTCCCGTCCGCGACCGAACCGCTGACCCCGGCTCGGGCAGCGGCCGTGCCGTCCGTGGCCCTGTTCGTCGACCGGGCTACCGCCGCCACCGCCACCTTCACCCTCGGCGAGCACAATGTGACCGGGATCGTGGAGATCTGCCGGCGGCTGGACGGGCTTCCGCTGGCCATCGAGCTGGCCGCGACCCGCCTGCGGTCGATGTCGGTCCACGAGATCGCCGGGCGGCTGGAGCGCCGGCTGCATTTCCTGCACAGCACGAGGCGGGTTCGAGAGACCCGGCACAGCACCCTCGGCACCGTGGTCGACTGGTCCTACCACCTGCTCGAGCCACCCGAGCGGCAGGTGTTCGACCGGCTGAGCGTGCTGGTCGGCGCGTTCACGCTGGACGACGCCGTGGCCATCGCGGGCGACGAGGAGACCGAACCGGCCGAGGTGGTGGACGCGGTCACCGGCCTGGTGCACAAGTCCATGTTGGTGGCCGACACCGACGGCTCGCCGAGCCGGTTCACGATGCTCGAAACGCTGCGGATCTACGGGCGGGAGCGGCTGGAACGGACCCGGCAGATCGCGGCCGCGCGGCGTAGGCACCTGTCGTACTGCCTGCACGTGGCCGAGTCCACGGTCGCAGGCCTCATCGGGCCGGACGAGGCGCACTGCGCCGAGCGGATCCACCAGATGCTCGACGACCTGCGCAGCGCGCACATCTGGGCGCTGACCAACGAGCCGGCCACGGCGCTGCGGATCTCCGCGGCGCTGCTGCGTTACACCTGGTCGCACGGGCCGTCCGAGCTGTACAGCTGGGCTGAGCGGGCGGTCGCGGCCGCCGGCGACGAGACGGACGACCAGGGGCTCGCCGAGGCGCTCGCGGTTGCCGCGGCCGGCGCGGCCCGCCGGGGCGATCTCACCGGCGCGACCGAGTACGCGTTGCGTGGGCTGCGGACCGTCCCGGACCGGGACGATCCGCGCCGCCGCTACCCGCTGTGGGTACTGGCCAGGGTGGCGTCGTTCCAGGGACGGCTCACCGAGGCCGCGCACCTCTACGCCACGGTGGCCAGACTGGCCGGCGCGGTCGGCGACACCCAGTGCGTCGCCTACGTCACCGCGAGCGGCGCCCTGCAGCACGCATACCGGGGAGCCGAGCCGCCCGCCATCCGGCTCGCCCGGCGGGCCAAGCACCTGGCGGCCGAGACGCGCAATCCAACCGCGACGGCCTGGGCCGACTACGCCCTTGGCGTCGTGTTGCAGGACCACGAGCCGATGCGGGCGTTCAACCTGCTCGAGCAGGCCTATCTCGTGGCGAGCGCGGGCGGCAACACCTACGTGCCAGGGGTGGCGCTCAGCGTCGCCACCGGCATCCTGACCCGCCACAGCGATCCGCGGCAGGCTGCCCAGTTCGCCGCCGAGGTCATCGGTTACTGGTGCCGGGAGAGTCATTGGGCGCAGCAGTGGGTCGCCTTGTGCAACGCGATTGATCTGCTCATCCGGCTCGGCGAGGACGAGGCCGCGGCCACGATCCGGGGTGCGCTGCTGGCGAGCAAGACGGCGGTCGAACCGGTCGGCGTCGAGGCCGCGCGGCTGCGGGCCAACGCCGTCGAGCTCGCCCGGCGACTCGGCCCCGTGCGGCTGGCGGAGGCCACCGACCGCGGCGCCGCGATGAGCGACGCCACCGCGGTGGCCTTCGCCACGGCCACGCTCGATCGGATCAACGGCCAGAGCTCACCCGGCCTCGGGCCGATCCTGTCCCTCGCGCGGTGGCCGGCGATGCGCGTTGGCCGGTATACCGGCTCGCACGGTAGTGCTGAGAGCGATCCGAGAGCGATATGAGGGCCACCGCGTAGACGATCTGTACCGGGCCGGGTGGCGGCGGGGATGGACCCGGCCACGTGGGAGGTGTGGCGGGATCCCGTACCCGGGCCGTTTGTTTGTGCGCCTTCCCTCCACGGAACGCGGCGGAATGGGGAGCGCATGAAGATCTCGGTACTCGGCCAGTTGGAGCTGTATGGGGCGAGGGGAACGATCCGGATTACCGCGCGCCGGCAGCAGGTGGTGCTGGCGACCCTGATCTGGAACGCCAACCGGGTGGTGCCGATCGAGTCGCTGATCGACGCGCTGTGGGGGGCCACGCCACCGGCCACGGCACGCAGCCAGGTGCACATCTGCGTGTCCGGCATCCGCAAGCGGCTGGTCCGCAGCGGCCTGCACCGGCTGCTGGAGACCGAGCCGCCCGGCTACCTGGCGCGGGTCAGCCCCGGTGAGCTGGATCTGCAGATATTCGACGAGTTGGTGGGCAAGGGCCGGTCGCTGATGTCGGCGCATCGGCCGCACGAGGCGAGCAGGTTCCTCGCCGACGCGCTGGCGCTGTGGCGGGGTGAACCGTTCGCGGGTGTGGACAGCGACCGGATCCGGTCGATCGCCGCGCAGCTCGCCGAGCGGCGAATCGCCGCCGCCGAGGACTACTTCGAGCTGCAGATCGAGCTGTCCCGGTCGGCGGACATCGTCGCCGACCTGACGGCGCTCGTCGAGCGCTACCCGTTCCGGGAACGGCTGCGCGGCGAGCTGATGATCGCCCTGTGCCAGACCGGGCGGCAGACCGATGCGCTGCGCGAGTACCGGAACACACGGACGCTGTTCGTCAGCGAGTTGGGCGTCGAGCCGAGCTGGGAACTACGGCGCCTGGAACGGGACATCCTCTCCGGCAGCGCGCGCTACGGCCATTTCCGGATCGCCACACCCGTGTGAGTTTCCTCGGCGCCAACGGGTACACCTGGCCACCTGACAACAGGTGAATCAGCAAGCGTCATTGGTGGTGGACGTGCACGAGGTCAGGTGACCGCCGGCTGTGGTCAGCCGCATCCGCGCGGCCGCCGAGCGCCGGCAGCGTGGCTCGGAACCTCAGAAAAGCTCGATCTGCCAGTGGTTGCTGCGTAGGAGGCGTCCGCCGAACCGGAACTCGCACTCTCCCAGATGCGCGAACCCGTTCTTCTCGCAGATCTTGTTGGACGGGCCGTTCGTCACTGCGGGGAAGGCGTGGATCCGGCCGAACGTCCGCTCCGCCCGCGCTTTGCCCAGCACCGCCCGAACGGCCTGACTGGCGACTCCCCGGTTCTGAAACTCGGGAAAGACCACCCACCCGATCTCGTAGATCGTCTCGCCTACATGGGAGGACTCAAAAACCTCAACCACGCCTGCGGTCGAGGTCGAACCGTCCGGGATCACCTTGAGCGGCCAGCACCGGCCCTCGGCGGCCACAGCCAGCGACCTCGCGTGCGAGCGCTCAATGTCTGCCGGCGACCGGGGTCCACCCAGCTCAGCCATCATCACCGGGTCGGTCTCCGTCCGCAGCCGCAGTTCGACATCATCCGCGGTCATCATCTCCAGCCTCATCACGGACACCGTAATGGCCATGGTCGGTCGGTGTCGCGGCCGGACTGTCCGCACGCCCGGAGTCCAGTCAGAATCGTGGTAGCGCCGTTGTCGAACCGGCGGTGTGAACCGCACCCGCAGGCAAGCGGTCACCGGTGCGGGCCCGCTCCCCCAGCCCAGCAGGAGCGGGCCTGGCGCCGGTCACACCGCGCGGCTTCGATGGCCCGAACGGTGTTGGCATTGCTGACCGGGCAGCGGGCACGCCGCCCCGGCTCGCCGTCGTGGAGTGCTGATCGGCTGCGCCGGTCACGATTCGGCGAGTTCGGCGAGCCGGTCGAGGGAGGCACGGAGCTTGTCCCGGGTCGTGGCGCGGGCGCGGTCGAGGCGTTTCGGGTCGGTCAGGCGGGACCAGTCGTAGGTGTGGGTGACCCTGGTACGTGCCGCGCCGAGGGGTTCAAGCTCCCACCGCCACAGGTGCCCGGGCGGCTCGCGACCCGGTTCCGACGGGCGCCAGGCGATGCGCCGGCCCTCCTCGAACTCCACCACGTGGTTGTCCCGGACGCTGCCTCGGGTGAGCGTCATCGTGAACGTCTCCCCCGTGCCTCGGACGCGCTGGCCGGTGGGAGCTTCGGCGAGATTGTCGTTGCCGTCCCACCGCGGCTGTTGCGACGGGTCCGCGATCAGCTCGAAGATCTCTTCGGCGCTGGCCGCGATCTCGCGGTGGGCGGTCACGACCTTGACAGGTTCGGTGTCGGCGGGCACCGCCTGATTGAAGCACCATGCCGTCCGGGCACCGAACCCGGCGGGTTTGACCGGGGCCGGTCGGTCGTCCGCGACTGTCACGGCCCCGGAGGGCACCGGGCGACGACACAGCACGCGGCGGCTACCGTGCCGAATCATGGCGGTGTTCGTCGTCACGACGGCCACGGGACCGGACTGGGATGGCGGGGCCCACGCTCGTAGGCCGGCGCTCTCCGTCCGAAGTGGACGGTAGGTCAGCCGGCGCCGCCGCCTGACTGACGGACCGCACCCCGGTCGACGTGCGGCCGACGCCGATGAGTCGCAGGGGCGCCGCGGATTCTGCCTGCCGCCCGGCGTGGACCGGGGGGACGTGGCCGGGGTCGGTGACGCCGAGTTCGGCGAACAGCGTGTCTGCTTCCTGCCGCCGGCGCACCGCCTCCTCCGTCTCGCCATCGGCTTCGAATGTCTTCGCGATACCGGCCAGCGCGTGTGCGTGGGCGAGTTTGTTGCCCAGTTCCTCGGCCAGGATGCTCGCCGCACGGTGTTTGGCGCGCGCCTCGGCTGTCCGGCCAGCGGCGCACAGGGTGTCGCCGTAGGCGTTGAGGATGTCCACCTGCACGCCGCGGTTTCGGTGCTCGACCGCGCTGTCCAGCGCCTGTTGGTGCCAATGCACGGCCTCCTCGGGCCGGTCCGCTTGGGTGTGGTCGAGCGCCAGGCTGTTCTGCGCACGGGCCTCGCAGTCCCACTGACCCATCTCCCGGTACGCCGTCAGGCACCGCCTGTGATGGTCGATCGCCTGGGGGTAGCGCGCCAGCCTTCGGTGCAGGGAGCCCAGGTTGTACTCGGCGTGCACCTCACCGAGGCGGTCGCCGACCTCCTGGAACAGTGCGCGGGCCGACTCCAGGTATTCCTGGACGTGTTCGTACCAGCCCGCCTCCATGCGGCAGTACGCCATGTTGAGCAACACGGCCGCCTCGGCGCGGCGGTCACCGAGGCGGCGGCGTATGGCCAGCGCGCGTTCATAGTGCTCGAAGGCCTCGGTGAACCGGGCGAGCTGGCCGGAAACGATGGCGATGCTGTTGAGTGCGGCCGCCTCGCCGGCCTCGTCACCCACCTGGCGCCACACGGCGAGAGAGGCGCGGGCATGTGCCAGCGACTGTTCATAGTCGCCGATGTTGCGCCACACGGTGCTCAAGTTGCGCAGTGCCGTTGCCTCGGCGGGTCCGTTGGCCGCCGCTCGCGCGGCTACCAGAGCGTGGTTGTGGACCGTCAACGCCTGGTCGTGGTGGCTGCCGCTGTCCAGGTATCGCCACAGCGTCGCGGCCAGCAGGCAGGCCCTGGCCGGTTCCCCCTGCTGCGCGGCGTGCACGACCGTGCCCACCAGGTTGTCCCGTTCGGCGTCCAGCCAAGCCTTGGCCTCGTCCGGGCGGCTCAGCGGGGGCGCCGGTGTGTCCGGCGCGCTCACCCGCGGCCTGCGGTCTCGTTCGGAGGGGTAGCAGGTGTCCATGGCTGTCGTGGCGCAGAACTGGTAATGGTCCAGCAACCGGTCCAGCGCCTCGGCACGGCCCGCGGCCGCCAGCTCGGCTGCGTAGTCGCGCAACAGGTCGTGCATCGCGTACCTGCCCGGCCGGTGGACTGTCACCAGGTGCGCGCGCCGGAGTACCGCCAGCAGCGCGGTGGCCTCGCGGACGTCCGCGGCGACCAGCGCGGCGACGCCGTAGACGTCCAGGTCCGGCCCGGGGTTGGCGGGAAACAGCCGGAACAGCTCGGCGGCCCGGTCGGGCAGCTGCCGGTAGGACCAGGCGAACACGGTGCGGACCGCGCTCCACACGTCACCGCCCGCGTCGAGGAGGTCGAGCCGCCGCTGCGCGTCCCCGAGATCGGCGGCCACCCCCGCGAGCGTCTCCCGGTCCCGTACGAGTTCCGCGGCGACACGCAGCGCCAGAGGCAGGCGTGCGCAGCGCCGGGTCAGTTCGCCCGCCGCGTCCGGGTCGGCGTCCACCCGCGGGCCGAGCAGTGTGCGCAGGAGTTGCAGGCAGTCCTGCTCGGGCAGAAGGTCGAGGTCCACCCGCCGGGCGCCGTCCCTGGCCACGAGACCGGCCAGCGCATCCCGGCTGGTGATCACCACCAGGCAGCCGGGCGTGGCGGGTAGCAGGTCGCGTACCTGTTCGGCGTTTCCAGCGTTGTCCAGCAACACCAGCACGCGCCGGCCGGCAAGAGCCGTGCGGAACCGCGCGGTGCGCTCCTCGACGTCCTGCGGCAGGTTGTCCCCCGGGACGCCGAGCGCGCGAAGGAAGCCGCCGAGAACGTCCGCCGGCCGTCGGGGCTCGCGCACGTCGTACCCGTGGAGGTTCACGTACAGCTGGCCGTCGGGGAACCGGTCCGCCACCCGGTGCGCCCAGTGCACGGCGAGCGCCGTCTTCCCGACGCCCGCCATGCCCGCGACGGCCGAGACCACCACCGTGCCGTGTCTCGTCAGCACGCTGTCCAGGGCCGCCAGCGCCTCCTGCCGGCCCGTGAAGTCGGCAACGTCCGGGGGCAGCTGCCTTGGCGGGGAGGACAGCTTCGTTGGCCCGGGGTGTCGCCGCTCGTGCAGGTGGCCAGCGATTCGGTACCAGGCCTCGCCCCACAGCGACTGTTCGGCCGGTGAAGCGCCGAGCTCGATCACGATGCGGTCCAGCACCTCCACTGGCGGCAATGTCCTGGCCGCCACGTAGGTGTGCACGGTTGACCTGGGTAGCTCCAACCGGTCCGCCAGGTCGGTGAAGGTGACCCGGCTCTTGCGAGAACCCCGAGCCGCGCGCCGACGAAGAAGATCCAGCTCACGAGCCAGACCTTCGAGATTCCCCACCCGGCGCGGGTCCGGGCCCCCAGGCACGTCGTGCACCCAGCCATCCCCACGGCCAGTTCGTCCAGGATCGTCCAGGAACGTCCAGAAGTTTCCCGCACGGGCGAGCCGGGGTCAACCAGGCAGTGGAATGGCCCATCACACGGGGCACCGGGGAGAGGAGCACCCGAGAAATGACCGAGATCACTGATGATGGTGCGGCGACGAGGTTCGCCTCCTCGGCGCGCATGAGGCGGGTCGCGACGACACGGGGTGGCCTCTGGGTGGGCCCGAGTCGGACCTGCGCACCTGACATCCCGATGCCCTTTGTGGAGGAATGAATATTCACGGTGACGCCAAAGGCCGTTCACCAAGCCGGAGCCGCCATCACGGCATGCACAAAGGAAGGGAAAGAAGTCAATGAGAGCGCATGAACCTGCCGGAACCTCGACAGCCCGCTCAACCAGGGGAGCCCAAGTGACATCATCCGGAAGACTCCGCGGCCTGGCCGTCTGCGCCGCGATCATCGGCGGCCTGCTCGTCCCGGTCGCGCTCGCGACGCCGGCCAGCGCCGCCACTGTCTGCAGTAGTGACACGCTGATCTCGCACGGCAGCCTCACCTTCAACATGCCGACGATCGGCAACAACACGGGGAAGATCAACTGCTTCCTCGAATCCGGCGACAACAGCGAGGCTGTCAAGACGTTGCAGAGCAACTTGAACGACTGCTACTGGTCGGGGTCGACGACCCGAGGACACCAATCGAAGTTCTCACCCAAACTGGAACTGGACGGTGACTTCGGTGGGCTCACCAAGGCGGCGCTGACGGCCGCGCAAAAAACGGTCTCCACCATCAGCCACGACGGTGTATACGGATCCGAGACCCGCGCCAACATCAACTTCTTCGCCGACGACGGCGGAATCGGGCACTGTGCCAGGTTCGGCTCGTAGCACCTAGCGCTGTGGCGGGCCAAGAAACTCAACGGCCCGCCACACTCGCGCTGCCCCGGTAGGACATCCGCCGGACTTCGTGGCCAACGATCTGGGGTTGTAGCGTCGGTGCCATGTTGCAGTGCTGCCTCAATGGCACCCGGTCGGCTGCCGAGCATCCGGCGGTGCCGTTGACTCCCGAGCGGGTCGCGGGGCCGCTGCGGAGGTCGTTGGGTTGGGTGTGGGGTGGTTGCACCTGCACCCGCGCGACGGGCGCGGCGTGGAGACGCTCGACGGGGGCGGCGTCGCCGCTACCGTCGAAGCGGTGCGGGCGGTGGTTGCGGGAGTCGAGATCGGCGTGAGCACCGGCGCGTGGATCCAGCCTGATCCGGCCATTCGGCGTGGCATCGTCAGGGCGTGGGCAGCGCTGGGCGCCGGTCGACCGGACGTGGCTTCGGTCAACGTCCACGAGGATGGCTGGACCGGTGTCTGTGCGGCCCTGCATGCGGCGGGTATCGGCATCGAACTCGGCGTGTTTCACCGTCAGGCGGCGGAAGCCTTGCGTGCCAGCGGTATTCCGCCGGGCACGGTCCGTGTCCTCGCCGAGGTGCAGGACGCCGGCACCGCCACCGACCTGCTCGACGCATTGGCCTGGACCCGGGCTCCGCTGCTCCTACACGGCCAGAATCCCACCGCATGGCCCGTGCTGCGCGAGGCGATCGCCCGTGGCCTGGCCACCCGTATCGGCCTCGAGGACACCCTGCACCTGCCCGACGGCACCCTCGCCAGCTCCAACGCGGACCTTGTGTCACACGCCAAAGCTCTTGCGCGGGCCGGGTCACCAACAGCATGAACACGGTGTACCGCTCGTATGCCTCCGCCGGCGGGCGCGCGCTGCCCACAGACGCGACCAGGTCAATCGGCTCACAATCCATCTACCTCAGCCGTCAAGTGCTTCTTCATGGCCTCAGCGTCGGGATGGCGGAGGGTGTCGAGGATGCCGAAAGCTTGCCGCCAGGCCAATTGGGCAAGCTGACGCTCGCCGAAGGCGTGATACACGGCGCCGAGGCGATCCAGCACGACTGCCTCCCAGTATCGAGAACCCAACTCGCGATTGATCTCTATGGAACGCTCACAGCAGCGAATGGCTTGTGCGTAGTTGCCCAACTGCTGGTGAATGAAGCCGAGAACATGGAGGGCATATGCCTTGCCTTCGGGATGGCCGATTCCTGAATAGATCTCGAGGGCTTGTTCGCACCGAGACAGCGCCTCGGCGCTGTGTCCCAGCCAAGCTTGGTCCCAACTCACCGCGGTTAAGGCGTCCGCGCGGTACATGGGGCTCGGCGTGTGTCGGGCAAGGTCCAGCGCCCTCCGCGCGTGGGGTATCGCATCGACGTGCCGCTTCTGAATGTCCAGTAGCTGGACGTACGCCAGATGGATCGCAATCTGGTGGTATTCGTCGCCAAGGGTCTGGTTCAAATCAGACGCCTCGGCAAGACATTCGGCCGCCTCGGCAAAATGACCCATACGTGCGATCGTTCGAGACAGCGACCACAGGTTTCTGATTTGGGCGCCGAGATCACCGGAACGTCGAACGGCTTCCAGGGCCATCTGGCTGGCGGCGACACGCTCGTGGCGTTGCCCGGTGCGACCGAGGAATGTGTCGCAGGCCCAGGCGAGTTGGTCCACACGTGCGCCGAACCCAAGCTTGGCGGCTAATGTGATCATCGCGAGCAATGTATCATTTTCAGTCATAAACCAGTCCATCGCCGCCCGTGCCGTGGCAATGGCCGGCAAATCTGCGGAAACCGGTTCGGTACGGACCACGCCGTCTCGACATGGCGCGATGCGAAAATCGGCGAGTGTCGCGGTCGCCGCGTAGTAGTCGATAATGTGCAGTATCGCGCTGTGCCGCTCGGCTGGTGGTTCGTCACGTTCAGCACATTCAGCGGCGTAGGTGCGGAGAAGGTCGTGGAATCGGAACCGGTTCGGGCGGTATTCGTCGAGAAGGTTGGCGGTGGTGAGCTCGGTGAGCGGGGGCCGGTCCATCAGGGCTCCGCAGGCGAGGTGGTCGATGTCGGGCCCGGGGTGCAGGCCCAGAAGGCGGAAGAGGTGGGCGGCTTCGGGTGAGAGGGCGTGGTAGGACCAGGAGAACACCGCTCGGATGTCGAGGTCGGGATCGCCTAGGTTGAGGGCATCGAGGCGGTTGCGCTCATCTTCGAGTTGCCTGACGAGGCCCGCGAGTGGGTGGTTGGCGGCGCGGGCGGCCACGATGCTCAGGGCCAGCGGCAGGCGGGCGCAGAGGCTGATCAGGGCCGATGCGGCTTTGGGTTCGGCGGTGAGGCGCTCGGGCGTGATCCGCTGGGCGAGGAGGTCGCGGGCGTCGGAGGCAGGGAGCACGTCGAGGGCGATGCGGCTGGCGCCTTCGCGGACCATGAGACCGTCGAGGCGGTTGCGGCTGGTCACGATCACGAGGCAGGTGGGGGTGTTGGGCAACAGAGGGCGAACCTGGTCGGCGGAGGCGGCGTTGTCGAGCATGATCAGGAGGCGATGGTCGGCCGCGACGCTGCGGTACAACGCGGCCCGAGCTTCGAGGTCGCTGGGGATGCCGGAGGGGACAACGCCGAGGGCTTCGAGGAAACCGTGGAGGGCCTGGCTCGGGTCGACGGGAGCGTGCGGGTCGAAACCGCGAAGGTTGACGTGGAGCTGACCGTCGGGGAAACGATCCTTGATTCGGTGCGCCCAATGCATTGCCAGCGCGGTCTTTCCGATGCCCGCGGTGCCGGCGATCGCCGTGATGATCACCGTGCCGCTCTCCGATGCGGCGGCGCCGAGCAGGGTGCCGAGCTGATCAAGCTCGAGTTGACGGCCAACGAACCGCCGATGGCGCACCGGGAGTTGCCGCGGGACCGGGTTACGCGAACCCGATATGGGCACCGTGCCGGGTAGCCAGGCCCACGCGATGGTGGTGGTTTCCTTGACCGAGACCGGAATCGAGACATATGCGTCGCGGACAGTGCTGTGCCAGACAACTTCCTCGTAGAACCAGGACGAAGTGATCACACCGAGCACGCCGTCGGACTCGGCCAGGGCGGACTTGAACGGCGGAGCGTCGAGCAGGCGGAAGGCGTGGTTGACTGCCGTGCCAACCACTCCGTGCTTGTCATAGCGAACTTCCCCAGCGTGCAACGCCATTCGTAGGCAGATCCGCAGCGCGGGAGCAGCCGAGGAGTTATGGGCCAGCAGCCCCGCCTCGAGCAACGCTGGCAGCGACTCGACGAGGAGGCTCTTGGCCACCGTGGGAGGGACGACGACCAGCACACCGTCGCCACGATCCTCCTGATCGCAGGAGGACCACCCGATGCCGGCGCCGTCGAAGGACTCCGACAACGTCCGGTACAGGGCATCGCGCATCCACACCCGGTCACGATCGGAACGGGACGGGTCGCCGAAACTCTCGATGTCCACCACCAGGATCGTCCGATGCACCGCCGGCTCACGCACTTGACCAGGATCGCCGACCGGTCCCACCCGGTACAGCGCAAGGTGACATTCCGCTGATAGAAGCGCCGTAATGTCACCTTGCGCTGTACCCGAGCGCAGAAGTCGCGGGCCTGAGTGCGGGCCGGCGGCACCGGTCCGCGCTGGCGTGCAGGTGGCGGTCAGGCCATGCCGGAGGCGGAGAGCGGGTCGTAGTCGGGGGTGCGGAACAGCGCCTGCAACTGCCGGCGGCGCACGCCGACGTTGCTTCCTTCGATGATCGGGTAGGACAGCGCGTCCAGCAGGTAGCGGATGATCGGAAACTTCTGGTCGTAGGCGGTCACTCCGACGATCCCCATGAGGTCGTTGATGACCGCGACACCGGTTTCCGAGCCGAATATCTTGGCGTGCAAGGCGAGTTCCAGCCCGCTGGGATGACCTGAGATGACGGCGTCCAGCGCGCGCCAACCGAGCAACCGGACGGCTTCGAGCTTTCCCTTGGCATCGGCAAGGACGTCGGACACCGCTTGATACTCGATGATCGGCACCGGTCCGCCACGTGTCTCGGCAAGAGCGAAGCGGTAGGCGATGTCGAAGGCCTGCCGCATCGCGGCGGCGGCGAAGATGGCGATCGACGCGCCGCTTGCCAGAAACGCGTTGCGGGTCAACTGCACGCCCTGGCCTTCCTCGCCGAGCAGGTTGCCGCGCGGAACGCGCACGTCGGTGAGCCGGACCCGGGTGGTCAGGCAGCCCTTGAGTCCCGGCAGGTCGTAGTACTCCTCGACCTCGATCTTGCCGGCCAGGTGGTCGCGTTCGGCGACGATGAGCGAGATGCCGCCAGGGGTGCGGCAGACGACGGTCATGATCTCCGGGCCGTCGCCGTCCCAGCCACACAGGTGCGATGCCCAGGCCTTGCGACCGTTGATCACCCACTCCTCGCCGTCGAGCACCGCGGTGGTGCGGATCCCGTGGCCGGGACCCTCGGCGTCGAAGTTCGCACTGCCTTCCGGCTCGCTGAAGGCCATCGCCGCCAGCGGCGCGCCGGAGTCGACCAGGAACGGACCAACGAAACGCTCGACCTGGTCCGGCGTGCCCACCTGATAGACCGGCGCCAGCGCGATCAGCGGACCGCCCATCGAGATTACGAAGTCCGGCATCTCCGCCGCCCACTCCTCGAGGAAGATGGCCGCGTCCACGCCGTTGGACGCCGCCCCGCCGAAGGGCACCGGAATCAGACCCCGGAGAAACCCCGCGGCGACCGCATTCTCGAACACCGGCCGCAGCAGCAGCGCCCGAGCCTTCGGATCAGGCTCCGCCCGGACCGGGGCGGCAAGACCCCGCAGCTGCTCCTGGGCGAAACCACGCGCGGCCGCCTTGAGCTGTTCCTGCTCCGGGCTGAGAACGAACGAAACGGTCATCGGGTGACCCCTTTGCCAACGATCCGGTGGTGTGCGCCAGCATCACCCGCAATGTCGCGCTGGTCCAGACATCAGCGCGGGAGAGCGGACGGCCGGGGCCGATCGCGCAGCGGTGTGAGCCACGTCAGCCTGCCCGTCCACCACGGAGCCGGCGCGCTGCGACAATCCCGCGCCGATACCGGTGTATTCCCTGGTGCGTGGACCAGCCTGGGGCCCGATAGTGGTCACAATGGCGTTGACCAAGGCGCCTGGCAGCAAGGAGGCAGGTCATGTTCGGATGGTGGCGCCGGTGGCGGAAGACGGCGGCACGGCGGAAGAAGCGCCGGGGACGCGAGCGGTTCGGCGACTGGGACGCCATCTCCCGGTATGGCGATCCCTCCGAGTGATCACGCGGAATGGCGGCCGGACGCGACCGGACGCGCGTCCGTAAACACTGGACCACGGTGCGCGATAGCTCAGTCGAGTACCAGGAGACTGCCTACCGCGGGTCTTGTGAACCTCTCTTGCCGCGGTAAATCGGTTTGGCCTCCTGCGAGGATCGGCACGTGGCTCAACCCTCGTTGCACAGCCCGCGGCTGACCCTGGTGCCGCTGGCCGATGAGCACCTCGAACTGGAGATCGAGCTGGACTCCGATCCCGAGGTGATGCGCTACCTGTCCGGTCGGGCCCTCTCCCGCGCCGAGGTCGAACGCTCGCATCGGCGTCGGCTGGCTGCCTCGCGCGAGGTGCCCGGCCTCGGATTCTGGGTTGGCTTCGCCGAGGACGGGTTCGTCGGCTGGTGGATCCTGCAACCGCCCAATGGGCCGGACCAGCCCAAGGTCGCCGGCGAGGCCGACCTCGGCTATCGGCTGTTGCGCCGCCGGTGGCGCCGGGGCTATGCCGGCGAGGGCGCGCACGAGCTCATCCGCTACGGCTTCAGCGACGTTGGGCTCAACCGCATCTTCGCGCAGACCATGGCCGTCAACACCGCGTCACGGGCCACCATGGCCGCCGCCGGGCTCTCGTTCGTCCGAGCGTTCATCTCCGACGGCAGCTACGACTACCCGGTACCTGGCCCCGAACAGGGCGAAGTCGAGTACGAGATCACCCGGACCACGTGGCTGCGACGCCAGGGTGCTCCGGAACCGGGTGCCCGCACCCCGAGAAGAAACGACGGGTAGATCGGGCTCAACGCACCGAACCCGGTTGCGCTCCTGGGGCCGTGCGTGTCCCGATGCGCCGCCAAGGTGATCGAGCTTCGCGACCCCCTCCACGTGGAACGGCTCTGTGCGGTCCGGGTTGACCGGCGTCGCCCGATGACCAGCATGGCGGTGCTGATCAGTATGGCTCCGACCAGGTTCAACCCCAGCGGGCGCCGTAGGCGAGGCCAGAGGCGAGGTTGCGGAAAGTGGCGTGGATCTCGCCGGCCAGGTCAGCGGTGAGGACTTCGCCGCCGCGCATCGGGTCGTCGATGTCGCGCTCGAAAACGCCGCGCAGCAACCAGATCCGGCCCGGCAGCCGGGCCCGGTCGAACCGCACCCGCAGCTCGAACACGGCACACCGGTGCTTCGGCACGCACACGACGTATGGCCGCATCGCCTGACCGTCGGGCAACCGGAACTGGACGGCGATGTCGTGCGGCTCGCCACGGGCCAGCGGACGCGGCAGGGCGACGGTGAAGCAGCGCCGATAGGTGGTCTCCATGCCGCGCTCGACCAGGGTGCCGCCATAGACGACGAACGCGTCGAGCTGAGCCCGATCGGCCGGCGCGGCCAAGGTGATGGCCAGGTCCAGTTCGGTCAGGCCGTCCTGGTCGGAGACGATACGGCGCTGTTCGATGGCTTCGGGTGACGGTCGGTCCAATGCCAGCATCAGCCGCAGTTCCGTGGTGTGCCAGCCGGTTTCGGCAGTGGTCGGCCGCGCCGGCGGCCCGGCCGACTCGACGATGGCGAGTTGGGCAAGATGGTCGATGCCGTCGTCGACCCGGCGCCGGGCGGTCCGCGGATCGCGATTCAACCGGGTAGCCGCCCACTCCACCCGTTCCTGGTAGAGCCGAAACCGTGCCTCCGGACAGATCGCGAACGCGGCCAGGACCGCGACTCCAATGTCCACCGGCAGGTCGCCGGCAAGTTGCTCCAGCCGTTCGGCGACCTTTCGGCGGACAACCGCCGGCGGATCCGCGTCGCCAACGGCACAGACTTCCCGCAAGGCCGGCCCGATGCGCTCGTCGATCTGACTGACGAACACCCCGCGCCCTTTGCGCAGGACCTTCAGTTCCTTCACCAGGTCCGCGATCGTCACCATGTTCGAGCCCTCCCAGCGGTTTCCCGTTGCTGGCCGGGTCGTGACCAGGGAAACGCCTTTCGAGATGCACCGGCCGGGCACACACTCAGTGGTAGAGGTCATCCCCGTCCATTCGGCGAAAGAGACGAAATGAAGCTCGTGTGCACGGTCTCCGCGACCGCCCGACTGGTCGGTCTGGCATTCTTGGTGGGGTTCTTCGTCGGGGTCGCCCTCTCTTGTCGGCCGATTGACGGTCCGGCCGAACCCAGCCGGACCCCGGTCGCCACGACGTCGTTATCGGCTAGTGAATCTCCATCGTCGCCTCCGTTCGTCCAACCGCGGACAGCGTGGACGGCACCGATGGACCAGAAA
Organism: Labedaea sp.; assembly: GCA_045806965.1. Lineage (GTDB taxonomy): Bacteria > Actinomycetota > Actinomycetes > Mycobacteriales > Pseudonocardiaceae > DASYTH01. The sequence goes on along the minus strand of JBJMIG010000054.1, from coordinate 31,315 downwards.
TGGACAATGCATGCATGAGCGTCCGACCTATGCCGGATCAGGCCCGAGCGGAGCAGCGGCGCCGACGAGTCGGCGGAGCACCGCCCCAAGGCCCAACCCGTTCCGGCCCAGATACGCACCGAACGTGCCGATCCGGTTGATGGTCACCGGATCCGCCTCGCCGACGCCAAGAGCCACTATGTCGGGGTGTGCGGCCCACGCCGGGTCGACGAGTCTGGCGTGCGCCGCGGGCCAGGTCATCGGATCGGTCGGCTGGCCGTCGGACAGGAAGAACACCGCCGGGCGGTACACGTCGTGGGTTTTTCGCCTGAGCACGGCCACGTCCCGGGTAATGATCTCCCGCAGGAAGCTGAACGCGGGGGCGAAATTCGACGATGCACGTGCGGTGCCGCCGCCGGGTATCGTCGCGAGCCAGTCCGGCTTGCACAGCGGCAGTAGAATCTCGGGCGACTCGGCGAAGCCGATCAAGCAGAATAGCGTCCGCGCTGAGACGTATGGGTCGCGGCCACAGGCTCGGTGCAGTTCCAGCAGGCTATCGTTCAACGTGTCGATGTGATCGAGCATCGAGAACGAATGGTCGCAGACCACATAGATCGGCAAGACGGGGCCGGCGTGCATCGCACTCCTTACGGGAGCCAGGTGAGGTGCTGACCAATCCGAGCTTCTCGGGGCGGGATTGAACAGCGATGGACAAAAAAGAGATCCGGCTATGGAGTTCCGGATGCTGGGCCCGTTCGAGGCGTGGCACGATGACCGCCAGGTCGACCTCGGCGACCTTCAGCAGCGGTTCGTGCTGGTCGTCCTTCTCCTGCACGCGAACCGGCCGGTGTCCCGCGAGCGCCTGATCGAGATCATTTGGGGCGACAAGGCGCCGAGCACGAACCTGGTCGCCGGCTATGTCGCCAAGCTACGCAAGGCGTTCAATACGGTCGGCGCCACCGACGTGGAGATCGCGACCACGCCGACCGGGTACGTCCTACGGATCAGTGCGGACCAGGTCGACGCGACGCGATTCACTCGGCTGTGCGCGAAAGCGGAGGTTGCGAAGCGGGACGCGGACCCGGCCACGGCGACCGCCCTACTACGTCGGGCCGTCTTCCTGTGGCGCGGGGATTTCCTTGAGGACATCGACATCGACCGGGTCGGCGGCAGCGATGTCGTCACGTCGGAAAGCGCGCGGGTCGACGCGCTCGGCGACCTCGCCGAACTGGAGCTGGCCGCGGGCAACCACCGGTGGGTGCGCGACCAGCTCCGCCCGGTCGTCCGAACCGATCCCAGCCGAGTGCGCCCTGGCGTCCTGCTGATGCGCGCCCTGCTCGCCAACGACGAGCGAGTGGAGGCGATGAAACTCTACCACGAGACCGTGCAGGCCCTTGGTGCGTACGGCATGCGGGCCTCCGCCGAGCTGCGTGACCTCGCTCGCCTCGCCCAGTACGACGAGCGACGCGGTGCGCTGCCGAACCGGCCGGCCCGGTTCACCGGGCGGGCCGCCGAGCTTGCCGCGATCGAGCGGATGGCCGGGCAGGTGGCGGTCGAGCCGCAGGTGGTGTGGTTGAGCGGAACGCCAGGGGTCGGCAAGAGCACGCTGGCCATCGAGGCGGCACACCGCCTGCGTAGCCGGTTTCCCGATGGTCAGCTGTTGGTCGAACTCGATGGGTTCACGCCGAATGTCGAGCCGGCCACCCCGGCGGACGCACTTGCCAAGCTGCTGACCGGCCTCGGCGTGCCCGTCGAGGCCATCCCGCCAACCCTGGCCGCCAGAACCGCTCTCTACCAAGGCAAACTACACGGCACCCGAACATTGCTGGTGCTGGACAACGCGTTGTCCGGTGACCAGGTACGCGCCTTGTTGCCCGAGGGGCCGGGTTGCCTGGCGATCGTGACCAGCCGAAGGGCCAGCGACCTCGACGTCGCCAGCCCGCGCCGGCTCGGCCCGCTGCCGCTGAACGAGGCCGCTGAGCTGTTCCGCCAGTTAGCCGGTCCAGACCGGTTGCGCGGCCGCTTCGCCGCGATCGACGATGTGGTGGAGCGCTGCGACCGGCTGCCGTTGCAGATCAAGGTGGCGGCTTCGCAGTTCCGCAAGCACGAAAGCTGGCCGATCGAGCACCTGGTGCGGCTGCTGCGCCAAACCAGCCCGTGGGCCGGGTTCACCGATGTCACGGGCGCTTTCAGGGTCTCCTATCAGCAGCTTGACGATCCAACAGGGACACTCTTCCGGCTGTTCGGCGCGCTCCCGGCCCAGGACCTCAGCGCGCCCGCCGCCGCCGCGCTCACCGGCCGTGGCGTAGCCGAGGCCGACGCGCTGCTCGACGAGTTGTACGGGACGAGCCTGCTGGAGGAGTCCACCCCCGGGCGGTACCACATGCTTGACCCACTCAAGGAGTTCGCCGCTTCGCTGCCGTCCGCCGACCCGAGCGAGGCGCGCGCGGGCCTGGCCCGCCTGCTGGACTTCTACCTGGTCACAACCAGTTCGGCGATCGCAGCCGCGTTCCCGTTCGACCGCGATCAGCAACCCACCTTCGACCGCGAGTGCGGCCCGGCACTCACCTTCGACGACGGGCAGGCGGCACTGGCCTGGTTGGCTACCGAGCGCACCAACCTGGTCGCCTCGATCAAGTACGCGGAGGCGACCGGCCACCGCGACCACACCTGGCGACTTGCCGTGCTGCTGTGGCGGTACCTCTACACCGTCGGGCACCTCGAGGACTGGACCGAGACGCTGGAGCTGGCCAGGCAGACCGTGACCGCCGATCCCCCGAATCTGTACGGCCAGGCGCACGTCCTGGTCCGGTTGTCCACGGCCCACTGGCGGGTCGGAAGGATCAACCAGGCCTTGGAGCTTGCCAGGCACGCACTCCCGCTGTGGGTGACGTTGGGCGATGTCCGCGGCGAGGCCGACACGCTGTGCGCCGTGGCCGGCCCGATGGCGGACCTGGGCGGCCGCGCGCAGGCGATCACGGAATTCGAGCAGGCACTTGCCAAGTACGAGCAGCTCGGCCACGAGCGCGGGCAGGCCTACGTGCTGAGCATGCTCGGTTACCTCAACGAGTTGCACGGCGACCTGGCCGTGGCCCACCGCCAGCACCTCGCCGCGGTGGACATGCTCCGCAAGGTTGGCTACCGCAGCGGGCTGGCGCACGCCCTGGACAACCTTGGCGCGGTCCAACTGCGACTGGGCGAGCCCGACACGGCCGTGGCCACGCACCAGGAGGCCTACGCCATCGCCGTGGACATCGGTGACCGCTGTGCTGAGGCGTACGCACTCAACTACATCGGAAATGTGCACCGCTCGCGTGGTGACCTGGACGAGGCCCGGCGCTGCCAGGAACGGGCCAAGGTGGTCGCGAACTCCGTCGCGGACGCCCACCTGCGGACCCAGCTCTACCTTGATCGGGGAGCGACCTTCCGGGCCCGATGCGATCAGGAGTCAGCGCTGCGTGCCTTCCATGCGGCCTACGATCTGGCCGGTGGCACCGGGGACCACGGCAAGCGGGCACAGGCCGACCACGGAATCGCCTTGGCGCTGCACGAGGTCGGCGATCACCGGCGGGCGGCCGAGCACTGGCGCGCCGCCGAGCATGGGTTCGACCGGCTCGACGCGCCGGAGGCCATCGAGATCAGGCGCGAGCGCGCGGCGCTCGACTGTGCTTGCGGCTACCCGGCCGGTCGCGGTGCCCGGAGAACCCCGGTCAGTTCGGAATAGACGCCCGGACGGCACAGTGGTTGTGCCACCGGTTCAGAAGCGCGCCCGCGCCCGGCGCGCTGTCGCCGGGATCGTCACTACGTACCGGTCCAGAAGCGCGGCGGCTTCCGCCGATCGCCCCAGGTCACACAGGGCCCAGCCGCGGGCGAGCGACACCTGGTCGGCGACACATCCATCCGGTGTACTCGGCGACCCGGGACGCGAGCACCAGCAGTTCCGACCGGATCGGTTCCGGGTTGTCCCGAGCGAGCGTCCACACCTCTTCCGCGGTCACCTGCCTCCGGTGGATGTGCGGGACGGTTGGACCATGGCGATCAGAGCGCCTCGGCCAACTGGCTCACGGACAAACCGGCGGCGAGCCGGCGCTCTCTCAACAATGCACCGAATGATTCGGCCATCGGTGCCTCCAGGTGATGCCCTTCCGTTGCTGTCTCCGCAGTAGACCATTCGTCGAATCGAAACGCAATGTGCCTTTGCATGCCGGTCTCTCGGGCGCCGGAACGCCCGAGAGACCAACCCGGCTCAGCCGCCCCAGGAGTTGCCGTCGGGACCCGCCGACGGTGGGGTCTGACTCGAACCAGTGTCGTCGGCAACCGAAACGTTCGCGCCGGCGGCGACAATGGCGATGGCGATGAAACCCGTGCCAACCAACGCTGCGAGTTTGGCCGAAATGAGGACAGCTCGGGATGCGGACATGAGGATCTCCTCTTTATTGTTTCCCACCATTGGCGCTCTTGGGAATCGATCGGGCGCCTATAAAGAGGATCTTCCGCGGCCTTGTTCGTTGGCAATGGGTTGCCTGTTTCCCAATCAAACAGGAATCGGGAAACCGTCCGCTAAATGCTATTTCTCAAGCGTCGAGGAGGCCCCGGACGTGGGCGCTGAGCACGGCGAAGGAGCTGCCCGCGTGTGGCATGGCACCCGAGGTGACCAGGTCAAGCACCTGGTCGACGCCAAGCCAGAGCACCTGGAGGTCGGCCTCGCCGGCCTCAAGCTGCGGTGAGCCCCGGCGCAGGCCCGTGGCCAGGAACGTGTGCTCTCGGTGATTGGTGAACGAATCGGCGCCGTTGATGGTGCCCAAGGGGATCAGCCGGTCCGCCGAGATCCCGGTCTCCTCGAGAAGTTCCCGCCGGGCGGCGGACTCCGGATCCCGGTCCGTGGCGTCGATTCGGCCGGACGGCAATCGCCACTGCGTGCCATTATGAACGTAGATCCACTGCCGGGTGATCGCCAACTGCCGGTCCTCGCCGATCGCGAGCACCGTCACCGCCCCTGGCACCTCAACATGGTCGTACTGGCCGGGCGAGCCGTCCGGCCGCACGGTCTCATCCCGGACCACCCGCAGCCACGGGGACTCGAACAACACCCGCGACGACAGCCGCCGCCACGGCGCATCCACCACACCCCCAGGTTCGTCGATCATGGGCACAGTGAACCACAGGCCTAGGGCAATCTCTGTGGTCTGGCGAGTCTGATCCGGAGCACGAGGATCGCCGCACGGCGGTGTAGAAACCGTGAGCCCACCGAGCATGGCGATATCTAGGCGGCACCTGCAGCAATGGCTCCCCGTCAAATGTGGGACATACCGCGGGATGGCCGCGCACCAACGTGCGCCGACAGCGGCGAGCCGGCAGTGCGTGTGCCCGTGGATGCGGCGGACCCGAACCCCGGCCAGGTGACCCGAAAGCGGTTGCCGCCACGTTCGGTCCGCGTGCACACCCACATATCAAGCAGCTGAGTGCGTAACTCGCCGTCGGAATGGCAGGCTGCGATCTGTGAACCCGATCGTTGCGCAGGTGTTGACCATCGCCGGTGTCCTGCTCGGCTCGGCCACCACGTTCGTCGTCACCTCCACCACCGAGCGAACCCGTTGGCGACGAGCGCAGTCTGCCCGATGGGATGACAAACGCCTCCTCGCGTATTCGGAGTACGCCGACGCGGTGAAGCACATGGTCCGGCTGTGCCGGCGGATCGCGGAGACCAAAGGTCTGTTGTCCACGGGTCAGGCCGTTGTTCTCGACCCCGCATTCGCCGCCCTCGCCGAGGCGGAGACCGAACGAGCCGCACGATGGGAAGCCGTCCTGCTCCTCGGCGATCCGACCACGATCTCTGCCGCACGAGCATGGAGCGAGCAGGTGTGGCGACTGGAGCGCATCCTGCGCGAAGAACACCCCGACGCGTCCTCGTTCATCAGCGCCTACCAGGATGCGATGCGACTACGCAACGAGTTCTACGCCCGCGCCCGCGCAGACCTCGACATCACCACCGGCCCGCTGCCCGAACTCACCTGGAGATCGCTCCAACCCCTGCCGCCATCGCCCGACCACCCCGCCACGCCTTGACCCCTCCGGCAGGAGTGCGTTGGGGGCTATGGCTGGCCGCGGTGGAAGGTGATTTCTGGGAAGCGGATCGTCGGGCCGGTGAGTAGCCGCTGGGGGATGCCGCGCAGGTGCTGGTCGACGAATGCGGCGACGTAGGTGCGGGTCAGTTGGATGCCGCGGGCGGGATCGAGCGGCATCGGCAGGTTGACGCCGGCTTGCTGGACGAGCAGGTCCAGGTCGGTGAAGGAGAAGTGGTCGGCGTTGGTGACGGTGAGCCAGCGCTTCCAACCGGACAGGTGCGGCCACACCGCGTCCCAGGACGGGTCGAAGCTGCCGCCCGGTGAGTGGTCGTCGAGGCTGCCGAGCAGGAGGAACGGGCGATCGAGCGGATCGGCCGGGTCCATCGGGCCGTCGAGGTTGACACCGGCGTCGACGCGGCGGTCGGCGCGCATCGCCGTGGCCGCGGCGTCGCCGCCCATCGAGTGCCCGACGACGGCCACGCGGGACTCGTCGGCGAGTGGATGGTGGCGCAGTTCGTCGAGCACGAAGGACAGGTCCAGACCCCGATTGAGCGCGATGGCGGCGTTGCCGATCTGGGCGGGTAGGTCGCAGGCCGCGCAGCGGAGCACTCCGCCGGGGAACTTCGTGGCGACGGACTCGAAGGCGTGGTCGACGGCGGCGACGAGGTAGCCGCGGGACGCGAGGTCCTCGGCGAGGGCGGTCAGGGTGTGGCGCGGGACGGTGAACCCGGGCGAGAGCAGGACGAGCGGGTGCGGGCCGGGCAACGCGCGGGCGTTGGTGTGCGACCAGGTGCGGGTGCTGGCGAGCCGTTGCGCGGTGAACCGCGGGCCGAGTTGGGCGAAGGCGGCGAGCGCGGTGGCTTCGGCGAGGTCCATGTAGGGTGCCGGGCCGCCGGTGCCCCGCACGGCCGGGTAGTACAACGTGACCATGAGCCGTCGCGGCCCGGCCTCGGGCACCCAGGGATCGGTGCGGTCGCGGTCGGTGAGGGCGAGCGTGGCGCGGCCGACGGCGGCCGGTCCGGTGGGCTCGGGTAGTGACAGTCGCACCGCGGAGGTTGCCGGAGCGGGTGTCCTGGCAGCGGCGATGGTGGGCGCCGTCAAGGGCAGCGTGCACAGCGCGGTCACGACGGCGGCGATCACGGAGCGGGGCCTTGGCATGTCTCGACAGTGCCGCACAGGCGCGACCCGAACATCAGGAAGGATCCGGAGTACCACCCAGAGACGAACCCTGAGATCCGCTCAAACGCCGAGTCGGCGGCGGGAAAATGGTTGGACGGGACGACCTTCGGGCCGATACCGTGCGCTGGACCGTGACATTCTCGGAGGAGGTGAGACCCATGAACGTGTATCGATGTGGGTGCTCCCCCTCGTCGTCACGGTCGGGCGACTGACGCAGGTGTCGCCGGGAGCGCCTCGAAGAAGGCAATCCCGAGAGGCGACAACCCATGAATTCGCTACATTCCACGTCGGGTACGGGCGAGCACACCGCGGTCATCACGCGGGTCGCGGAGCGGCACTGGCACGCCTTGGAGGACGACCGGGTGGTCGGCCGAGGCGAAGCTTCGCGCAGGCCCGACGGACGGATCTTCCTCAGCATCGACGCGTGGCACGGCGCGGTCTTCGACCAACTCGCCGATGCCATGCTGCCGGCCCTGCCGAAGCCGCTGTATACGGTGGTTGACGAGGCCGACCTCGACTTGACGTCCCATTGGGAGCGAGCCGGTTTCACGACTCGCCGCCGTGAATGGGAGTACCTGGTGCCCACCGACCCCCGGGTCACGGGACTGGGCTCGGTGTCGCCGCCGTCTGGCGTGACCATAGTGGCCGCCGGCGAGGCTGAGGTGGGACGGCTGCGCGCGCTCGACCGCGCGATTCGCGACGAGGTCGAGGGCACCGTCGGATGGCAGGAGATGCCGGCCGAGGTGTTGGTCCGCCCGGACGGCGACACCCTGGTAGACCCGTCGAAGTACGCGGTGGCCGCGGAGTCCGATCGCTACGTGGGGCTGGTCCGGGTGGTGCAGGTGGCCCGGCTGCCACGGATCGGGCTGATCGCGGTCCGAGGCGACCGGCACCGCCGCGGTATCGCTCGGGCGCTGCTCGTGCACGTGCTGGGTGCGCTGCACCAGTCCGGGATTCCAACGGCATCGGCCGAAGTGCACGAATCCAACGTTGCGGCCTTGGCGCTGTTCGAGGGCGTCGGCGCCCGGCGGGCGAGCAGCAACCTGGAGTTGGTGCTGCACTGATCCCACCGGGACGCGTCGATCACTGCCAGGTCAGAGGAATTCATTCGGTCACCGAACGGAGAAGTGCGAGAAATATGGCAGGAACAGCAGGAGGCATCGAAGTCGAGGGCACTGTCGTGGAGTGCCTGCGCAACGCCACCTTCAGGGTGGAGCTCGAGAACGGGCACAAGGTGCTGGCGCACATCAGCGGGAAGATACGGAAGAACTACATCAAGATCTTGCCGTACGACCGGGTGCTTGTGGAACTCAGCCCGTACGACCTGAGCCGCGGCCGGATCCGCTTCCGGTACCGGACGTAGCGATCGTCGACACCGCTTGCGGCTTGCACACCGGCAACAAGCGCCGCGGGAAAGCCGCCGTCAGGTCCCACGCCCTGGCGGCGGCTTCCGGTCGGCGGGACCGGCGCGACCAGGTCGACAGCCTGGCCCGTGGCACAGTTGTGCGATGACAGATGCCAGGCGCGCCTGCCACCAAAGACTCTCGGCTTTCCTGGATTCCCACAGTGACGTCGAGCTCGCCGCGTTGGTGGAGACGGGTCGGCCCAACAGTGTGGGTGTGGGCGGCGGTTCCGTGGTCCTCGACGTCGACGGCGTGCCGGTGTTCGCCAAGCGCATCCCGCTGACCGACCGGGAGCTCGCCGATCCGGGCTCCACCGCAAACGTGTTCGATCTGCCGCTGTACTGCCAGTACGGCGTGGCCAGCCCCGGATTCAACGCCTGGCGCGAGCTGGCCGCGAACAGGGTCGTCACCGACGCCGTTCTGGCCGGCGAGACGCAGTCGTTCCCGGTGCTCTACCACTGGCGCGTGCTTCCCGGTCGTTCGCCGGTCGCAGCCGAACACGCCGACATCGACACGGCCGTCGCCGCCCTCGGCGACTGCTCAACCGTGCGTGCCCGTTTCGAAGCGCTGGCCGCGGCATCGTGCAGCCTCATCCTGTTCTGCGAACACATCCCGCGGCCGATACTGGACTGGCTGCACGAGAACCCGGTGGGCAGGGCCGCTACGGTCGAGCGGCAGTTTTCGCAGATCGTGAGGTTCCTGCGTGGTCGGCAACTGCTGCACATGGACGGACACTTCGGCAACATGCGCACCGACGGGGAGCGGATCTATCTCAGCGACTTCGGACTGGCCACATCGCCACATTTCGACCTGTCGGCCGCCGAGCGCGACTTCGCCGAACGCCACGCGACTCATGACGATGCCTATGCCGCCATGCGACTGGTCAACTGGCTGGTAACCGCGGTATGCGGGGTACCGGTGCCGGCCAGCGGCCCCCCGGTCGCCCGCAATGCGTACGTACGTCGGTGCGCCGCCGGCCACATCCCGGCTGACGTGCCGCCGGTGGTGGCCGCGATCCTGACCCGGCACGCACCCGCCGCCGCGAAGATGAACGCCTTCTACGGGAGATTGTTCGACGGCGAAATCCACGCCGAATACCCCGGCCGGTAGGACGGATCGGGCCGATGCCCGGCTCGTCGCCAGCCCACATTGCGCTCACTTCCGGGAGCGGTGGGGTTGTCGGGTGGGAACGGCGGTGGTTGGGTCGGTGGGCCAGGGGTGTTTGGGGTAGCGGCCGCGCAGTTCGGTGCGTACCTGTTGGTATCCGCTCTGCCAGAACGAGGCGAGATCGCTGGTCACGGCGACGGGTCGGCCGGCCGGGGAGAGCAGGTGTAGCAGTAGGCGAACCCGCCCGTCGGCGATGGTGGGGCTCTCGGTCCAGCCGAAGGCTTCCTGCACCTTGACCGGCAGGATCGGTTGGTTGGTCGAGTAGTCGATCCGGATGTGTGCGCCGGAGGGCGCGGTGAGCCGGTCGGGGGCCAGTTCGTCGAGCCGGGTGGCGGCCGGCCAGGGCCGCAGCCGGGAGATCGCGTCGTGGGTGGCGATGCGTTCCAGGTCGGCGCGGCGGCGTGCGGTGGCCAGGTCGGGTCCGAGCCAGGAGTCCAGGGTGTCCAGCAGGGTCTGGTCGTCGACCGGCGGCCATGGCTGGCCGAGGGTTCGGTTCAGGAACGCCAGCCGCTGCCGCAGGCGGGTGGCGCCGCTGGTCCAGCGCAGGATGCCCAGGCCTTCCCGGCGAAGTCCCGCGACGAGCGCGCCGTGTAGGTCGGCGCGTTCGGGTTGGGCCAGTTGTCGTTCGTGCAGCACGATCGCGCCGAGCCGGTCGACCCTGCGGGCGAGGATGTCACCGTCGGCCCACCGCACTTCGTCCACAGTGGACATCAGGGCGGGGGCGGCGCGTTCGGCCAGTTGCTGGTCGGCCCGGGCGGCCAACCGGATCTTGCCGTGGGCGCGGGCCGGATCGCGGTCCACGCCGGCCACCGCGAGCCACTCGGCGTCGGTGCTGCCGTCGGTCTCGGCCGCGGTGCCGCCGGCCATCAGGTATACGCGCGACCCGGGGGCGCGCCGCCGGGCGAGGCGCTCCGGGTGGGCCAATGCCACGACCACGGCCGGGTCGGGCCGCTCGGTGCCGGATCGGTCGGCGACCAGCGCGGAGAGCCTGCGCACCTCGTGTCGCCAGCGACGGGCGGCGTCACTGTGGTCGTCGGCCCGCAGCCGTCGCACCGCCGCTTCGAGGTCGGTGCCGGTGGTCAGGGTGTCGTCGTCGAGCAGTACCACCACTTCGGCCGCGGACCTGGCGCCGATCATGTCCGCGCCGTCCAGCAGTGCCCTGGCCAGCCGGGGATGCAGGCCGATGCCGGCGATCCGCCGGCCGCGTTCGGTGATCTCGCCGGCCCGGTCAAGGGCACCCAGCGCGGTGAGCACTTCCCGGCCGGCGGCCAGCGGGCCGGGAGGTGGCGGATCCCACCAGGCCAGGCTCGCGCCGTCTGGTGTGCCCCAGCAGGCCAGCTCCAGAGCGAGCCTGGTCAGGTCGGTGGTTCTGATCTCCGGTTCCGGATACCGGGGCAGCGTGGCGTGCTCGTGCTCGGGCCAGCACCGGTAGACCCGGCCCGGTCCCTGCCGGCCGGCGCGCCCGGCGCGTTGCTCGGCGACGGCCGCCGACACCCTGGTGGTGATCAACCCGGCCAGGCCCCGGCGGTGGTCCATTCGGGGCACCCTGGCCAGTCCGGCGTCCACGACCGCGCGGACTCCCGGGACGGTGAGGCTGGACTCGGCGACCGCGGTCGCCAGCACCACCCGCCGCCCGGTGCCCGGGCGCAGTGCCGCGTCCTGCCGCGCGGCGGACAGCCGTCCGTGCAGGGGCAGCACGGTCAGGCCGCCGAGTAGCGCGGTGACCCGGTGGATCTCGGCGACACCGGGCAGGAAGACCAGTACATCACCATCCGTTTCGGACAGTGCTCTGTGGACGGTACGGGCCACGCAACCCTCGATGCGTTCGGTCCGGGCCGGCGGTGTGTAGGTCACCTCGACCGGATAGGCCCGTACGTCGGCGCGCAGCACCGGGGTGCCGTCACCGGCCGGCCCGCCGAGCAACTCGGCGAGCCGGCCGGTGGCGACGGTCGCCGAAGTCGCGAGCAGGCGCAGATCCGGGCGCAGTCCGGCGCGCATGTCCAGCAGCAGGGCGAGCAACAGGTCGGCGTCCAGGTGCCGTTCGTGGCACTCGTCGAGCAGCACCGCACCCGTGCCGGACAGTTCCGGATCGGACTGCAACCGCCGCACCAGCAACCCGGAGGTGACCACCTCGATCCGGGTGGCCTTGGAGACCCGCCGATCGCCGCGCACCGCGTAGCCCACGGTGGCGCCCACCGGCTCGCCCAACAGGTCGGCCATCCGGGCCGCGGCGGCGCGGGCGGCCAGCCGGCGCGGCTCAGCGACCACGATCCGACCGGCCATACCGGCCGCCATGGCCAGCGGTACCAGCGTGGTCTTGCCCGCGCCCGGCGCAGCGACCAACACCGCGGTGCCACACTCCGCAAGCGCGGCCATGACCTCACCCAACACCGCCCGAACCGGCAGATCCGGCAACTCGGCGGGTAGGTCCACAGCACCAGTGTGCGGCACCAGCCGAGCCGGCCGACCGACACCCGCCGGGCCAACAACCCGCGGCGAACACGCCGACACCGCCGGCGGCACCGACCCGCCGAGGTCCCGCGGACCACGCCCTAGTCGGGCGCGACCACCCGAAGTTGCAGCATGGCCGCGAACCGGGCGTCCGGGTCGGTCAGGTCGATGCCGCCGACCTCGGCCAGGCGGCGCAGGCGGTAGCGGAAGGTGTTCGGGTGGACGTACATCGCCGCAGCCGCGGCGATCACGTCGCCGAAGGCGTCGAGCCAGGCGCGGAGGGTTTCGACGAGATTGGCGTTGTGCCGCTTGTCGTAGGCGGCCAGCCGGGCCACCGGCCCGGTAGGACGGTCGCCGCGGGCGGCGACCAGGTCACGCAGTTCGAGCACGAGGGCCTCGACGTGCACGTCGGCAAGGCGGGCGACCTGCAGGTGCCGGGCGCCCCGGCCCGTTCGCAGTACCCGCAGCGCGCGATCGGCGCTGGCCCTGGCGTCGGCCAGGCCGGCAAGGTCATGCGCCACCGGCCCGACCCCGATCACCGCGCGAACCCGATGGCCAACCCGCTCCAGGAAGTCGGCGGCGGTCCGTAACGCCTGGTCCGCACCGTTTCCGTCGCGCGCGACCGGCACCAGGCCGTAGCTCACGTCACCGACCAGCGCGGCGGCCGACCGCGGATGGACCGCGCTCAGGTGCATCGCCAGGCCGTCGGTCAGCCGCTGCCGCTCGGTCACCGAGGTGGCGTCGTCGGAATGCCCACGCTCGTCCTCCACGATCGCGAGCGCGAGCACCACGACCGACTGACTGGCCAGGCCCAGTCGGTTGAGCGCCTCCCGGGCTCCCACACCGCCCTCGAGCGCCGTGCTCAGCAGGTCCGTGCGCAGGCGGCGCTCGACGTCCGCCCCGGCCCGCACGCGCAGCATGTGCAGAGCGACCAGCTTGGCCGCGTCACACAACGCCCGCACCCGGTCCGCGCTGAGCCGCTCGTGCACCGCCGCCCAGATCGAGCCGAGCACCTCGTCCCCGGCGCGCACGGCCACGGCGACCCGCGGCACCGAGAAGTCGGTCAGCGTCGAGGAAAGCGGCTCGATGTACACCGGCGCGTCGCTGCGGTACAGCTCGCGGAACGCGCCGCGCTCGGCCAGCATGCGGGAGAACCGTTCGGGCACCTGCCGTCCCAGGATCGTCTCCACTCTGGACGGATCGGCCTCGTGCTGCCGGCCGGAGAACGCCAGCACCCGCGAACCGCGGTCCTCGATGGTCACCGGGGCGTCGATGAGCGCGGCGATGGCGTTGGCGAGGGCGAACAGGTCGCCGGACGGGATCCCGCCAAGGGTCTCCGGTTCGGCGCCGCCCACGTCGCCCTCGGCAAGCAGCGAACGCAGGATCGCGGCGAGCTGGGCCCAGGATGCCCCGCGGGTCAGCCCGAGCAGCGCGACGCCGGACTCCCGTGCGGCCGCAGCCAGCTCGTCGGATCGCGCGACCGGGGCCCGCACCACGAGCGCGCACGCCTCATGCCGGCCGAGGTCGGCGAGGAGCCGGGCGACCTCCTCCGGTAGGCGCAGGCCGACGCCGAGGACGACGGCGTGCCGCGGCAGGTTCGGCTCCTCGAGCGGGTCGTGGATGGCGACGCCCCCGATGTCCCCCGGCCGGTCCGGGTCGCCGCACACCAGCTCGAGCAGCGTGGCGCCGAGGTCGTCGAGCACGCGGCGGAGGCTGGCGTGCGGTTGCCGGTTCTTCGACAGGAGCACCGTCCGAAACTATGGGCGAAGTGGCTCAGTATAGGTGGTTGGCGCGGACGAAAACGGGCCTCGGACTTCGTGCGTTCCTACAACGGCAGCCACTCGGTCGACGTGGTCACCGCGTCCAGCTCGGCCGGCAACGGGTCGACCCCGATCCCGGGACCCGTCGGCACCGCCAGGTGCCCGCCGTCGAGCACGAACGGCGCGGTGATGTCGGTGCGGTAGTAGCGATCCGAGGCGGAGGTGTCGCCGGGCAGCGTGAAGTTGGGCAGCGCGGCGAGCGCGACGTTCGCGGCCCGGCCGATCCCGGTCTCCAGCATCCCGCCGGCCCACACCGGCACGCCGTGGGCCGCGCACACGTCATGGATCCGGCGGGCCTCCAGGTAGCCGCCGACCCGGCCGGGTTTGATGTTGACGATCGAGCACGCGCCGAGCGTGATCGCCGTCGCGGCGGCCCGGGCCGAGGTGATCGACTCGTCCAGGCACACCGGTGTCCGGATGCTCCTGGCCAGCCGGGCGTGCCCGAGCAGGTCGTCCTCGTCGAGGGGCTGCTCGATCAGCAGCAGGTCGAACGGGTCGAGCCGGGCCAGGTGGCGGGCGTCGGCGACGGTGTACGCGGTGTTGGCGTCGACCTGCAGCAGCACTTCGTCGCCGAAGCGCTCGCGCACCGCGCGCACCGGTTCGACGTCCCAGCCGGGTTCGATCTTCAGCTTGATCCGGACGTAGCCCGCGTCCAGGTAGCCGCCGACCGCGTCGAGCAACTCCGCGGTGGAGCCCATGATGCCGACCGACACGCCACACGGGACCCGCTCGCGCACGGCGCCGAGCGCATGCCCGAGCGAGCGGCACTGCGCGCGCAGCTCGGCGTCGAGCACGGCCAGCTCGAGTGCGGCCTTGGCCATCCGGTGCCCCGCGAACGGGGCCAGGGCCGGCGCCACGGCGCTCGCGTCGAGCCGGGGCCGCTCGGCGAGCGCCGGAACCAAGAACCGGCGCAGCACGTCGGCGGCGGCGTCGACGTACTCCGAGGAGTAGCGCGGCTCGGCCATGGCAACGCACTCGCCCCAACCCTCGGCGTCAGCGGTGACGACCCGCAGCAGTAGCACCTCGCGGCACGTCTCGGTGCCGAAGGAGGTGCGGAACGGCGCCACCAGCGGCATCCGGAGCCGGCGCAGCTCCACCCCGGTCAGCTTCATCGGGCAGCCCCTCTCGTCACGACGTACCACCCGGCGCGGTCGAACCCGGTGACGCGCGCCCCGTCGGCCATCAGCGTCCCGAGCACGTCGCGCATCGCCGTGCGCCACTGCCTCGCCCGGTCCGGATCCGCCGGGCGCAGCCGTTCGATGTCGCACGGCGCGGCCACCAGCACGGTGCGGCCGTCGAGCGAACCGGCGACCGGCAGGCCGTGCTCCGACCGGCCGAGGGCGACCACCGCGCCGCGGGCCAGCTCGGTCTCCGCGTGGCGTGGGGCGGACGTTCCGGCGCAGGCCGCGGTCACCTCGGCGCAGCGGAGGTCCCAGCGCACCAGCAGCCGGTCGGAGTCGTCGCCGCCGTTGATGTCGTCGTGCATGCCGCCGTAGAAGTTCGGCAGGTACTCCGCGGCCGTCGCGGCGAGCTTGACCAGGTTGAAGTGGGCGTTGCGGCGCACCAGCGGGTCGAACGTCCAGGTGATCGTCGACACGCCGCGCAGCAGCGCCCAGGCGCGCTGGTGCAGCTTGAGTGCGAAGCCGACGCCCCGGCCGGCGGCCGCCGCGGCCACCCCGGTGATGTGGCTGTGCAGCTCGTTGCTCCGGGGTGAGCCGAAGAACCCGACGCCCGCGCCGACCATGCGGTCGCCGTCGTACGCGGCGGTCACGTAGTTTCCGGACTTGGTCATGGCCCGCAGCACCGTCAGGGTCACCGGCAGGTCCTGCGGGTCCGACCGCCAGATGCTGTGGAACACCCCGTGCACGGCGCCGAGTTCGCGGGGGTCGACGACCTCCCGGATCCGCACCCCGGCCGCCGCCGCCGCCGCGTCCGCGACCAGCCCGGCGGTGTCCGGGTCGGTGGCGGTCATGGTGTTCGCCCCTTGGCGAGCAGGTCCGCGACGAGCGCCCGGACCAGGGCGAGCCGGCCGGGCAGCTCGGCGAGCAGCACGTGCTCGTCGTCGGCGTGGGCGCCGCCGCCGACCGCGCCGAGCCCGTCGAGTGTCGGCGTGCCGACGCCTGCGGTGAAGTTGCCGTCCGACGCGCCGCCGACCGCCGCCCGGGTCGGCGCCGGCAACCCCAGCTCGGCGGCCACGGCCGTGGCCCGGGTGAACAGCCACTCGGACGACGCCGCGGGAAGCGGCGGGCGGTTCGGCCCACCGAGCACCGCCAACCGCGCGCCGGGCGATTTCGGGCGCAGGGCTCGCATCCCGGCGTCGACCCGCTCCTGTTCGGCGGCGTCGCGGACGCGCACGTCGACCGCGAACTCGCCGCCCGCCGGGACGGTGTTCGTCGTGTCGCCGGCCGCGAACAGGGTCGGCGTGACCGTCGTGCCCCGGTCGGGGTCGGCCAGCGTGGTCACCGCGAGCACCTGGTGGGACAGCTCTACCGTGGCGTTGACGCCGCGTTCCGGCTCCAGCCCCGCGTGCGCCGCGCGGCCGGTGGCCCGCACCCGGTACAGCGAGACCCCCTTGCGCTCGGTCTTCAGCGCGCCGCCCGGTGCGGCGGCCTCCAGCACCAGCACGGCCCCGGCCGACCGCGCCTCGGACTCGACCAGCGTCCGGGAGCTCGGCGAGCCGATCTCCTCATCCCCGGTGACGAGCAGCGTGACTCCGGAGCGGCCGGCGGCGGCGTGCAGGGCGAGCGCCACCCCGGCCTTCATGTCGAAGCAGCCCGGGCCGCGCAGCACCGCACCGTCCACCGTGTACGGATGGGTCGCCAGGGAACCCAATGGCCACACGGTGTCATGGTGGCCGAGCAGCAGCACCCGGGAGGGCCCGGCGCCCAACCGCCACCGCAGGTGGGTCCGTCCACTGAGGACGATACGCTCGGCGGCCAGACCCAGTCGCCGCTCCCCCACCCGCGCCAGGACGTCGGCACTTCTGGCGACCGCGCTCAGGTCGGCGGACGGCGACTCGCAGCGGACCAGCTCCTCGATGTCGGCAAGGAGGTCCGGCATGGGGTCCGGGAAGGGGCTGCGCGTGGGTGCCGGCAACTCAGCCCACCTTCGGAGTCGCCCGCGCACCGAAGTGCAGGTAGCGCTCGCCGGTCGGCAGCTCGTAGAAGGTCACCGGCACCCACATCCGCAGCCGTGGCTCCCGGATCACGAACAGGTTCTCCGTGACCGCCACCATGGGGTACTCCGTGGTGGGTTCCGCGATCAGCTCGGCCAGCGGCCCGGTGATCGTCGAGCGCAGGACCGCGCCGTCGTCGCCGGCGAGGACCTCCATCAGCACGCTGGCCCGCTGATAGGTGCCCAGGTGCGGGGTCACGTCCACGGACACCGGCTCGGCCGGCGGTTCGATCGGGTGCGGCATCTCGACCCCGGCGAGCTCGGCGAAGATCTCGCGGTACAGGTCCTCGTAGAGGCTGTGTGCCGCGCCGCCGTTGGTGAGCAGCGTGACCGCCAGGCCCTCGTCGGGCAGCACCCGCAGGTACGCGGCCTGCCCGATGGTGTTGCCGTCGTGGCCGACGAGCCGCCGGGAGTCCCACCCGAACCGGCACCAGCCCAGCCCCCACGAGTCGCCGAGCAGGTACTTGTCCGGTAGATCGACCTGCCATTCGGTCATCGCGGCGACGCTGCGCTCGCTGAGCACCCGGGTGCCGTCGGCGGCCAGACCGCCGGTGAGGTGCATCCGGGCGAACGCGAGCACCTCGGCGACCGTGGAGTTGATCAGCCCGGCCGGACCGGCCGCCCGGTGCAGCACCCAGACCGGTGCCGGTGTCGGTTCCTCGTCGCCCTCGCTCACGTGTCCGACCGCGGCGCGGTGCAGCAGCGCCTCCTCGGGCAGGGTGCCGGTGCGGCTAAGCCCGAGCGGGCCGAAGATCCGCTCCCGCAGCACCGCGTCCCAGGTCTTGCCGGTCAGCTTCTCGATCACGCGGCCGGCCAGCGAGAAACCGGAGTTGCAGTAGGACCAGGTGGCGCCGAGCGGGTGGTTCTGCGCCACCCCGGCGAGCACGGCGACGTACTTCTCCAGGCAGTCGTCACCGCGTCCGGTGTCGTCGAACACGTCGCCGTCGATGCCGCCGGTGTGGGTGAGCAGGTGCCGCATGGTCACCTTCTCGGTGGTGTCCTGGCCGGAGAGCCGCAGTTCGGGCACCATCTCGATGATCGGGGTGTCGAGGTCGAGCAGGCCGTCGTCGACGAGCTGCATGACGGCGGTCGCGGTCCAGACCTTGGACATGGAGCCGATCTGGAACAGCGAGTCGACGGTCGTCCCAACGCCGGTGTCCTTGTTCAGCACGCCGGACGCGGCCTCGACCAACTCGTCCTCGACGCCCGGGCGGATCCGCAGGATCCCCAGCGTGGCCCCCGGAACCCGGTACCGCTCCACAAGGGCGGCCAGCCGGCGCTGCCAGTGCGCGGCGTCGAGCCGGGCGGGCCTGCCGCCGGCGTGCTGCTCGACCCAATCGAGGATCCGGCGGTTGACGTCGATCCGGTGTGAGGGCGGGCCCTCGAGGATGAACAGGTGCGAGCCGTCCGGGTAGAGCACCAGCTCGGACGGCACCCCCCGCTCGCGCAGCGCCGTGTGCCACTGCTGCGCCTGGCCGATCGGGCAGCGGATGTCCGCGGTGCCCTGGAAGATCAGCGTCGGTGTCCGCACATCCGCCACCCGCTCGAGCGGGGACAGCGCGGCGTAGCGGTCCGGCGCGGCCCACGGCGCGTGGCCCAACTCGTACTTGGCGAGGAAGTGCGCCTCGTCCGAGGTGCCGGCCATGCTCGTGAGGTCACTGACCACGCCACCGGCCACCGCCGCGGCGAACCGGTCGTCGCGGCCGGTGAGGTAGCAGGTCATGAAACCGCCGTAGCTGTAACCGGCCACCGCGAGCCGCTTCGGGTCGGCCGTCCCCTCCGCGACGAGCTCGTCGATCGGTTCGAGCAGGTCCTTCGCATCGGCCGCACCCCACGCACCGATGGCGGCGGTGTAGAACGCCTCGCCGTAGCCGTCGCTGGCGCGCGGGTTGAGCAGCAGCACGGTCCAGCCGCGGGCGGCGAGCTCCTGGTGGTAGAGGTGCACCTCGTCGGCGGCACCGTTCCACGCGTTGTGCGGGCCGCCATGGACGTCCAGCAGCAGCGGGCCGGGGCCGGCGGTGGCGGGGTCGCGGACGAGCCAGCCGTGCACGACCGTGCCGTCGGAGATCGTGAACTCGCGTTCCTCGCGAGGGAACAGCTCGACGTCGGTGCCGCCGTGCGCGGTGCGAACGGTCTCCGCGCCGGTGGCCAGATCCACGGTGACGATCTCGCCGAGCGAGGTCGCGGTGGCGAGCACGAGCGCGGCGGTGTCGCCGGCCACCGACACGCCGGACACCACGCGACCGGCACCCGCGACGACGGGCCGGGGTGTGCCCCCGTCGACCGGGACGCTGAACAGGTGGGTGCAGCCGCGGTCGCGGGCGCAGAACAGCACGCCGTCCGCGCCGAGTCGCGGCGGCGAGCCCGGGTAGCCCGCCGCACCGGCCATCACGTTGCGGTCCAACGGCGCCGCGAGGTTGGTGACCTCCCCGCCGTCGAGCGGCACCCGCAGCAGCCCGGCATGGCCGACCGGCCCGCTCTCAATCCCCACCACCAGCAGCGCCGACCCGTCCGCGGTCCAGACAAGAGGGCCGCCGACGCCCTCGACCAGCGCGACCGATTTCGGCGTGGCCAAGGGATCGGTGCTGTCCAGGACGTGCACCGGCACCCGTGGGACGAGATCGGCGTCCGGAGCCGTGGCGGCGGCGAAGGCGAGCGTGGTGGAGTCGGGTGACCAGGCGGGGTCGCCCGCGTGCCAGTCACCGGCGGTGACCTGGCGGCATTGCCTCGTCTCGACGTCGATGACGTGCAGGTGCGTGCGCACGGCACGGAGCAGACCCACGCCGTCCGCCTGGTAGCCGAGGCGGTCGGTGACCACCGGCGCGGTGGCCCGGCGCGTGCGTGCGGCGTCGTCCTCGTCCCTGCCGGCGTGCGAGTCCACCGGGGCACCGAAGGCGATCCGGGTGCCGTCGGGGCTCCACCGCGGCGCACCGGCGCCGAGCGGCAGCGTGGTCAGCTGCTCCGGCTCGCCGCCGCCCGCCGGGAGCAGCCACACCTGCGGCGGGCCGTCCTGCGCCCGCAGGAACGCGAGCCGGGTACCGTCCGGCGACCAGGCCGGCGCCGAGTCGGCGCGACCGCGGGTGAGCTGCCGCGGCTGGCCGTCCCGGGCGCCGACCCGCCACAGGGCGCGGACGGTGCGGTCCGCTTCCGCGTCGCAGGTGCGGAGCACGTAGACGATCTCGCCGCTGTCCGGGGACAGCGTGGGCTGCTCGGGTACGGCGAACGTGGTCAGGTCATCGATGTGCTGGCGTCGAGTCACCGGCTGCTCCTCGGTCTGGTAGGGGTAACGCGACGGCCGCGAAGTGGCAGGCGGCGCGGTGCCGGCGCCCGGTTGGGTCCGGCTCGGTGTCCAGGCAGATCTCGCGCCCGGTGCGCACGAGCGGGCCGACCGGGCAGCGGGGGTGGAACCGGCAGCCGGGCGGCGGGTGGTGCGGGTCGGCCGGCTCGGTGTCGGCGACCTGGGAGTCGGGTGGCCGGGCCGGCACGGACGGCGGCGTCGAGTCAAGGGCCGCGAGCAGCTCCCGGGTGTAGGGGTGCTGCGGGTCGTCGAGCACGTCGACGGTTGGGCCGTACTCGACGATCCGGCCCAGGTACATCACCGCGACGTGATCGCTGACGTACCGCACGACGGCGAGGTCGTGCGAGATGAACAGGATCGACAGGCGAAGCCGGCGTTGCAGGTCGCGGACGAGGTTGAGGACGGCGCCCTGGATCGACACGTCCAGTGCCGAGGTGATCTCGTCGGCAATGATCACCTCTGGCCGGCCGGCGATGGCCCGCGCGAGGCCGACCCGCTGCCGCTGGCCGCCGGAGAGCTCTTCGGGATAGCGGTCCGCCCGGTCCGCCGGAAGGCCGACGAGTTCGAGCAGCCGGGTCACCTCGGCGCGGCGTTCGGCCCCCCGCCGCGACCTTCGCCATGCGGGCGATGCGGGCATGGTCTCCGCGATCGACGACCCGACGGTCATCCGCGGGTCGAGCGAGGAGTACGGGTCCTGAAAAACCAGCTGCACCGGCCGCCGCCCCCGGTGCGGCACCGGTTCGCCGTCGAGCAGGATGCGTCCGCCCGCGGTCGGGGTCAGACCGACCGCGGCGCGGGCGAGGGTCGACTTCCCGGAGCCGGACTCGCCGACGAGCCCGACGACCGCGCCGGCCGGGACGGTGAGGTTCACGCCGTCGACCGCGGTCAGACCCCTGCCCTCGGTGCCATAGCGGACCGTGACGTCCTCGAAGCGCAACTCCCTCACGACATCACCTCGCAAGCTCGGAGTGCCCGACGGTTCGCTCGCACGCTCCCTCACCACCGCTCCCCCGCGCGGACCGGCCGGTCCGCGTGCCAGCACGCGACCCGCGTTCCGTACCCGTCGGCCACGAGCGGCGGGTCGGAAGTGGCGCACTCGTCGTCGGCCAGCCGGCAGCGCGGTGCGAACGCGCAGCCGGCCGGGAGCGCGGCCGGGTCCGCGGGCCGGCCCGGGATCACGGCGAGCGGCTGGTCCCGGTCGGTGGTCATGTCCGGCACCGCGGCGACCAGCGCACGGGTGTACGGGTGGCGGGCGTGCGTGCGGAGCCCGGCGGCGGGCAGTTCCTCGACGACCCGGCCGGCGTACATGACCAGCACCCGGTCGCAGACCTGTCCGACGACCGTGATGTCGTGCGAGATCAGCAGGAGCGCGGCGGCGGTCTCGGCGCGGATCGAGGCCAGCAACGTCAGCACCTGGCGCTGCACGGTCACGTCCAGCGCAGTGGTCGGCTCGTCGGCCACGATGAGCGCCGGCGTGCCCATGACGCCCATGCCGATCATCGCCCGCTGCCGCATACCGCCGGAGAACTCGTACGGGAACTGCCGGGCCCGTCGCCGCGCCGCCGGGATTCGGACCGCACGCAGCCGGTCGACCGCGCGGGCCAGCGCCTGTGCGCGACTCAGCCCCTGGTGCTCCTCGGCCACCTCGGCGAGCTGGCGGCCGATCCGCATGGTCGGGTTGAACGAGGTCGTGGGGTCCTGGAACACCATGGCGAGCGACGAGCCGAGCAGCTGCCGGTGGGCCTCGCCCACACCGCCGCGCAGGTCCTGGCCGAGGAACTCCAGCCGCTCGGCGCGTACCTCTCCCGGCTCCTCGATCAACGCCGCGATGGCCAGGGCGGTCAGGCTCTTGCCGGAGCCCGACTCCCCCACGATCCCGACCGCTTCGCCGCGCCGCAGCGCGAAGCCCACCCCGCGTACCGGCGTGACCCCGGGGAAGCCGACCCGAAGCCCGTCCACCACGAGCACGTGCGACTCGTCGGGGACCACCGAGTGCGGGGCGGGCGGGCGGCGCCCTTGACGGACCCGGACCGGGCGGTCGCGCGGCCCGAACCCCTGCCCGAACCCCTTCGCGAATCCCTTCGCAACGGCCTCGCCGAACAGGTTGAACGCGAGCGCCGCGACGACCACCGCCACCCCGGGCGCCAGCGCCGCGGCCGGACGCAGGTAGATCCCGGGCAGCCCCTCGCCGAGCAGCCGGCCCCAGTCGTAGTCCGGCTGCTGCACGCCGAGACCGAGAAAGGACAGACCCGCGAACGCCAGCAGGGTGCCTCCCGCGGCGATCGTCGCGTTGACCGCCAGCGGGTCGGCGATGTTGGGCAGCACGTGCCGGACGAGCAGCCGGAACCGACCGAGCCCGGCGATCCGCGCCGCGGCCACGAAGTCCATGCCCTCGACCTTCGCCACCAGGGTCTGGGTCAGCCGGGCGAATCCCGGTGCGATGGCGAGGCCGATCGCGAGCAGCGCGCCGGTCCTGCCAACGCCGAAGACCACCGCGAAGAACAGCGCGAGCAGCAGGCCGGGAAACGCCACCGCGATGTTCACGGCGGCGGTCACCGGCCGGCCGAGCCTCGCTCCCAGCAGCATCGGGGCGGTCCCGAGCAGCAGGCCGAGCAACACCCCGACCCCGGTTGCCAGCAGGGCCAACCCGACCGACTGCCCGGTGGCGACCAGCACCCGGAAGAAGATGTCCCGGCCCAGGTAGTCCGTGCCCATCCAGTGCTCGGCGGACGGGCCAAGCAGCAGCCGGCGGGTGTCGACCGCGTTCGCCCGCTCCGACCACAAAACCGGTGCCAGCACGGCAAGCAGCAGCACCGCCCCGAGCAGCCCCGTCGCGGCCGCCCCCACCGGGGTCCGCGGCACGGCGCGCCACACCGCGTTGCCTCGCGACGCCAACCGTCAGCTCTCCCTGATCGCCGAGCGCGGGTCGAGCACGGCGAGCGCGACGTCGACCGCGAGGTTCACCAGCAGCACGCCGACGCCGTAGACGAGCACGATGCCCTGCACGAGCGGGTAGTCCTTGGCGAGGATCGATCCGACGATGGAGCTGCCGAGACCGGGCCAGGCGAACACGTTCTCCACCAGGACCGTGCCGGCGACCAGCGCGCTCAGCAGCAGCCCGCCGAGCGTCAGCGTCGCGGTGACCGCATTCGGCAGGGCGTGTCGCAGGTAGACCAGCCGGGCCGGTAGCCGCTTGGCCCTCGCGGTGCGGACATAGTCGGCGCGCAGCACCGCGAGCATCTCCACCCGCACGATCCTGGCCAGCACGGCCGCCGGGCCGATGGCCAACGACAGCACCGGCAGTACGTAGGCCGCGGGGCTCTCCCGCCCCGCGACCGGCGCCCAGCCCAGCCACACGCCGAACACGCACACCAGGCCCACGGCCAGCAGGAACTCCGGGATCGCGGCGAACACCACGGTTGTGGCGGTGAAGGTGAGCTCGGTGTAGCGCCGCCGGCCGCCGCGGGTCGCCACCGCCATGGCCACGCCGAGCGGGACCGAGACCAGCACGGCCAGGCCGAAGGCGAGACCGGCCAGCACCAGGGTGGCCGGGAGGCGCTCGCCGATCACCTGCGACACCGGCAGCCCCGAGAGCACGGAGTCGCCGAAGCGCCCCATGGACAGGTCGCGCAGATAGTGCGCGTACTGCAGCCACAGCGGGTCGTCCAACCCCAGCGCCGCCCGACGCGCGGTCACCAGGCCGACGGGGGCGAGTGGTCCCAGCGCCGCCCGCACCGGGTCGCCCGGGATCAGATGGATCATCAGGAACGCGGCGGTGATCAGCACCCACACCGACAACAGCAGCCGGCCCAGCCGGCGGGCGACGAACCGTGGCCACGTGCCGCCACCGGTGCCCCGCCACGGAGGCGAGCCGCTGGCCGCGGTGGCCGCTCGGACGTCGGTGCTGGCGCTGGTCATGGCGGCGGTCCGGTCAGCCGAGCATGCGGATCGAGCCGGGCGCCACGCTGCCGTCGCTGAGCTCGAAGGTCGCGCCCTTGCCGAACACCGGCCGGTTCGAGTTGGCGAACGGAACGACGTCGGTGTGCTCGATCAGCGCCTGCTCGGCCGAGCTCCACTTGGCACAGCCACCGGTGCCCGCGATCGCCGTCGCGCCCTGCACCGCCGCCGCGTAGTCGGCGTTCTGGATGCCGGCGAAGTTCGTGCCGTCCGGCGGTGTCGGTCCGGAGAAGAACGGCACCAGCTCGCTGGGCAGGCCGGTGTTCAGCGGCAGCACGACGGCGTCCCAGCTGCCCTGACCGGCGATGACGATCTGGGTGATCTCGGCCTGTGCCGCGCCCTTGGTGGCGACCGCCACGCCGACCGCCTGCCAGAACCGCTGCAGCAGCTCGGCGGTGGCCTGCATGGTCGGGCCGAGCTCGGTCACGTAGTAGAAGGTCATCGACAGCTTCCTGCCGTCCTTGCCGCGGATGCCGTCCGGCCCCGCTCGCCAGCCGGCGGCGTCCAGCGCCGACTTCGCCTTCGCCACGTCGAACCCGGGCAGCTTCGACGCGACGTCGTTCGGCTCGCACGGGTTCAGGCCGGGAGCGACCAGACCGGTCGCGGGTTTGCCGGTCCCACCGGTCATCGCGGCGCGCAGCTGCTCCAGATCCAGGGCCTGGGTCAGGGCCCGCCGGACCGCCTCGTCCGCTGTGGGCAGGCCGGCCCTGTGGTTGAACCAGAGCTCGCCGAGAATCGCCAGCACGTCCCGCTGGATCAGCTGCCGGCCCTGCAGCCGCTGCTGGTCCGGGCCGATGAACGCCGACACGTTCACCTCGCCGGAGGTGAGCAGGTTCGCCGCGGTGCTCTCGTTGCCGACCACCCGCAGCACCACCCGGTCCGGCAGGCCCGGCTGGTCGGTCTTCCAGTTGCCGGGGCCCCACGCGTAGTCCTTGCGGCGCTCGAATGTGTAGTGGTCGCCGGAGACGGCTTCGGCCATGGTGAACAACCCGGTGCCTTCGGCGCCCTGCTTCAGCCGGTCGCGGTTCTTCATCCCCTTGTCGCACACGATCTGCAGCCCGCCGAGGGTGCGGTCCAGAAAGGACGACGGCGTCGGCGAGGTGACCGTGACGATGCCCGCCGCGTCGTCGGCTGTGGCGTTCGCCCCGGGCGGCACGAACACCCCGATCCGGCTCGAGGCGTTCTTCGGGTCACCGACGAAGTTGATGTTCGCGGCTACCGCGCTCGCGGTCAGCGGCGTGCCGTCCGCGCACGTGATGCCCTTGCGCAGGGTGAAACTGGCGTTCGTGGTGGTCGCCTCCCACCGCTCGGCCAGACCCGCGACCACCTTGCCGTGCTCGTCGACGTTGAGCAGCGAGTCGTAGAGGAAGCGGTCGACCTGCAGCGTGACCGCAAGGGACGTGAAATGCGGGTCGAGGTTGCCCGGATCGGCGGCCAGCACCATGGTGAACGTCTTGCCGTTGGCGAAATTCTGTCCGCCGCCGGGAGTCTGCCCGGAGGTTCCGCTGCCACACGCGGCAAGGGTTAACGCCAACGCGCCGGCCGCCGTGCTGGTCAGAACCGATTTCATCACGCCTCCAACAGGGTCCTTGGGCCGAAGCCTGCCCGGGCAGGCCTCCCCTGTCTTTGTGCGGACGAACCACGCGTCGGCACCGGCTTCGTCCGGGCGTCCAGATACCGGCCGGGCACCGCCAACGCCGCGCCCCCGCCCCGGCCGTCCCCGCGCGGTCCGGCCCATTCAGCGCAAGGTGACATTCCGCTGATAGAAGCGAAGGAATGTCACCTTGCGCGGTAACCGTTCGCGCGAACGGCAGTGGTCGTACCGCCCTGAGGCCGGCGCGAACGACCGGTCAGCTTGTCGTGCAGCTGGTCACGGTGACAGCGCCGGCGGCCGGGCCGCTCGCGACAAAGTGCGGCCGGCCTTCTGGGAGCGCTCCCAGCACGTAGTGTAAGCACACCGATCACCGGCGTGACAAGGGCTTTGGGAAGGCGCGGCCAACCGGGCCGTAGTCTCGACCGTCTACCCCAGCATGAGGCGGAGTGCGGCGAAGCGGATGGTGCTCGGCGCCGTGCTCGCGGTGCTCGGACTGCTCGGCTGGTTCGTGATCGAGTGGTATCCGGCGCCGGAGGTCGATGATGGGCTGGCGGCAGTCGTGTTTCCGCTCATCGACGAACAGTTGGAGCGCGGACCGTGGCCCGGCCTGCTGACCACTACGCGCCTGGACCTGAAGCCACGGTGGTTCTGCGCGGAGCAGGTGATCGAGACCGAGCGCGACGGCGCGGTACTCCGCGTGGGGTTCGTCGCGGAGTGTGCCGAGTACGCCCGGCTGCAGGACGCACTGCTCGAGGGAAGCGGTGACAGCTCGCCCAAACTCGCCGTGCTCGCCGGCGGGCCGGACCGCTGGGAGGTGATCCGCGTCGAGTCACCACCCCCCGGCCACGCCGGCACGGAATGGGAGCGGGCGCACTTCTCCCCGGCTGCTACCGAGCGTCTGGACCGGCACGAGGGTTCTCCGGCCCTGTCCGAGGACGTCACGGCGCAGGCCCGACTGGCCTTCGGGCTACCGCCCGACTCCCCGGTGCATCTTCGCTAGCGCTGTGACCCGGTCAAGGCCTTCGGCCAGGTGCGGTCTCGTTCCATCGACATCCCGCCCCTCGTGCACGCTGGTCTTCGAGTGCTTTGTTTCCGCTCAGGCGAGCTGTTCAGTGGTCCATCCGGCGGCACGGAATGGTGACGCGGCTCCTGGACGACACTCGACCGGCAGCACCGTGAACTGTTCTGAACGCCGTTCATGAGGCGCTGGCAGCGCCGGCGGTCGAATGTTGAAAGGCGAGCTGCAATGGTGAAATTCCGTGATCTCATTGACCCCCGGACCCTTCGGCTCAGGCACCTGGGAAGGTCGCCGACCCGCCGTCGGACCAGTAGTCGGAAAACTGCCGAAAAATGGCTCGCCGGGTTTATTACGTGCATCGTCTGAGATATCATTTCCAACATGGCGGATGCTAGCCGAAACAGTGTCGTTCCTGCCGCCGTCGGTCGTCATCGGGCGGTGTCGCCATGATCTGGGAAGCACTGGTCCTCGGTT
Source organism: Labedaea sp. (assembly GCA_045806965.1). GTDB lineage: Bacteria > Actinomycetota > Actinomycetes > Mycobacteriales > Pseudonocardiaceae > DASYTH01. The sequence continues at coordinate 3,736 of JBJMIG010000054.1, read as the reverse complement.
TCGTACTTAGTCTGGACAATTTCCGGGTGTCGATCGCGCTCGGCACCGTTCCATTCGGTCTCAAGCGCGCGGTGCAGGTCGCGCTGGTATTCGGACTGTGGGACGCGATCATGCCCCTCGTCGGACTGTTGATCGGTCGCGAGATCGGCGAGTCCGTCGGGAATGTCGCCGAACTGGTGGGGGCGGCCGCACTCGGCGGCTACGGCCTCTACCTCGTCATCACCGCCCTTCGAAACCCCGAGCCGGACCAGATGGACCACCCGTGGGCGCTGTTCGGCATCCCGTTGACACTGAGCCTGGACAATCTCTTCGCCGGGGCGAGCCTGGGGATCCTCGGGCTCTCGCCGTGGTTCTCGGCCGCTGCCTTCGGTCTCGTGACGGCGGCGATGTCACTGGCCGGGCTGCTGCTGGGGCGGACAGCGGCGCACCTCATCCCGATCCGCGCGGACCTGCTGAGCGGGGTCACCCTGATCATCGCCGCTGTGGCGCTGCCGTTGGTGTTCGGCGGCTAGCCCACAGAACTCATCTGCCTCAGCCAGCAACGCCGGCCCGGTGATACAGCGCAAGGTGACATTCCGCTGATAGAAGCGCAGGAATGTCACCTTGCGCTGTATCGGCGCTGTCATCCCGGGAGCGGGGTTGGCCCAGCCGGGAGGCTGGCCGACCGGCGAACCCGGTGCGGGCGCGGGATCAGCGGAAGATCGTTGGCCCGCGAGTCGGTGTTGGCGGCGGAGACCGCACGGGCGACCAAGCCGTGGTCGGGCGAGAGGTGGCAGACCGGGTCGGTGCGGGCGGCGTCGCCGGTGAGCTGGAACGCCTGGCAGCGGCACCCGCCGAAGTCCAGCTCGCGGCGGTCGCAGCTCCGGCACGGATCCGGCATCCAGTCCGTCCCCCGAAACGCGGTCATCACCGGGGACTCGGCCCAGATCCGCGCCAGCGGGTCCGCCCGCACGCTGGCCCGCGGCAACGGCAGGGACTGCGCGGCCGGGCAGGGCAGAACGTCGCCGTTCGGCGTCACGGTCAGCTGGCGGGAGGCCCAGCCGCCCATGCAGGGCTTTGGGTAGCGGCTGTAGTAATCGGGGATGACGTAGATGACGTCCATGCGGTCCCGCAACCGTTCGCGGGCGGCGCGCACGACGACCTCGGCCGCCTCGAGTTGGGCCCTGCTGGGCAGCAGCGCGTCCCGGTTGAGCCAGGCCCAGCCGTAGTACTGGGTGTTGGCGAGCTCCACCCGGTCGGCGCCAACCTCCTCGGCCAGCCCGAGCACGTCGGCGACCCGGTCGATGTTGTGCCGGTGCAGCACCACGTTCATGGTGAGCGGCCAGCCCAGCTCCTTGACCACGCCCATCGCCTCGATTTTGCGCTGGAAGGACGGGATCCCGGCGATCCGGTCGGACCCGGCCGGCTCATCGGCCTGGATGCTGATCTGCACGTGGTCCAGGCCGGCCGCCCGCAGCCGCTCGGCCCTCGGACGCGAGAGCCCGACGGCGCTGGTCACGAGGTTGGTGTAGAGGCCAAGGTCGTTGGCCGCCGCCACGATCTCCACCAGGTCGCGGCGCAGCAGCGGTTCCCCGCCGGACAGGTGGCATTGCAGAACCCCAAGGTCGCTGGCCTCGGCCAGCACCCGCCGCCACTCGTCGGTCGCCAGCTCGTCGGAGTATTCGGCCAGGTTCAACGGGTTGGAGCAGTACGCGCAGGCCAGCGGACAGCGGTAGGTGAGTTCGGCGAGCAAACCGAAGGGGCTATCCATCGGCGAGCTCCACGCAGCGCCGGGCGACGAGTCTGGTCAGGAACCGCCGCACCTCGGCGTCGGGGACGGTCTGGTAGCGCGCGCCCAACTCGGCCACGATCTCGGCCACGGTGTGCCGCCCGTCGCACAGCTCGAGGATGTCCGCGCCGCTGCCGTGCAGAACCACCACGGTCTCGGGGTGCAGCAGGATCGGACGCTGCCTGGTCCGGCAGAAGGTCAGCCGGACATGGCGCGCCAACCGGGGCCGGTCCGAGCCGGACACCCCCACGCCGGGCCGGGTCCTGGTTCGGGTCGTAGCGGGATGAGTCGGGTCCATGGCGCTCACCTCGGGTAGGCCGCGTCGATGGCGTCCATCAGGCTCCACAGGACGTCGCACTTGAACGACAGCGCGTCGACGGCGTGCGCCTGGGACTCGGCGGAGAGGCAGTGCGCGGTGACCACCTCGAGCGCGTGCTCGCAGTCGCGGGGGGCCTGCTCCAGCCGGGCGCGGAAGTAGGCGAGGCCCTCGGGGTCGATCCACGGGTACCACCGCTCGAACGCGACCAGCCGTGCCGCCATCAGGTCGGGGGCGAACAGCTCGGTGAGCGAGGACGCCACCGCCTCCACCCACGGGCGGGTCCGGGTGAAGTTCACGTAGGCGTCGACGGCGAACCGCACCCCGGGTACCAGGTGCCGGTGGTCCCAGACCTCCTCGCGAGTCAGCCCGGCGGCCTCACCGAGGCGCAGCCACGCCTCGATGCCGCCCTCGCCGGCGGCGCTGCCGTCGTGGTCGACGATCCGCCGGATCCACCGGCGGCGGACCTCGGGGTCGGGGCAGTTGGAGAGGATCGCGGCATCCTTGCGGGGGATGTTCTCCTGGTAGTAGAAGCGGTTGGCCACCCAGCCCTTGAGCTGCCGGCGGCTCAGCCGGCCAGCATTCATCCGGACGTGGAACGGGTGCTGGTCGTGGTAGCGCCGGGAGTGTGCCCGCAGCGTCTCGACGAAGCCGTCGGCATCGGTTCTCGTGGTCGCTGTTCTCGTCGCTGTCACGGCCCTACACCTCGACCTCGAGGCCGTCCATGGCCACCTCCATGCCGCTCTCCTCCACGATGCGCCGCTCGGGCGTGTCCGCCAGGAGGATCGGGTTGGTGTTGTTCATGTGCACGAAGATCGTCCGCCGCAGGCCGAGCGCCGGGAGCTGCGCCAGGCTGCCGTCCGGGCCGTCGATGGGCAGGTGGCCCATCTCCCGGGAGGTCTTGCCGGCCAGGCCGAGCCGGACGAGTTCGTCGTCGCGCCAGCACGTCCCGTCGATCAGCAGGCAGTCGCAGTCCGCGATCTCCGCGCGCAGTGCGGGCGTCAGCGACTGCACTCCCGGCAGGTACACAAGCGTCCCCCCGCCGCGCTCGTCGGTCAGCCGGTAGCCCACGACGCGGCCGTGGTCCACTCCGGCTCCGAACCGGGCGCGCTTGGTTGTCGGCACGTCGAACGCCCGGCAGGACAGCCCGTCCGCCAGGGCGAAGTCGGCGCCGGGGAGCACCGGACGCCACTCGACCGGACAGTAGCGCTCGAGTGTCCGCAGAATCCCCGAGCCGTCGCACAACGTCTTGTGCACCGCGGGCGTGGCGTACAGCAACAGGCCGGAACGGGCCTCACGCAACAGCAGCAGGCCCAGCGTGTGGTCCAACTCGGCGTCGGTGAGCAGCACCGCCTCGATCGGCGTCGTCCGGTCGTCCCGGGGGTGCAGGCCGGGAAACGCCTCGAGCTGGGTGCGGACGTCGGGTGAGGCGTTGATCAGGAACCAGCGCTGGTTGTCGGCACCGACCGCGACCGACGACTGGGTGCGCGCGGGGCCGGACCCGGAGCGGACCGCCGCGCACACCGGGCAGCGGCAGTTCCATTGCGGGGAACCGCCCCCCGCCGCCGAACCCAGCACCCGCAGCAACACCGTTGGACTCCGTCCGTGCTCGTTGTGGTCCGCCGGCGGGCGCCGGACTCAGTCCGGCGCCC
>JBJMIG010000053.1:0-7882 GCA_045806965.1 Labedaea sp. | reverse complement strand
GGTGCAGCAGAATCGTGAACCGAGTGGTGCGCTCCACCAATGTGCCGATCGCGGACCTGTTCAGGCCGATGATCAGGTCTCCTTCCCAATGTCCTGGGACTGCGCGGTCCTCGGCCTCGGCGGGACGAGCGCTGATCATGACCTCGGGAGTGACCATCCCGTCACTGCGCCGCCGCGCGCGAGCACGAGGAACCCGCAACGCACGGCCGGTGCGCAGGCACGCGACCAGCTCCCGCTTGAGCGCTCCACGACCCTGGACGTAGAGCGCCTGGTAATGGCCTCATGCGAGATTCGCATGGACTCATCATCCGGGAAATCGACCGATAGCCGACAGGCGATCTGCTCGGGACTCCACGAGGTTGCCCAACTCCGGTCCTGTCGACGCGGCTTGTTCCGCCCCTTCCACTCGGGCACGACCGGGCCGGGAACAATCGGGCCGCCCGGTATGCGGACGGCCCCAGCGAGCCGGTCCTGGACGTACTCGCGCAGGCGCTGGTTGACGACCAGCTTGACAGCCTTCGGACGCCGTGCCCGACGCTCGGCATGCCACTGCGCCGTCGAAGCCCGATACTCCAGGCGATACGACCGCGTCGAGGCGTTGCGCCGAACCTCCCGCGAGATCGTCGACGGCGACCGCCCAAGCCGTCGAGCGATCTCACGAATACCCACCGCTTGAGCGCGCCAGACCGCGATATCCTCCCTCTCCGCGAACGACAGAAAGCGCCCCGACGTCGACGGGGCCAGTGGTGGTCTCACCGCCAGCATGGCGAAACCATCGAGTGCCGACCGCCTGCGACACTCCAATCCCGACAGCCGCCTCCTCGGAACTCACACCCTGGGCGATCGCTGCCCAGAACCGAACCCGATCCTCACGCCACGCAACTGTCGGCCGCCCCGGCGACGGCATCTGACCCCGATACAACCGAACCGCCCGCTGCCGCGGCCCAACACCCATACCAACACCTCCGCCATCAAGGTGTTGCGACGATCAGTTGAACCCACCAATTACACGTCATACGACTTCGCCACCACACTCACCGGTAGGGGCATGCGGCAATCCGTCGAACGGACCGGAGTGTGTTGGGACAACGCGATGGCCGAATCGTTCTTCGGTGCCCTCAAGAACGAATGGCTCAACCGTATGACCTTCACCACACGGGCACAAGCCCGGCAGGAGGTTGTAAACTACATCGAAGGCTTCTATAATCAGCAACGTCTCCACTCAGGTCTCGGCTACAAGACCCCATTAGAGGTCCACAACGAATACCTGAACGGACAGCTCGCAGCATGAATTAGCCGTAAGAAAGCTGTCCGGAAAACGCGGGGCAGGTCACGTCGAGGAGCCGGCGTATCCGGGGCACATCGTTGTGCGGTGGTTCCAGACGTAGCGGGCGAAGTTCCAGGTGAGGCGATCGTAGACGCCGTCCTTGGTGTGCTGGCCGCCTCGGTAGCGCAGCCGGCGCCGGAGGATGCTGGTCAGGCAGGTGATTGCGGGCAGGTCCAAGAAGATCACTGTGTCGGCGGCGGCCAGGCGGATCGGTAGGGTGCTGGCGTAGTTGCCGTCGATGAGCCACCGGCGCCTGGCCACAAGATTACGTTGAATGGCTGTAAAGCATTCGTTGGGCAGTGGATTCCAGTCGGTGTCGTAGTACAGGCTGTCAAGGTGGGTCGGCGGGATGTCGAGTAGGGCAGCCATCCTGTTGGCGAGGTAGGTCTTGCCGAACCCGCCACAGCCGATGATCGCGATCTTGTCCACGGCCACGACGCTATCGACGCTGCCCGTGACCCTGATGTGCAGGTGTTCCGGTTGCAGCCAAGACCGGACGCGGAGCGTCATATCTGGATGACGATGCTGGTCGATCTGGTCGGTTGGGTGATGCGTGGTGTGCCGGTGAGTAGTACTACGCGTTTCGGTAGCGGGGCGGTTCCGTAGCGTAGTGCGTGCGTCAGACTGTGGATTTGCTGGGAGCGAGGGGCGAGGGGTCGTGATGGCACCAGCGGATGGGTTCGAGGTCGACGCCGAGGTCCTGCGGACCGTGGCTATGGAACTGGGCGGGGTCGCGGAGCAGGCGCACCGGAATGCCGGGGTGTTCAGCGGAATTCAGGATGCGATGAATGATCAGGCGCGTGGGTTTGATGTGATGCGGGCGGCGGCGGAGGTTGAGTCGAGTTGGCAGCGTGCGATCCAGACGCAGGCGGCGAAGCTGGCGGTGGATGGTGACACGTTGGATCTCAACGCGGCGAGCTATTTGGCCGGTGAGGATCGCAACGTGCGGCGGGTCGGGGGTCGGTAGTCGTGGTGTCGTTTGCGGATCTGCGGGATGTCGACCCGTATGTGTTTCGGCAGGGGGAGTCGAGTTGGTTCGACATGTACAACCAGGTCAAGGAGCGCGGGTACGAGGTGCGGCGGGCGCTGGACAAGCTGTCGGGGTGGACCGGCGCGGCGGCTGACGGCGCCAAGGCGACGTTTGGCGAGCACGAGCGGCGGTTGCTGGCGAGCGCGGACACCCTGCACGAGGGGTACGAGCTGTTCCACCAGGCCGGGGACCGGATCGGCGCGGCCAAAGCGAAGATCATGGACGGCGCGGGTGAGATCAGGTCATGGAATCTGCGCGTGACCGATGACGGCACGATTGTCGATGAGCACTCCAGCAACCGCTACGGCAGTGAAGAGCAGCGCATCCGGGATGTGATCAGCAAATATCAGGATGTGTTCCGGGAGGCGATGGCCGAGTCCAACCGCGCCGACGTGGAGATCGCCGCCGCCATGCGCAAGCTGACCGCCGAGGCGGTCGGCTTGGCTCCACCTGGTCGGGATGCCACGACCGCGGCGGCTGCGACAGCGATTCCGCCGCGGGGCACCGCACCGGCCGAGGTGAAGAAATGGTGGGCCTCGCTGTCACCGATGCAGCAGGAGTCGCTGCTGTTCACCCGCGCGGCCGAGATCGGTGCGCTCGACGGTGTCCCGTGCCTGGCACGGGACCGGGCCAACCGGTTCCGGTTGGCCGAGGAGAAGGCCGAGTTGCAGACCGACCAGCAACGGCTGTTGGCCAAGCCACGCAACCACGACGAAGAGGTGTGGCTCAAGCAGGTCACCGACAAGCTGCACGGCATCGAGGATATCGAGAAGCGGCTCAACACGATCAACCCGCCCGCGGAACGAGAGGCGTTTCTGTTGGCCATCGACGGCAACGGCAACGGTCGGGCCATCATTGCCGCCGGCAACCCAGACACCGCCGTCAACGTGGCCACCTACGTCCCCGGCACCGGTGCCAACCTCGCCACTGTTGGGGCCGACATCACCCGATCGGACCGGATGCTGGTCTCAGCGGCCACTGCCGGGTCACCGTCCACGGCGGTGATCACCTGGGTGGGTTACGACGCACCGCAGAACATCGTCCCGGAGGCTGCGTTGGAGCGCTACGCCGACGGGGCCAAGAAGGACCTGGACCGCTTCCAGGACGGTCTTCGCGCCACACACGAGGGTGCCCCGTCGCACAACACCGTGCTCGGACACAGCTATGGCACGACAGTGATCGGGCACGCGGCGCGCGACGAGGGACTCAACGCCGACGAACTGGTCTTCGTCGGCAGCCCGGGTGTCGGTGTCGGCAATGCCGGAGAGTTGAACTTTCCGACTGATCACATCCATGCCACGGTGGCCGAACACGACATTATCCACTTGTCCAACATCGAAGACCCGTACGACGTGCACGGACCCGACCCCACCGGCAGCCAGTTCGGCGCCGACGTCTTTACCACCAAACCAGGTACGGAAGGACACTGGTATCTGGATGGCTACAGCGGGACGGCTCACTCCCAGTACTGGGACAACAACAACGATGCGCTGATCAATATGGGTTTGATCATCGCGGGTAGGCCGACCTACTGATGAGGTTGCATTTCATGAAAGCCCGCATCATGTTCGCCGTCGTTGCCATCATGGCGGCAGCGGCAGTGGGTTGTACGTCGGGGGATCAGGAGTCAGGAATGAAGAACACGATCACTCAGGCCGAGGCGCAGCAGCGGGCGGAAAGCTATGTGCGCGAGGCAATGGGCGCGCTCTCCTCTGGTCCAACCCTGGAGACGATCCTGTCGGAGACCTCGCCCTGTTCCGACCCCTCCGACAACGGTCCGGCGGGTCGGGTGTTCGCATCGAACCGGTATTGGATTCGGGGCTTGCCCAAGGATCAGAACAAGCAGGCCGTGGACACCTTGCGCCAGTGGTCGGAGCAGCAAGGTTTCGCGGTGGTGTCGGATGCGTGGGACAAGGCGAAGTATCTCACGTTGGAAAACCGATCCAATGGCTTCAGGTTGGCAATCCAGGAAAGCGCTCAAGGCGAGCTGTCGATCGGCGCATCATCGCCCTGTGTATGGCCGAATGGCACGCCGGCCTCGGGTTAGCTGACGACAAGCGATCATTGGATCGCGTGTTGTACCCTGCCCGCTGGGAGCGGCAGGTGAGGGAGGAGCAAGTGTGGACGGCGACACCGGTGCACTGGGGCAAGCCGGGTATGCGATCACGGGCAGTGGCGGTGGTGGAGCGGGTGGCCAATACGTGTTCGCCAGCCTGGCGGAGTTGGACGGCCTGATCACTGACTGGGAAGCGCTCCGTGATCGCATCAGGGATCGCGACGTGAAGTTCCGGCGGGCGATCTCCCTCATTGCTCCGCCGGCTGACGACCTGATGAGCCGGCTACAGGCCAAGGGTGTCGTCGGGTCACTGGTGAAGGCCCAAGCGCACAATCTTGCGATGTTCACCTACGCCGACGGTTATGTCACCAAGCTCAAGGCTGCTCATGCCCAATACGCGGCGATCGACGCGGACAACGCCGCACTCATCCGCCGTTCCGGTCAGGGCTGATGGTACGACGTCGACCAGCCGTCATCGCGGTTGTCCTGGCAGCCACGCTGGCAGCGTGCACGTCGCCACAGGATGGAACTCCTACCGCCGAGCCGTCCGACATGCCGGGAACTTCACCAGCCTCCTCGACTAATCAGGGCGACACCTTCGGTGCCCCTCGGGTGTCGGTGCCACTTGATGCCACCAAATACCTCGGGCAGCCATGCGCGGTGCTCAGTACGGCGCAACTGGCCAAGTTCAAGATCAGCAAGCCCGGCGAACCGGATACCGACAGCCAGGTCGCCAAGTCTTCCGGTCCGGGCTGCAGCTGGAGGACTGATGGTGAGCCTTTCCGTGGCTTGGACGTGAGTTTTCTTACCGGGAACAAGAAAGGTCTGACCGATATCTACCGGGGCTACCAGCAGCTTCACCAGTTCTCCTACTTCGAGGAAACCACAGTGGACGGCTATCCGGCGGTGTTCGCTGATGGAGCCGACGGGAGGTCTCAGGGCTCCTGCGACATCAAGGTGGGTATCTCGGACACGCTGGCATTCCGGGCAGGCGAACTCGGAGGTGTGTCACGCGGAGCGGCGTCGTGCGACGGCGCCAAGGAGCTTGCGGCTGCCGTGATCGCGACCTTGAAGGGTGGCGCGTGATGGGGTTCATGACCGGGCAGAAGATCTGGGAGAACTTTCAGAACGGACATGGCCCCGAGGGGCTCTCGGGTGGCGCCGGCATCGTGAACGAGTTGGCCGCCGAATACCAGCATGTTGGCGATGCCATTCGGCAGTTGACCGCCAAGATGGAAGGGCTCTGGCAAGGTGACGCCGCGGGGAGCTGGTCCGCTGGCGGTTGAACACGAGTTGGCGGGTCCGCATTTGGACACTGCGCAGGATCTGACGAACCGACAAGCGGGCTCCTTCGCGAACGCGCGGAACGCGGTGGTGCCGGTTCCGGCGGAACCGAAGAGACCGGACCCGTGGGCGGTGGTGAACACGCCGGGCGACGTGGTTACGTATCAGCAGCAGACAACCGAGTACAATGCGGCCACTCAGCACAACGTGGACGTGATGACCGGTTACACGGACGCCTCGTTGTTCAACACCCGGGGGCTGCCGCAGTCGTACGGGTCGCTGACCGCTGACCAGGCCGGGATCGCGATCGACTCGGGCACGTCGCAGATTGGCCCGCCGGACGACGGCCGCCGCAAGGGATCGGACGAGGTTTTGCCGAAGCCCGGCGCCGGCCGGCCGATCCCGGGCACCGATGGTGAACAGCCGAATCCAGGCGGACGGGATTCGGTGCGGCCGGGACCGGATGGGCCGATCCAGCCGACTGGAGCAGATCCGGCTCAGGAGACCAGCCCCGGTGGGTTTAGCCCTGCGCCGGGCCACCCGGATACTCCGGTGCCTGTCGGTGGGGGCGGTAGTGCGGGACCGCGTTCACCGGCCGGCGGTTCAGGGGGTGGCTGGCTACCGGGGACGGGTCTCCTGCCGGTGGACGGCCTGGGGGACAGGGAGCGCGCGATCGGTGGCGTACGGGGCGGTGGGCCAGGAGGTGTTGCTCGCGGCCCCGGTGGCGCCGACTTCGGTGACCGAAGGCCAGGAGGCGGTGGGCGAACCGCTGGACCACACGGTCCCGGTGGGCGTGCGGGCCCGGGGCCGCTGCAGGGCGGAGTTGGCGAGTCAGCCGGCAATGCCGCCCGGCCAGGAGCTGGCGCGGCGGGTCGTAGCGCGGGTTCGGCGAGTGGCGTCCCGATGGCAGGCGGCGGTCGTCGGAGTGATGACGATGACGTGGAACGGCGCGCGTCGGACTATCTGCAGGAGGACGACCCTGAAGGGCTGTTCGGCACCGACGAGATGACTGCGCCACCAGTGATCGGTGAGGAGTTGGACTCGCCGACGACCGAGACTGAGTGAGACGAGGCGCTGATGGTATTACCGGGCCCTGCTCGGCTCTCGGTGGACGCGCTGACCCGGCTGCTCAGTGCGGAACGGATCGGCGGGCTGCACCGGGTGCTCTCACCTGCTGCCGTGTGGCGGCCGCCCGACGAGGCGGAGGCAGTCACCGAAGCGGCGCGAGACGAGATTGCCAGACTGGGTTGGCATGACCGCCGCCAGCGGCTGGACGCGGAGGTGGCCGCCGCGCTCGCCGTGCTGTGTCGAGGCCAGTCGGAGTTCTACGGATGGATCAGTCACGGCGAGTCCACCATCGGTGTCCTCGTCGCACTCCCCCTCGATGACGGTCCTTGTGGAACCTCCGTCGACCCCCAAGACGGAGGCTCCGTTTTCTGCGCCAGGGCAGTCGACACGGCCGGCCTCGCCTCGACTGCCGGTTATCTCTCGCCTGATATGGGCCGCAGCCGCCTGCGACAAAGGGTTTGGCCGGTTGAGGAGGTGGGTCTCGTCCGAATCTTGGACTCGTCGGCTGCGCCACCGCCTGCCGCGGATGTGGCCGGACTGGTGATCGGTACCTGGCATCCCGACCCGGACAGCAATGCGACAGCGACGGGATGCCTCGCCGTCGTGCGCAATGCCCGTCAGACTGACTGATCAGAACTCGACCGCATATCGGCACGAGCGCGCATTCCCTCCAACTTCGGCGACCGAGGTGCGTCTCTGCCTGTCAGTTGTGGGTTCAGCGCCAGCCGAGTGCGGGGGCGATGTGGGTGAGGATGTTTTGGAGCAGGTGTGCGTTGTAGTCGACGCCGAGTTGGTTGGGCACGGTCAGCAGCAGGGTGTCGGCTTCGGCGATCGCCTCGTCCTCGGCCAACTGCGCGGCCAGTACGTCGGGTTCGGCGGCGTAGGTACGGCCGAAGATCGCCCTGGTGTCGGCGTCGAGGTAGCCGACCTGGTCGATGCTCTCGGCGTCACTGCCGAAGTAGGCGTGGTCCAGATCGGAGGTGAGCGCGAAGATGCTGCGCGATACCGACACGCGTGGCTCGCGCTGCCACCCTGCCTCGGCCCACGCCTTGCGAAACGCCCGGATCTGCTCGGCCTGCTGAACGTGGAACGGCGCCCCGCCCTCGTCGTTCTTCAG
>JBJMIG010000052.1:0-7536 GCA_045806965.1 Labedaea sp. | reverse complement strand
TGCTGGCCGAGGACTTCGTGGAGCACGACGAGTTCCCGGGCATCCCGCAGTCGCGCGAGGGCGTGAAGCAGTTCTTCGAGATGGCGCGGGGCGGGTTCCCGGATCTGAAGCTGCGGGTGCTGCACCTGGTCGAGGACGGCGACGTCTGCGTCGGGCATGGGCTGTTCGAGGGAACGCACGACGGGGAGTGGATGGGGCTGGCGCCGACGGGTCGCTCCGTTTCGGTGCCGATTGCTGACGTGGTGCGCTTCGGGGAAGACGGCCGTGCCGTCGAGCACTGGGGCGTGACCGACACCGGGATGATGCTGCAGCAGCTTGGGGTCGTGCCGGAGCCGGCGGGCTAAATTCGTCGCCGTGGGTTGGCGCGTGGGGCTTGCGACGCTCGTCACGATCGTGATGATGCGCGTCGCACCACCCCGCGCGAGGTGGGGCTGACGGCGGCGCGCGGGCACCGCCTAAACTCCCGTTCGCCCGCCCTCCTAGCTCAGTTGGTAGAGCACTTCCATGGTAAGGAAGGGGTCATCGGTTCGAGTCCGATGGAGGGCTCTGTCGACAACGCGCGTCGTCGCCTAAAGGCCTAGTTCCCGTTCTCGGCCCGCCCGTAGGTCCCGGGCAAGATCGACGAGCATCCTGCGACGTCGTCGGTCAACACTGGCGTAGCCGTCCAGCAGTGCAGCCAGCTCGTCGTGCTCTTCGGCGTCGAGCGTCCGAATGAGTCGCACGAGCAGTTCGTCGAGATTCGGGCCGAAAAACGGCGATGCCGGCTGCGCGGGTGCCTGGCGCGGCCCGCGTCCCCGTGCCGCCCGCATTGCAAGCAGCCGCAATTCGTCCGGTGCGCCCGCGAGCTCCGCGGGCTCCTCGTCTTCCATCAAGTCAGCCGTTCGATCTCGCAGACGCGTGCGCAGCTCTGCACCCTCGGTCTCGCCCCACGACGCGAGCTCCTCGATGAACTTCTCGTCGAGCCCAAGGAACCGCGTCAGCGGTCGGAGCGTGGCCGCGCGCGGCTGACGCGGCTCGTCGGGGTCCTCCAGCCGACGCACGGTTCGCGGCGAGAGGCCGACGGCCGTGGCGACGTGCTCGGGGCTGTGGTCGAGCATCTGGCGCGCCTCGCGCAACACCCAGGCCAACAATCCTCTCGCCGTCACGCTGGAGAGTGTCCCACAACACCGGCCAAGGTCAAGTAATCACGAGCCATCCCGGCCTTGGCCAGAAGATCATTGACACTGCTCGGGGTTCGTGATTGTCTCGCGCTGGCCTCATGACCTCTGTCGCTCCGCACGACCCCAACATGACGCTCGAAGCGCTCGTGCCCCCCGGCGTGGTCGACCGCGTGGCCGCAAACATCCTCGGCGACGACAAGCTGTGGGTCGGCGACCAGCGGCTACGGCCTTCCGGCTTGGACCGCATCGCCTGCGCGGCCGCTCGCGTTGTGCTGTCCGACCCGACCGGCGCCGTCGCGCTCGCCACCCCGCGCGGCACGAGCCCGCTGCCCGTGCTCGTCGGGCTGTACCTCGTTAGCGCGCGAGTGGTCCGCCGCCGCCTCGGCGGCGGGATGTGCGGGTCGGTGGCCATCTCCACGCAGCGGACCGAGCTGCGCGACGCCGTCCGCGGGCTGGTTTTCGACGGCTCCCAGCTCGAAGACGCCGTGCGTATCGCCCGGCTCGTTCCCGAGCCTCGGCCCGATAAGCGGGTGCGAGCCGCCGCGCTCAGCCTCGACCGCCGCCACCGCAAGGGCCTCGACCAGCAGGACGCCTACCTGCTCTTCCAGCTGCCCAACCGCGCCCCGCCGGTCGCGCTGAACGTCATCTCGGCGATGGTCTGCGACACCCACGCCGCATCGGTCGGCTCGTGGGAGACAACCCGGGAGCGCAACGTCGCGGCCCGCCGGCGCCAGGTGTGGCTCGGCGAACTCGGCGACGACGAGTTCGAGGCTTTCTGCGACCGGCACAATATCGCGCTGCTGCGCTGCGACTGGCCGCTCATCGCGGCCGCTGCGCGCACGCACGGCACCGGCGCGTCCCGCCTAGCGTCCACCGGCGCGACCGAGCGCGCGCTGCAGGCGCCCACGGTCAGCTACCGCGTCGTCGAGCACGAGGAGCTCGACGAGGAGCTGCGCGAGCTCGCCTACCGCCTGGCCGAGATGCGCAAGCGCGGGCGTACCGACGCCCCCGACGCCGTCGCCAACGCCTCGTGGCTGGCCAGCGTGCTGACGCGCTCGGCATGCCCGCTTGCCTTCTATGACGCCGCGGTCGCCCACTACCCGATGAGCCGCCGTGCCCAATGGCTCGTCGAACGCGTCACCGACGCTAGTTCCGGCGCGTTCCGCAACCGCTGGAAGCTCGCCTTCGAGCAGCACTGGACCGGCGTCAAGGGCGCCGCCAAGCAGGCCATGCGACTGCTGGCCGACGCCGAGGAGCACCCGAAGTGGTGGGCCGTCCAGGAGCGCCTCGCCGCCCTGGAGGACGGCCAGCGGCTGCGCATCCTGTGCCAGACCCGCGCCGAGGCGCGCGCGATGCGCGACGCCCTGCTGGACTCCGAGCTGGTCGACGAGCGCGACTTCGGTGAGCTCGTCGACGTCGCGTCGTTCTCCCGGCGTGCCCCGCAGGGCCCGGCCGATGACACCATCACGCTGCTGCTCTCCCCGCCGCCGCCGCAGAGGGCCGCCATCTACCTCTCCGGCGAGGCGGGCGCCGTCGAGGTGTTCTGCTACCCGTTCGAGGTCGGGCGGCTGCGCGCGCACCTCGCGCGCGCCGTGCGTGAGCACGCCGGCCTGCCGCACAACGCCGCCGCGATCGCCGCACTGCGCGGCGGCGCGCCGTCGACCAACGGCCACGCGCCGGCGCGCGTCGACGTCGATGCGCTCGTCGCGCAGCTGCCCGGCTACGGCGACCGTCCCCCGGTCAGCGACGACGTCCCGACGGACATCAAGCTGCCCGACGCCGACGCGGACTTCTGGGAGTACGCCGCCGAGCTCTACGACACCGAGCTGGCCGGCGACGAGCCCGACCGTGGTGACACCGAGGCCGAGGCCGACGCGGACGCCGGCGGCTACTCCGGCTACGCGCACCTCGTCCGCTTCCAGGACGGGCCGCCGATGTACATGCGCGACGACGCCGACTGCACCATCGTCATCGACGACCCCGAGCGCCCCGGCGAGCACGACATCATCACGCTCACCCCCGCCGAGCTGGAGCGCGGCATGCGCATCGCCGTGTTGCCCGGCTCCGAGCGCGGTGGCCTGCTGGCCGAGCTGATGGCCGCCTGGGACGAGGGCCTCGCGCTCGTGCGCCGCCGCTACGAGGGCATGTACCGCCGCGCGCTGGACGCCGCCATCGCTGAGCACGGCCTCGACGGGGTCGGCAGCGCCGTCCGCCTGACCCCCGACGCCGTGCGCGCGTGGCGCGACGGGCGCGCGTGGCCGGGCACGGGCCCGACGCTGCGCCGGCTGCTCGAGATCTCGGGCGATCAGGAGGCCATCCGCAACCAGGCGCTCATCCAGGACTACTTCAGCCGCGTGCGCGGCGCGCACCGCTACATCGGCCGTGTCCTCAACGACGCCGTCGGCGAGACCGTTCTGCACGAGCACGGCCGCGACTCCATCCGCAAGCTCGAAGAGTTCGTCGGCCGCGATCTCTCCGACCTGTTCGACGCGACCTCGGTGCTTACCGTGGAGAGCGTCTCCGCGCCCGAGAAGATCGCCGCCAGCGTGTGCGGCAGCTTCCTGGACCGCGACGACCCGTACCTCAAGAGCAAGGGAGTCTTGTGAGCACCGCCATCCCGCCGGTCGCGTCCGCCACGACTACGGCGATCCCGACCACCCCCGCCGAGCAGGAAGTCCTGCTCGGCCACCTGTCCGACAACCTCCGCGCCCGCCTGGCCGGCGACCACGCCTCGCGCAAGGTCATCCGCCACCGCCGCCCCGGCCAGGAGCTGCAGCTCGGCGTTCTGCCCCCGCTGCCCCAGCCGGACCCCGACAGCCATGAGACCGCCGAGCAGCTCGCGCGGCGCATAAACCGCCCGCCGTCGCAGGTGGGCGTCGTCTTCAATCTCGCGCCCGACACCGACCAGGCCGCCATCGAGGTGACCGGCGCGTTCTCCTTCTACTTGCAGCGCTACCCGAACCTCGACGTCCAGCGCGCCCAGGCCGGCACCCAGCAGACGGCCGGCGATGCCGCTGGCGATGCCGCTACGAACGACGGCGATAACGCCGCCGCGACCGCGGATGCGACCGCGACCGCCGCGACGGGCGACGGCTCGACCGGCAATGGCAAAGCCAAGAAGACGGGCGCGGCCGGCTCCTCGGACCTCGTCGAGGTGTGGGAGCGCTTCGACGTCGCCACCGGTCGGCTGGCCGTCAGCCTCGACCTCAGCCAGGGCAACCGCGGCTCGGTGCGCATCCCGCTCGACGCCGACGTGCACCGCGTGCTCGCCGGCCCGCTTGCCGACCTCGAGAGCGCCTACCCGTTCCGCGTCTCTCAGCAGCTGCCCAACGCCGCCACCCAGGGCACCGAGGAGGAGTACTGGCAGGCCATTCGCGAGCAGGAGGGCGACGCGCGCAGCCGGCAGCTGGAGTCGCCCCGCGTCGCCATCGAGGTCGACTGGCGGCGCATGCCCGACGACACCCTGAAGGTCTCGGCGACCCTGCTGAACCTGACCGTTGAGCCCCGCCGCGAACGCCGCAAGGCCGGCGAGCACGGCCGCCGCCACCGCGAGCTCGCGCTGTTCAACGCCAGCCTGCGCGCCTACGAGCACACCGGCACCTTCGTCCCGACCACGTTCCGCCAGGCACCGGAGGACTTCCGTTACGCGCACCTGCGCTCCGTCTGGGGCACCGGGCAGAACTGCGTCGCGCGGCGCATCGACCAGGGCGAGGACCCAGCGCAGCCGCTGACCACCGAGACGTGGCCGATGTACCGCCAGCCGCGCATGGTCCCCAACCCCGACCCCGACCTGCAGCTGTCCTTCGCCGAGCTCGCGGGGCCCGACTTCATGAAGGCGCTGCGCCGCGTCGCCGGCGCGATGGACGACTTCGAGGCAGCGTGGCGGCGGGAGCTGGCCAAGTGGCCGGACCCGAATACCAAGGTCGCGTGCGAGAACGCGCTCAAGGACTTCCATGCGCGCGACGTGCTCGGCTTCGCCCGCGGGCTGCGCTGCCTGGCCGACGACGACCGGCTCGCCGCCGCGTTCCGGGCGGCCAACGAGACGTTCGCCCGCTCCGGCGCCGCGCGCAAGACGCCTATCACCACCTGGCGGCTCTTCCAGGTCGTCTACCAGGTCATCCAGCTCGCCGCGCTGCGCGCCCGCGAGGTCGACACGCCCGAGCTCCTCGTCGAGCTCGACCGCGTCGACGTGCTCTGGTTCCCGACCGGCGGCGGCAAGACCGAGGCCTACCTCGGGCTCATCATCATGCTGCTGTTCTACGACCGGCTGCGCGGCAAGGACCGCGGAGTGAGCGCCATCCTGCGCTTCCCGTTGCGCATGCTCAGCGTGCAGCAGCTGCAGCGCATCCTCGACGTGCTGTGGTTCGCCGAGCGCCTGCGCCGCGAGCTGCTCGCCGCCAGCACCACGGTCGGCGGCGGGGACTACACGGGCGACGAGTTCCTGCTCGGCTACTGGGTCGGGCGTTCCAACAGCCCCAACAGCCTCGTCAACTCCCGGCGCCGCGACGAGGGCGACCACATCTCCTACTGGGTCGACCTCATCGCCAATGAGCCCGAGGCGGCCGACGAAGCGCGCATCATCACGCGCTGCCCCAACCCGGCGTGCAACGGCGGCGAGGTCAAGCTCGACGCCGACACCGACGAGGTCCGCCTGCGCCACGTCTGCCACACCAGCGACGAGGCGCTGCCCGTGGTCATCTCCGACGACGAGTGCTACCGCTACCTGCCCGCGGTGATGGTCTCCACCGTCGACAAGATGGCGCACGTTGCCCGCGCGCACCAGTTCATCGGCGTGCTCGCCGGTCCGACCTACCAGTGCCCCAAGCACGGCTACTTCACCTACCACGAGGCCTACTGGAAGGCCGGGCAGAAGATGCCCGAGCGCGACGACCGCTGCATCGCCGGTGAGCTGTGCCACGTCCCCGTCGAGCAGTACATCACGCTCGCCCCGACGCACGACCCCTCACCCGCGCTCCAGGTACAGGACGAGCTCCACCTCCTCGAAGAGGAGCTCGGCACCTTCAACGCGCACTACGAGACGCTGCTGGAGACGATGCAGTCGCGCATCGGCACCGGCAAGCCGACCAAGCTGCTCGCCGCCACGGCGACCATCGAGGCCTACAACGAGCAGGTTCTGCAGCTCTACGCGCGCGCCGCGAGCGTGTTCCCGTCGCCGGGCTGGCAGCTCGACGAATCCTTCTACGTCACCACACTCGACGACGCCCGGCGCTGGTACATCGGCGCGCTGCCCAACCGGCCCGACCCGCGCGAGTTCGGAGCAACCGTCCAGCAGATGCTTCACGCCGAGGTCATCCGCATGCAGGCCGACTCCGCCTACGGGCTGAGCGCCCTGCAGGCCCGCGGCCTCGACGCCTCCCGCGACGCCGACTGGCTGCAGAACGAGCTGCTCGCTTACGAGCTCACCCTCGGCTACGTCAACCAGAAGCGCGACGGCGACGGCATCGCCAACCGCCTCGCCCGCCACGACTTCGGCGACGACGCCCACCCCGAGCTCGTCGAGGTGCAGGTCCTGGCCTCCGAGGTCGCCACCCTGGCCAAGATTGCCGAGGTGCTCAACCGCATCGCCTACCAGTACCCGGGCGAGCCCGACCGCACCAAGCGCCTGCGCGCGCTGGTCGCCACAAGCATCGTGTCCCATGGCGTCGACATCGACGCTCTGAACCTGATGCTCATGAATGGCATGACCCCCGCGGTCGCCGACTACGTACAGGCCTCGTCGCGGTCCGGGCGCACGCACGTCGGCCTGGTCATCGTCGGCTACGACAACCGCCGCGCCCGCGAACGGTCCTTCTACCAGTACTTCCTCAAGTACCACGAGTTCCTCAACCGGCTCATCACCCCAGTGCCGGTCAACCGCTTCGCGAAGTTCGCCGCCGAGCGGACCGTCCCTGGCGTGATGAGCGCGCTGCTGTTGCAGGACTACAACCGCGAGCGCCTGGACCGCCTCCGGTGGGACGCCACTGAGGTTCGCCCGTCGCTCGCGCAGGGCAAGCAGCTGCGCAAGTGGTTCCTCGGGCCCGAGCCGCCCGTCGACAAGCGCGCCGACCTGCTGGAGCGGGTGCTGGCGGCCGTCGGCGTCGGCAAGACCATCATCGCGCCCGACGGGTCGGG
Source organism: Labedaea sp. (assembly GCA_045806965.1). Lineage (GTDB taxonomy): Bacteria > Actinomycetota > Actinomycetes > Mycobacteriales > Pseudonocardiaceae > DASYTH01. The sequence continues at coordinate 244 of JBJMIG010000052.1, read as the reverse complement.
CGGCCACGCCCGCCGGCCAGTGTTCGACCCCATCATGGAGGCCTCGCTGCGCGCCGAGGTCGAGGCGGTATTCAACATCCAGCTCGACCGCCTCGTCGACCAAACCGGCGACGCGCAGACCGCGATGCGCTTCCGCCCGCACCCCCTGACGTCGTTCCGCGACGTCGACGAGCCGACCGAGCTCGGCCCGCTTACCCCGTTCGCCGCCGTCGAACGCGCCCTCGCGCGCAACTGAAGCTAGGAG
>JBJMIG010000051.1:0-34176 GCA_045806965.1 Labedaea sp. | reverse complement strand
GGTGCCCGGTCAGCTCGGCCTGCAACCCCCGCTCCAGCACCGCCTTAACCAGCTCCGGCAGCAACCCACCCGCACCGGTCAACGCCACCCCATCAACGCCTACCTTGGACATCAAGTGATCGAGCAGGCCGGCATCGACCATCTCGTTGATCGCCTGCCGAGCCGGCGCGATCTCCGGCTGATCATCCGTCACAGTCACCTGTGTACTCCATTCAACTCATCGTTGATCTTGTACACAGACCATCTGACACCCTCGCCACGTGCGCCCGATACCCGTCCCGGCGCTTCTCCGGCGACTTGCGGGTATGCCTCGCCTCGGGGTCCACGGTGGACACCACCCGGTCGGGGACGACCGTGCGGGCGATGCGCCACCGGCCATCGGTACCGTCGGATCCCTCAGCGGGCTCGACATCCTGCCCGGCCACCAGCGCCAGCAACGCCAATGCGGCCTGTCCCGACTCGTCCAGTTCGGTGCCGCTCAGGGCGTCGAGCACCGCGCCCGCATCAGTGACCAGGGCCGAGACCAGCGCGTCACGGGCACCATGGTCGGTCCAGTCGATCCTCGGCTTGCCCGGCTGGGAGTAGTCGTGACCGGTGCACACCGCCGCGACCAGATCACCTGCGCCCGCCACCTCCCGCACCACCCGCCGCATCGCCGAGATCAGCTGGGTGATGGTGTCCTGGGTGGCGACCGCGTCGTCCAAGATCGTGGAATCCACCGCCCGTCCGCGGCGACCAACCAGAATCCCGGTCCGCTCCACGACCGTGCGCACCGCCTCGTTGATCCGGTACGGCCGCTTCGACCTAGCCAACCGCTTGCGCCAGTACACCAGCGTGGACGGGTCAAACCCCTGGTGATCCAACGCCATCCCGGTCGCGACCTTCCACCGCAGGTCGCACCGAGCCGCCTCAGCGGTCTCCCGGTCGGACAGGTCATGCAGGGTCTGCAGCACCAGTATCGAGGCCATCACCGACGCCGGGATCGACCGACGGCCACGGCCCGACGGGAACAGATCCTCGAAATCTCCATCAGGGAACAGGTCCCGGCGATGCCGAGACAAGAACGCGAACATGCTGTCCTGAGCCACCAGATGGCCAACCAACGCTTCCGCGTCCAGCAACTCCCGATCCCCACGCTCCGCGCCCTGCACGACCCCATCCTCCCAGCCCAAACCCACACACCAGGAAGACCCGCCGATTATTCAGCGGCCTCCTAGACGCGCAAGGTGACATTCCGCCGTATCTCGGCGCAGGGCGGCCAGCAGCGCCGCGGTCGCGAAGCCGCCGCCTCGACGCTGTGCCTGCGTGCCCACGACCCGCGATGGGGCTCCGCCCGAGGAGCCGGTCGGTGATCGTCGGACTCGTCGCTTCGATGGTGTGGAGAACGCCTTGGCGTTCCCCACACCATCATTGAGCGGGAATCGTGGGTCGGTCAGTAGTAGAGGATTCCCTCCGTCACCCGCCAGGTGCCGGCCGGACAGACTCCGAGGATGTACCACGAACCCTCCGGGATCAGGCCGCTGTAGTACACCTGGTTGTCGCACTGCATCCAGGCCTCGATGAACTGGCCGCCGAACACCGTGCAGTTCCAACTGACCGCGTTGGTCCAGCGGGTCGGGGTCTGACACAGGGCGTTGGTGATCGGGCCGGTCGACTCAGCGGGCGCCGCCTTGGTGAACTGCCATGGCACGGTGACACCGGACCCTTTGCCGGGCGCGGCGGAGGCCGGGGCGGCGACGACGAGCGAACCAAGGATCAACGCGGCCGTCGCCAGGGCCGCGGTGACGATCCGGCGGGCCCGGGTCGATATGGAACAACCGTACATATGACGAACCTCCCTTAATTGGTGTATTCGTCCGGGGATGGAGCGGCAGGGCAACGAAGAGGATCCGCCGCCGCGCGTTGACAACTCATTGGTAAGGCTTGCGTCGGCTGGTCAGGATCGCTATGACGGTCGTGAACCTGGTGCGAAGGGGAACCGGTATGACGGTGGAGTTCCGGCTGCTCGGCGACTTCGAAATGAACGTTGACGGCGCACCTGTCACAATCGGCTACGCGCAACTTCGGAGCGTGTTGGCGGTGTTATTGGTCGAGGCCAACCGGACGGTTCCGGTCGACCAACTGGTGGATCGAATATGGCGGGACCGGCGGATGCCTCGTCGTCCGCGCGGGGCGGTGCAGCACAATGTGACCCTGCTGCGCAACGCGCTCGTCGCCGCCCGCGACGTCACGATCGCGTGGCGGTCGCCCGGATACCGGTTGATCGCCGATCCGGACACCATCGACCTGCACCGGTTCCGCGCCCTGGTGAGTCAGGCCAAGGTTGCCGACCACGACCGGGCCGCTCCGCTGCTGGAGCAGGCCCTGCGCTTATGGCGCGGTGAACCGTTCGGTGGGCTGGACAGCGGCTGGCTCGAGTCCCTGCGCGCCACGCTGGCGCAACAACACCTGGCCGCCCGGCTCGATTTCAACGACTTCGAGCTGCACCGGGGCCGGCACGCCGGGATGGTCGCCGAACTCGCCGACTGGGTCCGCCGCAATCCGCTGGACGAACGCCTCGCCGGGCAGTACCTGACCGCGTTGTGCCGCAACGGCCAGCAGGCCGCGGCGCTGGCGCATTTCGAGCAGCTGCGTGGACTGCTGGCCGAGCAACTCGGCGCGGATCCCAGCGCACCGTTGCGGGAACTGCACCGCAGGATCCTGGTCGCGGATCCGATGCTGGCCGGTCCGCCGGTCGGTTCGCCGGCCGGCCCGGCACCGTGCGCCGTGCCACGCCAACTGCCGGCCCGACCCCGGCTGTTCTCCGGTCGTGATCGGGAGATCGCCCGCCTCACGGCAGCGCTCGACGATGCCGGTGGGCCCGACGGCGCGTTGGTGGTCTGCGCGATCGGCGGGCCCGGCGGCATGGGCAAGACCTGGCTGGCGCTGCACTGGGCGCACCAGCACCTGCACCGGTTCCCCGACGGGCAATTGCATGTCAATCTGCGTGGCTTCGACCCATCCGGTGAGCCCGTCCCGCCGGAGGCAGCGCTGCGCGAGTTCCTGGAAGCACTCGGCGTCGCCGCCACCGCCATTCCGTCCGGTGTGGACGCTCGGGCGGCCCGTTATCGCAGCCTGGTCGCCGGCCGGCGCATGCTGATCCTGCTCGACAATGCCCGCGACGCCGCGCAGGTCGTCCCGTTGCTACCAGGCAGCCCCTCCTGCTGCGTGCTGGTCACCAGCCGGCAACGGCTCACCGGCCTGGTCGTCGCGCATGGTGCGCATCCGGTCGAGCTCGACCTGCTGACCGGCCGTGCGGCCAGCGATCTGCTGGTGGGACACCTCGGTCACGACCGGGTCGCCCGGGAGCCGGACGCGGTGGCGCGGCTGCTCTCCTTCTGCGCCGGTCTGCCGCTGGCGATCAGCATCGTGGCCGCCCGTGCGGCCGTTTCGTCCGAGCTCTCCCTGTCGGCACTGGCCGGTGAACTGCGGGTGCTGCCGGGGCTGGCGGCGATGGACACCGGCGACACATCGACCAGTCTGCGGGCCACCCTGTCCTGGTCTCATCGCGCCCTGCCGCCAGCGCCGGCCGAGGTGTTCGGTCTGCTGGGTCTCGCTCCCGGACCCGACATCGGCGTGGCCGCGGCGGCGAGCCTGGCCGGAATGTCTGTTGTGGACACTGAGGTGGTTCTGCGGTGCCTGCAGGACGCGTCGCTGGTGCGCCAGCAGACGCCGGGCCGGTTCCGCATGCACGACCTCGTCCGGCGGTACGCCGCGGACAGCGCGACACCGCTGCGTGAGGCGCCGCTGCGCCGGCTGGTGGACCACTACCTGCACACCGCGTTCGCCGCGGCCCGACTGCTGGACCCGCACCGGCAACCGATCCGCCTCGCCGCGCCCGCCGCCGGCGCGCACACCGGCCCGGTCCCCGATGAGCAGGCGGCGCTTGCCTGGCTGAGCACCGAACACGCGAACCTGCTCGCCTGCCAACGAATGGCCGCCGAACGGGGCTGGCATGCCCCGGTCTGGCAACTCGCGTGGACCCTCGAAACGTTCCATTGGCGGGGTGGTCAGCTCCAGCAGGCGCGGGCGATGTGGCAGGCCGGGCTGGCCGCCGCCGAGGCACTTGGCGACCTCGGCGCGCGGATCTCGTGCCATCAGCGCCTTGGCAACGCGTGCGCTCCACTGGGCCGGCACATCGAAGCCCTGCACCATCTCCGGCAGGCGCTCGCCCTGGCCGAGCGGAGCGGCGAGCACGCCGACCAGGCGCACACCCATCACATTCTGGCCTGGGTGTGGGAGGAGATGGGCGACGACCACCGGGCGCTTGAGCACGCCGACCGGGCCGTAGGCCTGTTCCGGGCCGTCGGCCGGCCGGCGTGGGAGGCCAACGCACTCAACACGGCCGGCTGGTACCACGCCCGGCTTGGCCACCACGAGCAGGCGCGGGAGCATTGCACGGCGGCGCTGGCGCTGTTCGACGGCGGCCTCGACCCGCAGGGCGAAGCCGCCACGTTGGACACGCTGGGCTACGTGGCGCACCACACCGGCCAGCACGACCAGTCCAGGACGTACTACGGGCGGGCGCTCACGCTGTTCCGCGATCTGGGTTACGCCTACGAGGAGGCCAACACCCTGGCCCAGCTCGGCCGGACCCACCGGGCCCTCGGCGAGTTCGGGGCCGCCCGGTCGGCGCTGCGGCAGGCCCTCGATCTTTACCAGGCCCAGCACCGCGAGCCCGACGCCGACCGGGTGCGGGGCGAGTTGGACCTGCTCGACTCCGGCGATCGTTGACGGTCCTCGGCGGGGTGTACGGCGTGATCTCAGGTACCGACCTGCTCGAGCGCCTTGCGGGCTGGTTCCCAGTGCTCGCGGAGGCGGTCGAGGTAGGCGCGGGCTCGGGGGCCGGGCTGCCTGCCCGTGGCGAACCTGAGCATGTTGCGCGCGCCGGCGTTGTATCCCATGGCGAGGAGTTCGTCGCGGGTCAAGGGACTTCTGGTGGTGGGGTGGGGGAGTCGCGCTTGGAGGTCGTGGAGGTGCCATGCCGCGGCCTGGACGGCCAGGTCCGGGTCGTGGGCCAGTTGTTTCCAGGCCCGCCCGGCGAACGGGCGTTCGGCGCGGGTGCGTTCGTAGGTCCGGCGGTGCATGTTGGCCACGCCGAAGGCCGAGTCGCGGTGCAGTAGCTGCCAGGCCCGCTCCAGCAGTGCGCCGTGCGGTTTGTAGGACTCGTTGTACAGGATCGCCATCAGCAGCACCTGGTTCACGCCCGCGGCGTCGGCGTGGGTGATCACCTCGGGTGCGAGCTGAGCGGGATCTCTGCTCGTCGTCTGCGGTGTGATCCCCGCGACGCCCATGGTGTGCGCGCGTGCCGCACCCCAGCGCATCAGCCAGCCGCCCAGCCCGACCGCGGACACGGCGCCGACAAGCAGGCCCGCGCGCCGCTGCCATCCCATCAGGTCCTCCAACCCCGACCCTCGAAGTCCCCGACACGATACGACCTGGTCGAAGGCAGCCGGCACCGACCGGTATCGATCAGGCAGGGCCAACCGCCGGCACGATTGCCGTCCGGTTGACCGGGCACCCAATGGTCCGGGGCGGCGTGCCCTTCCGGCGCACGCTCAGGTGGCTCGACTTGATCCGGGGGTCGGCCGAAACCGCGCCGTCACCTGCCCGCTCGCGTGACGCCTTCCCCGTTCTCGTCCAGGCCTAACATCGACACCAGCCGGCGGAAGTCGTTGGCGTCGACGGCCTGGTGGGCCACGGTACGTACCGCCTTGCCGTTCATGACGACGGTTTCCAGCCGCTCCTGGGCGCGGGCCTTCTCGAACGAACTGTCCTCACGGGACGTGCCGGTGTGCCAAGCCCGAATCATCTGACTCCAGATTCTCTGTGGACGTAACTGCGACGGTCAACCTTCGTCGTTAGATCTCGACCGTACGGCGTGGCTTCGGCACGACAAAGGGGTCGCCCGCACCAGTGCGGGCGAGGAGATCATCGACGGGGTCGGTGTTGCCGCGGCGGGCCGCCGCCATCGACATGACGTGTGCCGCGTCCGGCGGTGTGGGCGGTGGCACCACCAGCAACGTGATGCGGGCCGACTCGGTGCCGATCACGTCGACGGTGCCGGTCGGCTGGGAGCGGAATCCGCCCAGTCGCACGGTGTGCCCGCTGATGTCGAGACGCCGCTCGGCCGAGTCCCATTCAGCCAGGTTGTAGGACACCCGCTGGATCGGACCCAGCCGAACCGCCAGCACAGCGAGCAGTGCGGGCAGTTCGGCGGACAAGTCCCGTGATCGGGGCCACCATGCCCCATCGACGAATCCCGTTGTGGGCGCCTTGGGCTTCATTCTCAATCGGAGTGTCAGCTGTGGCAGCTCGTTGACAATCGTGGTCTTCGGGATCGTGATGTGGCTGAGCGGGCCCGACGTCATGCCGGTACTCCCGTCCGCCGGCCCGGATAGCGGCCGGCCTGAGTCGCCGAGGACGATACCGGCTTGGTTACCGGATCGAGATGCTCTCGACGAACCGACCCTACACCATCGATACCTGCGTTATCGCAGCTTGGCGGCGGCGTGTACGGTGCCGGTATCGGGATCCTTCGAGCGCCAACGTCGCGTTGGCGTCCCCGCGGACCTTCTTCTCCGGCGCCGCCGGCGCATCGATCCGCCCGCACGAGCCGGCTCATGGTCCGCGCCTTTCCCGAGTCGCGATGAGAGTCCATAAAGGACCGACAGGAAGCCGCAGCGGAATGTCCAGCATAGATTCGACCTTCGACACCTTAAGCCATGTGCCCGACGGCGAGGCCGTGACGGGGTGTGCGGTATGTCCGCATCCCTGGATCGGCCACGATCAGATCGCGGCTCGCTACTGCACGGCGACCGTCGCCGGAAAGTTCAATCGCGCCTGTGTCTGTTCGGCGTCCCCCGAGCTCCCGGAAACACCAGGCAGCACAGGGAAAACCGCCGGCTAGCAATATCTCATCACCGGCGGAACCGTCGAACGCGCCGGGTCGGATGGCGGCCGGTGGTCAGGATCCGGCCGCCGCCCGGATGGACGGCACGGCGAGATCGAGGTGGGTCCGAGCCGTGGTGATCGCCAGACGGACGTAGGCCGGTGCGCCGAGGGTGGCGGTCCGGGCGGTGTGCGGGATCTCCAGGGCGTAGGGGATGCCGGACGGCAGGGCGGCCAGGATGCCACGGGTGTCGATGCCGCCCTCGCCGGGCAGCAGGCGTTCGGCGCGGGCGGTGTGGATGAGGCCGTCGACGGTGTCGGGCACCGTGGCCGGAGCATCGCAGACGTGGGCGAAGTGGAACCACGCGCGGGGCAGGGCGCGCAGTTCGGCCACGCTCGAGGCGGAGCGGGCGAAATGCAGCAGGTCGACCAGGATGCCGGCGTTGGGTCGGTCGGCGGCCCGCAGCACCCGGGCGGCCTCGGCCAGGTCGGGGGTCTCGGTCCAGGACGGGAACTCGAGGTCGACGGTGAGCCCGAACGGTTGGGCGAGGTCGCACAGCGCGGCGAAGTTGTCGGTCTTGCGGGCGAGGTCGGGGTCGGGGAGCTGGGTGATCACGTGCCGGGCGCCCAGTTCGGCACCGGTCCGCAGGACAGGCAGGAAGTCGCGTGGGTTGTCGTGCGGTCCGATCCGGGCCAGTTCGACGTCCAACACGCCAATCCCGGTCGCGGCCAGGCGGGCCTTGGTCTCCCGCAGCAGGGCGGGGTCGGTGGCGAGCGGGTGATGCGGCTCGTCCGGGGTGACCCGGGTCAGGCGCAGGCCCACGTAGCGGTAGCCGGCGCCGGCGGCGGCGTCCACGAGCCGCGGCGGCGACAGCCGCAGTGCCGACAGGTGGGCCAGCGAGTAGTGCCGCCGGGTGGGGCGGGGGGCCGGCGGCCGGCGATCGCCGAGTTTGACGAGCCGCCGTTCGCGGTGCGCGGCCATGCGGACCGGCGCGCTGGTCGCCGACCCGTAGCCGGAATACCCGCCGATCCGTTGCACCACTTCGAAGAACACTCGCGAGCCGAAGATGTCGGTGTAGAAGTGCAGATACTCGCCGTGCTCGTCGCGGTCGTAGAGCACGCAGTGGTCGCGCAGGTCGGCCAGCAGGTCGGCGGGGATCGCCAGCCGGGCGTCGAGATCGTCGTAGTAGTTGTCGGGGATGTCCAACAGCGGCGCACCCAGCGCGCGCATCGCCTTGGCGGCGGCGATCGCATCGGTGGTTGCGAAGGCGATGTGCTGCGGGCTGGGTACGGCGGGCGCCCAGCCGCCGCGGCGCAGCAGCGTGGTGTTCATGGTAATCCGGACGTGGTGGGCGGCGTCGGCCACGGTCCGGCTGCGGATCAACCCGAACGGCGCGGTGAGCTCGGTGAGCGGCTGCGGCCGCAGGCCGAGCACGGTCCGGTAGAACAGGGCGGCCTGGTCGAAGTCGTCGAGCGACTCGGTGAGCGAGACGTGGTCGATGCCGGTGAGCAGACCAGGACGATCCGCTTCGGCACCGGTAGGGGTGAAGTCGCGCAGCCAGCTGCCCTGCCGCTCGTCGGTGCGGCAGAAGAAGATCGCTGTGCCGTTCGGGGCGGCCACCGAGCACAGGTCCGCCTCCTCGGGTGCCCGGGCGCGCGGCAGGACGGGAGCGAGCAGCGCCTCGGCCCGCCGCGCGGAGGCGGCCGGATCGGCGCTTTCCACCGCAAGTGCGCTGAGCGCGGCCGCTCCCCGGCCCGCGGCGTCCGGGTGCGGGGTGAGGTTGAGCAGCACCCGGGCCTTGCCCTGCTGCCAGAGCTGCACGGGCTTGGAGCGGTGCTGGCCGACGTGGGTGAAACCGAGGGTGGTCAGCGTGTGCGCAAGCGCCGGACCGGAGACCTCGTCCACGGCCAGTTCGGTGAACACGTGACCGTCCAGGCGCGGTGCCGGCGGCAGGTCGGCCACCACACGTTCGCGCACCGGCGCTGGTCCGCTGGTGGCGACCGTTTCCTGCAGGGCGACCAGCGAGCGCATCGCGTCCACGGCGGTGCGGTGCGGATCGGCCTGCCGGAACACATCGTTGAACACCTCGAGCGAGAGCGGACCGGCGTATCCGGTGCCGAGCACCAAACCGACGAACGTGTCGAGGTCGAACGAGCCCTGGCCGGGGAAGAACCGGTGGTGTCGGCTCCACTCCAGCACGTCCATGGCCAGCATCGGCGCGTCGGCCAGTTGCAGGTGGAACACCTTGTGGCCGGGGATGGTCCGGATTCCGGCGGGATCGCTGCCGCGGGAGAGCACGTGGAAGCTGTCCAGGCATAGCCCGAGGGCGGGGTGGTCGGACCGCCGCACGATCCGCCAAGCGTGGTCGTAGGTGTCGACGAACCGGCCCCAGGCAAGGGCTTCGTAGGCGATCCGCAGACCGCGCCGGGCCGCCCGGTCGGCCAGGACGTGCAGTTGTTCGGCGGCGAGGTCGTCGTCGTCCACCGCGTCCGGCGAGACCGACGAGCAGACCAGCAGGGTGTCCGCTCCGAGCCGGTCCAGCACGTCGAACTTGCGCTCGGCCCGCCGCAGGTTGGCCGCGAACACGTCCGGCGGCACCGCCTCGAAGTCGCGGAACGGTTGGTAGAGGTCGATGGCCAGGCCGAACTCGGTGCACTGCCTGCGGATCCGCTCCGGCGACCACGGCGAGACGACGAGGTCGTTCTCGAACAGCTCGACCCCGTGGAAGCCGGCGGCCGCCGCGGCGGCGAGCTTGTCCTCGAGGGTGCCGGACAGGCACACGGTCGCGATGCCAAGGCGCGGGCCGGACCTTGGCGCGCCGCTGGGGTGGCCGGGTGCGGCGTGGTGTTCAGCGGTACGCATGGGTTTCCCGCCTTTGCAGGACGATCGAGTCAAAGTGGTGCAGCATTCGGTCGACGTCCGGATCGATCCCGGTGAACAGCCGGAACGCGGCAGCGGCTTGGAAGACCACCATCCGCCCGCCGTCGAGAACCCGGCAGCCCCTGGCCCGGGCGGCGCGGACCAGCTCGGTGTCCAGTGGCCGGTAGACGACGTCGGCCACCCAGAGGTCGGGCCGGAGCAGGTCCACGGGCAGCGGCAGGCCGGGGTGTCCACGCATCCCGGTCGGCGTGGCGTGGACCAGTCCGTCGGCCGCACGCACGGCCTCGGCGAGCGCGACGCCCCCGCCGGTCAGCCTTCCGGCGGCGGCCCGGTTCGGTCCGAAGTGGACGGACAGGGACCTGGCCAGCGCCTCGGCCCGGCGTGGCACGGTGTCGAAGATCGTGACCGTGCCGCCGCCGAGGGCGAGCAGGGCGTGGGCGACGGCGGCGCCCGCGCCCCCGGCACCGAGCAGCACCACCCGGCTCAGCGGAGCGCCCGGCAGTCCCACGCTGACGCTGCGGGCGAAGCCCGGCAGATCGGTGTTGTGGCCGATCGCCCGGCCGTCGCTGAACACCACGGTGTTGACCGCGCCGACGGCGGCGGCGTCCGGGGAGAGTTCGTCGAGATGGCCGAGCACCAGTTGCTTGGCCGGATGGGTCACGTTGAGCCCGTCGTAGCCGGCGAGTGCGGCGGCGGCCAGGATGTCGCCGACCGCAACCGGTTCGGTGGCCGGCCGGCGGAGTGCCTCGAGGTCGAGCAGCCGGTACAGACAGCGCAGGCCGAGCCGGTCGGCCTCGCGCTCGTGCAGTGCGGGGCTGAGCGAGGTGCCGATGTCCGCGCCGATCAGCCCGATGAGATAGCGACCGTCCTCCCGCGGGGCCACGGCGCACCTCCAGTCGTGAACTCACTAGATAGTTACTTATACGCCGGCCCGGCGGAACAGGGAAGGGGTCTGACTACAGTGGGCACCTGATTTCCGGCCGAGTTCCATCGCGGGAGAGGGGAGCGGTCATGGGCGCCCAGCCGTCCGGTCCAGCCGCGGCGCCGCCGACGCGTGACGCCGACCGCACCCGGGCCGAGATCCTCGCGGTAGCCGCCCGTGAGTTCGCCGACAAGGGGTACGACGGTGCTCGGGTGGACGAGATCGCCGCCAAGATGAGCACCACCAAGCGGATGCTCTACTACTACTTCGGCGGCAAGGAGCAGCTCTACATCGCGGTGCTGGAACATGCCTACGCCGGAATCCGCGCCCTGGAACGGGAACTCGACGTCGAGCATCTCGATCCGGTTGACGCGATGAGGAACCTGGCCGAGTTGACCTTCGACCACCATGAGGCGAACCCGGACTTCATCCGCCTGGTCAGCATCGAGAACATCCACCGGGCCGAGCACATCGCCCGTTCGGCGGCGCTGTCCGGCTTGGCCGACCCGGTGCTGGACGTGCTGACCCGCATCCTGGAGCGGGGGCGCACGGCGGGCCGGTTCCGGGCCGACGCCGACCCGCTGGACGTGCACATGATGATCAGCGCTTTCTGCGTGTTCCGGACCGCCAACCGGTACACCTTCAACGCGATCTTCAAGCGGGACATGCTGGATCCCCGGCGCCGCGGCCACTACCGCACGATGCTCGGCGACTTGGTCCTGGACTACCTGACCGCCTGCTGACTCCGTCCGACGTATTGCGCCCTGGCGAAGTCCGGGCCTATGGTGCGTTCCATTAGATGGTTCACACGGTCCGCCTAGCGGACCTCCGCCGTGATGAGAGAGGCGGACGCATGAAGACCAGCCGCACATCCGTACTGGCCGCCCTTGGCAGTGCGGCCGCCGCCGCGCTCGTCGTCACGCTGGGCGGCCTGATGTCCTCCGGTGCGCCCGGCGGCCCGGCGGCCAACCCCGACACACACCGGCGCACCGGCGCGCAGAACCTCGGCGAGCCCGACTACGGCGTCTGTCGCGGCACCGACCCGAAGTGCTATCACGACTGGCACAACTTCGACCCCGCCAAGGGGTATCGCGTCCTGCTCTACACCAGGACCGCCGGGCCCCGGCACGCCGACCTGGGAGCGGCGCTGCCGGCCGGGCTCAACCCGCCGCTGACACCGGCCAACGTGGTGCAGAACGCGATCGTCGCCATGGGGCGGCAGAACGGGTTCGCGGTCGACTGGACCGAGGACGTCACCCAACTCGCGACCCCGGCCCGGCTGTTCGGCTACAACGCGGTGATCTTCTTCAGCACCTCGAGGGACACCCTGGACGACGCGGCACAAACCTCGCTGCGCCAGTACATCCGGGGTGGCGGCGGCTTCGTCGGTGTGCACAACGCGTTTGGCACCGAGTACAACTGGCCGTGGTACGAGGGACTGCTGGGGAACGCCAACTTCTACGACCACGGACCCCTCCAGCCGGCCACCGTGCAGATCGAGGACCGCCGGGACGTCTCGACCGCCGGCCTGCCGGCCCGCTGGACGTTCACCGACGAGTGGTACAACCTCGTGCCGTTCCCCTCGCAGGTGCGGTTCCTGGCCACCGTCGACGAGAACACCATGGCCACCAAGAAGACCGACGGTCACCCCGGGCACGGGGACTTCCATCCCGTTGCCTGGTGCCAGTACTACGACGGCGGGCGGGCCTGGCTGACCACGTTGGGCCACGACGCCAAGGACTTCAGCACCGACGGGTCCTTCCCCGGTGCGGACCAGTTCCAGCGGATGCTGCTCGGCGGGATCTCCTCCGCCATGGGCAAATCCCCGTTCTGCCGCTGACTCGAGCCGACAGAGGTGACATCATGGCCAGGATCCAACGACGCGAGCTGATCAAGGGTGTGGCGGCGACCGCGGTGGGCGCGAGCGTACTGCCCGCCCTGGCGAGCCCGGCCGGCGCCGCGCCACCCCGGTGTGACACCCCCGGCGCCCGTGATTTCCCCAAGGTGGGCGGGAACCTCGGCAACCAGAACTACACCGCGCTTGGCGGGATATCCCGGGGAAACATCAGGCTGCTCGGCGCGGCCTGGGTCAACCGGATCGAGGGCGGGCTGACCACCGGCACCAACCAGAGCACGGCGGTCGCCGTCGGCGGCGTGCTCTACATCGAGTCCGCGCTGGGCAACGTGTTCGCCATCGACGGACACAGTGGCGCAACCAAGTGGGTCTACCGGCAGACCCGGGGCACGGTGACCCGTCGCGGTGTGGGGATCGGCCAGGGAATGGTGTTCACCCACGGACGCGGAAACTGGATCATCGCGCTGGACCAGGAGACCGGCCAGGTGGTCTGGGAGCGGCAGATCAACGGCTTCGGCAACATGGAGAAGGTGGCCGTCACCTACCACGGCGGGCGGCTCTACTGCGGAACCCACGACGGTGACCGGGGCGCCGGGCTCGCTCTCGACGCCGGCACCGGCGAGTTGGTGTGGCACTTCTGGGGTGCGCCGGAACCGGGCGAGATCGGCAACGACACCTGGGCGGGCGACTCCTGGCAGACCGGAGGCGCCACCCCGTGGCTGCACCCGGCGATCGATCCAGAGCTGGGCCTGGTCTACTGGGCGTTCGGCAACGCGCGCGGCAGCCGGTCCTCGCAGGACGGTTCGCAGCGCGCCGGCCTGAACCTGTTCTCCAGCTCCATCGTGGCGATGGACCTGGAGACCGGAGCCTACCGGTGGCACTTCCAGTCGATCCACCACGGCATCTGGGACATGGACAACACGATGGCGCCGGTCCTGGTCGACGCGCGCATCCGCGGCCGGATGCGCAAGCTCGTGGTGTACGGCAGCAAGTGCGGCATGTACTACATCCTCGACCGACGGGACGGGTCCGCCCCGCTGGGCATCGACGAGCGTCCCGTGCCCCAGGACGAGCGGCAGCAGACCTGGCCGACCCAGCCGTTTCCCCGGCAGGGGTCGTGGACCGAGACCCGGGTCGTCAACCAACCGCTCGGCACGGCCGTTCCGGGGAACCCGAACCGGGCCGTGCCGAACTACGTCCAGGGAGCGTTGTACACCCCGCACTGGGACATTCCGGTGCTGACGATCCCGGGTCACGGCGGCGGTGCGGACTGGTCGCACCAGTCGTTCAGTCACAGCACCGGCCTCATGTACACCGGATTCGGCTACGTCGCCGCCGCACACTCCCTGACCGAGGCCAGCAACGGCTTACGGCCGCCGGGCGAGTACCAGACCGGCGGCATCGTCGCGGTGGATCCGAGTACCAACGTGGTGCGCTGGAAGAAACAGCTGCCCTACTCGCTGGCCCATGGCAATGGCATCCTCACCACGGCCAGCGACCTGCTGTTCATCGGCCAGCCCGACGGCAACCTGCTCGGCCTGGACGCGCGCACCGGCCGCGAGCTGTGGCGGTTCCAGACCGGTGCCGCGATCAGCAGCAGTCCGATCATGTACGAAGTGGACGGTCAGCAGTACCTGGCGGTCTACGCCGGCGGAACCGGCATCCCGTACGGCGACTCCGCGCCGCGCGGGGACTTCCTGTGGGCGTTCAAGATCGGTGGCGAGGTCGGTCCGGCGCCAACGCCGCCGCCGCCGGTCGTGCGCCGGCCGGTGTCCGGCCGGCCGGTCGAGGGCAGTGCGGTCGACAACACCGTCGTGATCGGACGAACCTACGATCCGGCCACGGGTACCGTCGCAGCGACCGAGTCCACCGCCGTGAACGCGATGGCTCCCACCCACCTGCGGGTTCCAGCCGGCACCACGGTGACGTTCACCAACCACGCCGGAAACGTCAATGTCCGCGGTGCCACGCAGTTCTTCGAAGGGCTGTTCGACGTCCGCCTGCCGCCCGGCGGGTCGTACCGGTTCACCTTCGCCCGCCCCGGCGAGTACTTCTTCAACGACCCCTTCAGCCCCCGCTCCACCGGCAAGATCGAGGTCTACTGACGGAGCCGGATCGGCTCGGCCGGTGGGCGGGACGCCGCTACAGGCCCAGGTAGATCTGGCGGACCCGTTGGTCGTCCTTGAGGTCCTTGGCGGTGCCGGTCATGGCCACCTCGCCGTTCTCCATGACAAGGCACGTCTTGGTCGCCTCGAAGGTGAGCTTGGCGTTCTGCTCGACCAGAAGCAGCGCGTGGCCGGCGGCGCTCAGCTTGTGCAGCACCGCGAGGATGTCGTCGATGAGCTTGGGGGACAGGCCCATCGAGGGCTCGTCGAGCAGGATGAGGTGGGGATTGGACATGAGCGCACGGCCGACGGCGAGCATCTGCTGCTGGCCGCCGGAGAGCGCACCAGCCAGCCGGTGGCGCATCTCGCCGAGCATCGGGAACAGTTCGAAGACCTCGTCCATGGTGCCGCGGGCGGCACCCTTCCACGGGCGGATATAGGCGCCCAGCAGGAGGTTCTTCTCCACGGACAGGCCGGGGAAGACGTGCCGACCCTCGGGAACGTAGCCGATGCCGTGCCGCACGACGTCCTTGGCCCTGACCCTGGTCAGGTCGACCTCGCCGAACCGGATGACCTCGGCGCGCCGGGGTACCAGGCCCATCAGCGCCTTGAGGGTCGAGGTCTTGCCGGCGCCGTTGGCGCCGATGATCCCCACGCACTCGCCGGCGCCCACGGTGAAACTGACCGAGTTGACCGCCCGCACGCCGCCGTAGTGCACCGAAAGGCCGGAGACGACGAGATCCGCGCTCGGTCTCGATGCTTCGCCCACAAGCTCGCTCATGAGACGGTTTCCGTCTCCACCGCCGCGGCGATGTCGGCAGTGTTCAACGAGTCGCCGAGGTAGGCCTCGATCACCTCGGGGCGCACCGCGACCTCGGCCGGCGTGCCATCGGCGATCACGCTTCCGCTGGCCAGCACGGTCACCCGATCGCACAGCGACATGACCAGGCCCATGTTGTGCTCGATCAGCACGACGGTGACCCCTTCGTCCCGAATGGACCGGACGATCTCCCGCAACTGCCCCACCTCCTGGCCATTCAGCCCGGCCGCCGGCTCGTCGAGCAGCAGCAGCACCGGGTCGCCGGCCATCGCCCGGGCGATCTCCACCCGCCGCTGGATTCCGTACGGCAGTGAGCCGGGCGCGGCGCCGGCGAAAGCGGTCAGTCCGAACCGGTCGAGCAGGTCGTCGGCCCGTCGGCGCAGCTGTCGCTCGTGCCGCCACACGCCCACCGGCCACGCCAGGTACCGCCACACCGACCACATCGACGACCGGTCCAGCGCCACCAGAAGGTTCTCCCGGACCGTCATCTGGCCGAACAGCCGCAGGTTCTGGAAGGTCCGCGCGATGCCAAGCCGGGAGAGCTGGTAGGGCCGGCGTCCGGTGACCACCGTGCCATCGACCGATGCGCGGCCGGCGGACACGGGGTAGATCCCGCTGACGATGTTGAACAGCGTCGTCTTGCCAGAGCCGTTCGGGCCGACCACGCCCCGGATCTCGCCGGGCCGCACCGACATCGACACGCCGGCCAGCGCGATCAAGCCCCGGAAGCGCTTGCTGATCCCGGAGATCTCCAGGGCGGCGGCTGAGCGCGGGGTCGAGCCGCCTGGCCGGAACGCCCCGAGTGTGGCCCGTTCGCCGGCCGGCCGGCCGCGCCGGATTGCCGCGGTGATCCGGGCGGGCACGCCGGCCAGGCCGGTCGGCGCGAACACCACCATGAGCACCACCACCACGCCGAACCCGAGCTGGGCGTAAACCGAGAAGTCGCTCAGCGCCTCCCGCAGCAGCGACAGTGCCAGCGCTCCGACCACGCAGCCCACGACGCTCTGCCGGCCACCGATGATGACCATGGCCAGCAGCAGGAACATGTTGGCGATGCTGAACGTCTCCGGCGCGACGTAGCGGATGAGCCCGGCGTAGAGCACGCCGGCCACCCCGCCGTAGAGGCTGGCCAGCACGAACGCGGTCATCCGCAGCACCGGCACCGGCGCACCGACCGCGCCGGCGGCCAGCGAGTCGTCCCGCATCGCGCGCAACCGCCGGCCCAGTCCGGTCCGCACCAAGAACAGCGCGAACGCCAGCGCCAGACCGAACACGATCAGCTCGACGTAGTAGTACAAGTATTCGCTGGAGAGGTCGATGCCGAACAGCGGTGGCACCGAGATACCGGACACCCCGTCCGCGCCACCGGTGACCGAGGCATTGGTCACCCAGTTGGTGAACGCGAGGGCCAGACCCAGCGTGACGATGCCGAGGTAGTGCGACTGCATGCGCAGCGCGGGAATACCGACGAACAACCCGACCAAGGCCGCGGCCAGGACGGCGAGTACGGCGGCCGTCCAGAAACCCAGGCCCGCCCTGGTGGTGAGGATGGCCACCGCGTAGGCGCTCACCCCGAAGAACGCGATCTGGGCCAGGTTGATCTGTCCGCCGATGCCCATCGCCAGCCCCAACCCGATGGCCAGCAACGCGAGCACGATCGCGATGTCCACGACGTGGACGCCGTAGAGGTCCAACCGGTAGGGCAGGTACCAGGCGAGGATCACCAGAACGCCCACCCCCGCGACGCGCCATCTCATGCCCGGTTCACCGTCCGCTCGCCGAACAGTCCGGTCGGCTTGACCATGATGATCACCGTGAAGACCAGGAACACGACCAGTTCGGAGTACGCCTGGAATCTCCCGGCGGCGAAGGAGTCGAGCACGCCGATGGCCAGGCCGCCCACGATCGCACCGGGGATGTTGCCGAAGCCACCGAGGATCGCCGCGGCGAACCCCTTGATACCGAGGGATCCGCCGAGGGTCGGGTTGACGTAG
Organism: Labedaea sp.; assembly: GCA_045806965.1. Taxonomy (GTDB): domain Bacteria; phylum Actinomycetota; class Actinomycetes; order Mycobacteriales; family Pseudonocardiaceae; genus DASYTH01. The sequence continues at coordinate 16,669 of JBJMIG010000051.1, read as the reverse complement.
AGCATGGGTGCGACCAGCGCACCGGCCAGCGCCGCCAGTCCGGCGCCGATCGCGAAGGCGATCGCGTTGCTCCGTCCCACATGGATGCCGACCGCCGTGGCCGCCTCGTGGTCCATCGCCACCGCCTGCATGGCGGTCCCGCGCTTGGTGCGCTGCAGGAACAGCATCAGCGCCACGGTCGCGGCCGCGGCGATGGCGAGCACGACCAGGTTGTAGGTGCGGATTCGGATGCCAAGCAGGTTCAGCGGCGCGGCGTTCACCGGCGACGGCACGGCGTGTCCGGTCGCGCCCCAGATGATCGTCGCCAGAGACTCGAGCACGACCCCGAAGCCGATCGTGCCGATCAGCATCAGGTCGAAGTCCTTGTTCTCCAATGGACGCAGCACCCGCTCGATGACCAGGCCGATCAGGCCGGTGACCGCCATCGCCACCACGATCGCCAGGGCGAACGGGAGGTGTGCGGACAGGTAGAACGTCGATGCCGCGTAGGCACCGATCATCACGACCTGGCCGTGGGCGAAGTTGACCAGACCCATGGTCCGGTACACGATCGAGAACCCCATGGCCACCAGGGCGTAGACGGCACCGAAGCTCAGGCCGCCGACCAGGGTCTGGAAAAAGACTTCCATCAGTGTTCCTCGGTGTTCCACGGGTTCACGGGGTGCTCAGCACCGGGCCGCGGGCCGGACGGTCGCACGCCCGGCCCGCCGGGTCTCAACCGGCCTGCTCGGCGACCAGCTTGCCGGACTTGATGGTGCCGATCGCCGTGGCGTGGATGCCGACGCCGGTCTCGTCATAGGTGAAGCTGCCGAGCAGACCCGGGTACTTCGTCCCCCGGATCGCGTCGGCCAGCTGGGATCCGGTGCCCACGTTGCTGTTCTTGAGCGCGGTGAACACGATGTTGGCCCCGTCGTACGCCTTCGCCCCGTGCAGTTCGGCATCCTCGTTGTAGGCCGACTTGTACGCCTGGGCGAACGCACGGGACGCGTCGCTGGTGTCGTTGCTCAGGTAGGGCGAGCTCACCACCGTGCCCTCGACGCTCGCGGTTCCGCCGGTGGTCAGGTAGACCGGGGTGCCCATCGGCGCCGCACCGGCGATCATGGCGGTGAGGCCGAGCTCGCGGGCCTGCTTGACGATGAGGCCGGCCTCGACCTCCTCGGTGCCCACGAACAGCACCTCGGGAGCCTTCTGCCGGATGGAGGTCAGCGCGGCGCTGAAGTCCTTCTGGTCGGTGGTCACCACCTGGTCGTCCACCGGCGTCACCGCGCGCGCGGACAGCGACTTGGTGAACGCGTCGCGCTCGCCCTTGCCGAACGAGCCGTTGTTGCTGATCAGCGCGATCTTCTTCAGTCCCTTCTGATCGACCAGGTACTTGGCGAGCGTCTCGTCGTAGGTCGTGCTGGTGGGTCCGTTGAGGAACGCGAACGGGCTCTTCGCGGCCACGATCGCCGGCGACTGGCCGGAGGTGATGTTGGGGATCTTGGACTGCTGCAGGATCGGGATCATCGCGACGGTGACCGCGCTCTCCGCGGTGCCGATCATGGCGAGGTAGCCCTCGCTGGAGATCTTGCGGGCCAGGTTGGTACCGACCGTCGGGTCACCCTGGTCGTCGAACACGTCGAGCTGGATCTTCCGTCCGTTGATGCCGCCCTTCCCGTTCCATTGGTCGGCGGCGAGCTTGGCACCCTTCGACTCCCACTGGCCGAGTGAGCTCAACTGTCCACTTTGGGCATTCACGACCGCGATCTTGATGGGGCCTTGGTCGCTGGTGTTGGACGAGGAACTGCCAGGGGCGCTGCATGCGGTGCTCACCGCCGCGGCCAGCGCCGAGAGTATGGCGAGCACTCGCGCTATCCGTGATACGGCCATTAATCGTCACCTCGTTGTGGGATTTCTGGGGGAGGGGTTACTCGAAGAGCCCTTGATAGATGTCCTTGATGTTCCAGTGCCCAGGGGTGGGCACCGGTTCGTTGACCATCGGAACGTCCAGCACGGCCGGCCGGCGGCGGCGAACCGCCTCGCGTAGCGCGGTCGTCAGGCCGCTCGGGTCCTCGACCGGATAGCCGTCCGCCCCGCACGCCCGGCCGTAGGCGGCGAAGTCCGGCGAGTAGGGCGCGCCGGACGGGTCGCGGAACTCGCAGCCATAGCTGCTGCCGAAGTTCGCCACCTGCAGGTCGGCGATCGTGCCGTGGGCACGGTTGTTCATCACCAGGAAGATCACCGGCAGGCCCTGCTCGACGGCGAGCGGGACGGCGGGCAACTGGGCGCTCATCCCGCCGTCGCCGACCAGCGCGACGACGACCCGGTCCGGGTCGGCGAGCTGCACCCCGATCGCCGCGGCCGGACCGAAGCCCATCGTGGACAGTCCGCCCGGCGTGATGAACCGTCCTTCCGGCGGAAGCTCGTAGCACTGCGCCACGCCGTTCTTGTTCCAGCCGACGTCGGTGACCAGCACGGCGTCGGCGGGCAGCGCGTCCCGCAGGTCGGCCAGGATCCGCTCCGGGCGCAGCGGGAAATCGTCGGAGCGGCCGCGCTCCCGGCTTTCCCGGAACAGTTGCCGCCGCTGGGCCGCGATCGCGGCGCGCAGTTCGTCCCGCCGCCCTCCCTCGGGCACCAGTTCCGCCGCCGCGTCCGCGATCGCGGTGACCGCCTGTGCGGCGTCGGCCACGGCACCGATCTCGACCGGGTAGTTCCGCCCGATCTCGGCCGGGTCGATGTCGATCTGGACCAGCCGGCTCGGCGGGATCCGCCAGGTGTGGTCGGGGTTCCAGGAGCTCGCGTCGGTCTCGGCGAACCGGGTGCCGACGGCCAGCACCACGTCGGCGCCCAGCGCGTACTTGTTGGTGAAGTCCAGTCCCCAGAAGCCGGTCATGCCAAGCACGAGCGGGTGCCGGTCGGCGACCGTCCCCTTGGCCATGAGCGAGTGCGCGATCGGAATGTCCAGGTGCTCGGCCAGCCGCAGCAGCGCTCGGTGGCCGCCCGCGCCGCGCAACCCGCCGCCCACGTAGATCAGCGGGCGCTCGGCGGCGGCGAGCAGTTCGGCGATCCGCAGCGCGACCTCGCGCGGCAGCACCGGCCGCGGCGCGTGCTCGACCAGTGGGTGGGCGATGGCCGACCCAGCCGGAACCTGGCGGGAGAACAGGTCCATCGGCACGTTGAGCAGCACCGTGCCCGGCCGCCCCGACACCGCGGTCCAGAAGGCCCGCTCGGTGAACCGGAGCAGGTCCTCGACCCGGTGCGGGTGCCAGGCCCGCTTGACGAAGGGCCGGAAGATCGCGGTCTGGTCGGCGTCGGCGTGCAGGTTCACCTCCTGGTGCGGGTGGCGCCCGGCGAAGTAGGAGGGAATGTCCCCGGCGATGGTGACCAGCGGAACCGAGTCGAGCGCTGCCGTCGCGACCCCGGTGACCGCGTTCATCAGTCCCGGTCCGACGTGTACCAGCAGGACGCCGGGTTTGCCGCTCATCCGGGCGTACCCGTCGGCGGCGTGCGCCGCGGCCTGCTCGTGCCGGGCGATGATGAACCGGATGTCACTGCGCCCCAAGGCGTCCAGTAGCGCGATGTTGGTGTGCCCGCAGGTGCCGAAGACATACTCGACGCCGTAGGAACGGAGTTGGGCAACCAGCGCCTCGGCGGCGGTTCCCTTCGGCGCGGTCGTGCCGTTGGTGTGCATGTCAGCGGCCCTCGCCCCATACGGACATTCCGCGCAGTATCAACGTCTTGATCACCGTGTAGTCCTCGATCATCTGGGCCGGCGACTCGCGGCCGAACCCGGAGTCCTTGACCCCGCCGAAGGGAACATGGTCCAGTCGGTAGTTCGACGAGCCGTTCACCACCAGCCCGCCGACCCGCAACTCCCGCCAGGCGGTGATGATCGTGCCGATGTCGTGGGTGAACAGCCCGGCCTGCAACCCGTATCTGCTCTGGTTGCAGGTATCGATCACCTCGGCGAGGTCGTCATAGGGCAGCACCGCGACCACGGCGCCGAACACCTCCTCCCGCACCACCGAGCTGTGCGGGGGCGGCCCGGCCAGGATCGTCGGGTGCAGGGTGGCGCCGTCCCGCGTGCCGCCGAGGACGAGCCGGGCGCCCTGGCCGACCGCCTCGTCGGCCCACTTTTGCACCCGGACGGCCGCGTCCTCGTCGACCATGGAGCCGACGTCGGTGTCCGGGTCGAGCGGGTCGCCGACCCGCAGTGTGTCCACTTCGGACCGAAAAGCGTCGAGGAACTCGTCGAACCGGGGCCGCTGCACGTAGACGCGTTGCACCGAGATGCAGCTCTGTCCGGAGTTGGTGTAGCCGGTGCGGGCGCAGGTGCGGGCCGCGTGCGCGAGGTCGGCGTCGGCGCACACGATCGTCGCGGCGTTGCCGCCCAGTTCCAGCACCAGTCGTTTGGCGCCGGCCGCTCGGGCCACCGCGGCCCCGGTCTCGGGGCTGCCGGTGAAGCTGATCACGCTCACCTCGCGGGCGGCACAGAGCGCCGCGCCGACCTCGCCGCCGCCGTGCAGCAACTGCACCGCCTCGGCCGGCATGCCGGCCTCGAGCAGCAGGGCGACCAGGGCGGCGCTGGTGGCCGGTGCCTGCGGCGGTCCCTTGACCAGGGTGGTGTTCCCGGCGGCGAAAGCGGCGCCCACCTTGTGTGCCAGCAGGTTCGCCGGGGCGTTGAACGGGGTGATGGCCAGCGCCACCCCGGCCGGTGCCCGGTAGGTGAGTGCGGTGTCACCGACCCCCCGCGGCCACCCCGCCACGGGGAGCAGTTCGCCGCCGATGCGGCGGGTCTCTGCCGCGCAGACGGCGAAGGTGTCTGCCACCCGGTCCAGCTCGCCGAGACCGTCCTTGACCGGTTTGCCCAACTCCAGGGCGATCAGCCGGGCGATGCCGGCCCGGTGCTCGATGGCCAGCTCGGCCGCCCGTTCCAGGATCCGGGCACGGGTCGCCGGAGCGAGCCCGGCCACGGCCGCCGCACCCGCGTCGGCGAACCGCACCGCGGTGGTGATCTGGTCCGGGGTCGCGGGAGGGAAGTCGGTGACCACGCTGCGGACGTAGGGTCCGCGGCGCTGGGCCCGTGCTCCGGCGCCGAGGCCGCCGCGGGTCCACCGCCCGGCCACATAGGCGGGCGCCTCGACGGGCTCCCCGCTGAACAGCTCGCGCAACACCAGGTCGCTCCTCGGAACCACTACGCGGTACAACTGGACCGTTCTACGGACTGCGTGTAACGTACGGCCAGCCACCATCACTGGCAAGACTTCGAGGCGAAGACGTTACGGCGGACGAGTGCCCGGACCGGCGGCCGGTCGAATCTGGACTAGGCCGAGGCGCAGCGGCAAGGATGTGGGAACGCAGTGGCCAAGGGGAACAGCGCGGTGCAGCCGACCAACCCGGATCGGACCGCCCTGCAACGGGAGTACACCGCCGGTGACTCCGCCGAGACGCAGGGCGTGCGCAGCGTGCAGCGGGCCTTCGAGATCCTGGGTCTGCTCACCGAGACCCAACCCGTGATCTCGATCGCCGAGATCGTCCGGGCGACCGGGTTGGCCAAGACCACCGTCATCCGGCTGGTGCAGACGCTGGAACAGAACGGGCTGCTGTGGGCCACGGCCAAGGGCTACATGGCCGGTCCCGGCCTGTGGCGCTGGGCGCATCTGGCCAAGGCCACCTGGGAACTCCCGCCGGAGACCAAGGACCTCATGCGGAGCCTCGCCGGGCGTCAGCGTGAGACGGTCAATCTCTATGTACTGCGCGACATCTGGCGGATCTGCGTGGCGCAGCAGGAAAGTCCGCAGCCGTTGCGGCATGTGGTCGGAGTCGGCGACGAACTGCCGCTGTGGGCGGGTGCCTCGTCCAAGATCCTGCTGCGGGACGCCGACCGTGCGCTGCTGGCCCGCATCGCGCGTGGCTCGCCCTACGGGCCGGCGCACGCCGCGACGCTGAAAGCCCAGATCGACGAGGCCGTCGTGCGCGGCTTCGCGGTCAGCCACGGTGAGCGCGAGGACGGCCTGTCGGCCGTTGCCGTACCGGTCACCGGCCGCACCGGCGCCGTCGTCGCGGCGCTGTCCCTGAGTGGTCCCACGGTGCGCTTCCCCGACGAACGGGTGGCGGAGTTCGTCGCCGCGCTCGTCGAGGTGGCGGGCCGCATGACGGAACGGGGATTCGACCACCCCTTCCGGGGCTGAGCCACAAGGGAGCATGGCATGCGCAACCCACCACTGCGCGGCATCCGCGTGCTCGATCTGACCAACGTGCTCGCCGGCCCGTACTGCAGCTACCAGTTGATGCTCTTCGGCGCGGACGTGGTCAAGGTCGAACTACCGGCCTCGGGCGACCTGGCCCGCCACCTTGGCCCCGAACCCGAGCTGAACCGGGCCGGGCTCGGCGCCTCGTTCCTCGCCCAGAACGCCGGAAAGAAATCCGTCGAACTCGACCTGAAGGAGCCCGGCCAGCGGGCCGCGTTCGAGGACCTGGTCCGAGGCGCCGACGTACTCCTGGAGAACTTCCGGGCCGGGGTGCTGGCCCGGCTGGGGTTCGGTGCCGAGCGGCTGCGCGTCCTGAACCCGGGCCTGGTCTACTGCGCGATCTCCGGGTTCGGCCAGACCGGGCCGATGAGCCAGGCGCCGGCCTACGACCAGATCATCCAGGGCCTGTCGGGGATGATGAGCATCACCGGCACCGAGGAGACCGCACCGCTTCGGGTCGGGTTTCCGGTCTGCGACACCATCGGCGGGCTGATGGCGGCACTGTCCATTGCGGCCGCGCTGGTCGGCCGGGACCGGACCGGCGAAGGGTGCTTTCTCGACCTGTCCATGCTCGAGGCCTCGATCTCCGCGATGGGCTGGGCGGTGTCCCACTACGTGATCAGCGGTGTCCGGCCGACTCCGATGGGTCGGGAGAACTCGACCGCGGCGCCGTCTGGCACCTTCCACGCCGCGGACGGACCGCTCAACATCGCCGCCAACCGGCAGAGCCAGTTCGAGACGTTGTGCCAGGCACTGGGCCGCGCCGACCTGGTGGCCGACCCGCGGTTCGCCGACCGGGAGGCCCGCAAGCGGCACCGCGAGGTGCTGGGCGCGGAGGTGAACGCCGCGCTGCGGACCCGCACCGCCGCCGACTGGGAGCGCATCCTGTCCGCGGCCGGGGTTCCGGCGGCCCGCATCCTGTCCGTGCCGCAGGCGGTCGAGTCCGCACAGTTGGCCCACCGCGGCTTCTTCACCGACCTGCCGTTCCCCGGCGACGCCACGCGCGTGGTACGGGCCAGCGGCAACGGCGTGCTGATCGACGGCGAGCCACTGCGCCCTGGCGGGCCGCCGCCCGCGCTCGGCGAGCACAACGCCGAGACCGGCGAGTTGATCGCCCAGTGGCTGCCCGACTTCGCCGCACCCGTGCCGGTCCCGGCCGCCGAGGACGAGCGATGACCGGCGACGTTTCCGAGGTTGCGGACTGGTGGGCCACCGGCATCTGCCGGATGGCGCCGGGAGTGGTGGAGCTGCGTGGTATCCCGGTCCAGGACCTGATCGGCTCGACCGGCCTGGTCGCCACGATCTGGCTGCTGATCCGTGGTGTGCCGCCAGATCCGCGCGAGGCGGCACTGCTGGAGGCCGCCATGGTGGCGTCGGTGGACCACGGTCCGCAGGCCCCGTCGATCGCCATCGCCCGGATGACGGTCACCTGCGGAGTCGGGCTCAACAGCGCCATGGCCTCCGGGGTGAACGCGCTAGGTGACGTGCACGGGGGAGCGGGCGAGCAGTGCGTCGCGTTGCTCAATGAGATCGTCGAGGGTGAGGCATCGGGACGGCTCCTGGCCGACGCCGTCGCAACCGCGGTCGCCGGGCACCGCTACGTTCCGGGCTTCGGACACCGCTTCCACCCGGTGGACCCGCGCCGCGACCCGCTGCTCGCCTTGGTGGACCGGGCCGTCGCCGACGGGGTGGTGGCCGGCCGGCACGCCCGCGCCGCCCGGGCCGTTGAGACCGCCCTGAACACCGACCGCGTCAAGCCGGTCCCGATGAACATCGACGGCGCCACCGCGGTCATCTACGCCGAGCTCGGTTTCCCGCCGCCGCTTGCCCGCGGCTTGTTCGTGCTCAGCCGAAGCGTGGGCATCCTGGCCCACGCCTGGGAGGAGAGCGGCCAGGGCCGCCGGAACAAGGGCCCGATCCCGCCGTCGATCCTGCCCACCTACCGCCCGTGAGGACGGTTCCCGAGCCGCCGCCGGCACAGGCGGCGTCGATGAGCACCATGGGCCGCACCGCGCTGGAAATCTCGGCACCCGGCTAACTGCTGGCCGAAGGTCGGATCGTCGCCGGCGGACCCCGCCGCGCGGTGCGGGACCGGGACGACGTCCGGCGCACGATCCTGGGATCTGAGCACGCCCCGGAACGATTCGGGCGGGGGAGCGGCGGATGGGCTGGTTCCAGCCCGAATAAGGTCTTGGCTGAGCCCACCGACCCAGGCGGAGGCCGAGGCCTGATGACGCTGCTGCTGATCGCCACCGGTGACACGATGGCGCACCGGGGATCCAGCGTGGCTACCGGCCGCGAGCTGTTGGGGCTGGCCGGGTCCGCGCCGATGCGGGTGGTGGTGGAGGACGTGCTGGCGGAGCCGTCCTGGGACACGTCGGTGTCGACCCAGCTCGCGCTCGCCCGCAGGATCCGCAAGGCCCTGGTCGAGGACGAGTTCACCGGCGTGGTGGTCACCCACGGGGTGGACACCCTGGAGGAGACCGCGTTCCTGGCGGACCTGCTCGCCGGCCCGGCCCGGGGCGGGATCGTGTTCACCGGTGGCCTGCGGCCCCTGTCGGCCGCCGAACCCGACGGCCCGGCCAACCTGGCCGCGTCCCTGACCGCCGCGGCCGACCCGGTGCTGCGCGGCGCGGGTGCCGTCGTGTGCCTTGGCGAGGAGTTGCACGCCGCCCGCTTTGCCACCCTCACCGACGGCTTCTCCTCGATGCCGCATCCGATGCTCGGCCGCCTCGTCGAGGGTCGGGTCCGGCTCACCTCCGCTCCGCCGCCGAGGCCGCCGATCGTCGACGGTGAGCCGGAAACGGACGTGGCCCTGCTCAAGACCTACCCGAACATGCCACCCGCACTGCTGACCATGGTCACCGACCTCGGCGCCCAGGGCGTGGTGCTCGAGGGCACCGGTGCCGGCAACGTCCCGGTGGAGCTGTTCGGCATCATCCTGGAACTATCGGCAATGGACATACCGGTGGTGGTCGCATCCCGGGCGCGAACCACTGGCATCGGCCTCGCCGAACAGGTGGGAGCGATCGACGCCGCCGGACTGAGCCCACCAAAGGCCCGCATGGCGCTGATGGTCGCGCTGAGCAGGGGCGGCGGCGTCAAGGCCGCGACCCGGTACTTCGGCGCCTTCCCCCGCTGAGAACGTCCGGAGCCGGTGGAGCTACTCGAACCGGGAGGGGTCGCCCGCGCCCTTGCGGATGATCTCCGGCTGGTCGCGGGAGAAGTCGATCACGGTGGTCGGCTCGGTACCGCCCTGGCCGGCGTCGAGTACGGCGTCGATGACGGTGTCGAGCTGCTCCTTGATCTCCCAGCCTCGGGTCAACGGAACCGTCTGGCCGGGCAGTAGCAGGGAGCTTGACACAAGTGGCTCACCCAGCTCGGCGAGCAGTGCGCGGGCGACGATGTGGTCCGGGATGCGTACGCCGACGGTCCGTTTGCGGGGATGCTGGAGCCGGCGCGGCACTTCGTCGGTCGCGCGGACGATGAACGTGTAGCCGCCCGGCGTGGCCGCTTTGATCGTGCGGAACACGGTGTTGCTGAGGTACACCAACTGGCCAAGCTGCGCGAAGTCGTCGCACACCAGGGTGAAGTGGTGGTTCGCATCCAACGCCCGGATGGTGCGGATGCGGTCCAGTCCCTCCCGGTTGCCCAACCGGCAACCCAGGGCGTAGCACGAGTCGGTCGGGTAGGCGATGACTCCGCCGTCCCGCACGATCTCGGCCGCCTGACTGATCGAGCGCGGCTGCGGGTTCTCCGGGTGCGCCTCCAAGTACATCGCCATGGCCAGAGCTTAGGAGACGTGCCTGGTGTGAGCTGCCTCGCGGGGCCGGATCCGGCGCACGGTGGCCGCGGTACAGCGGAAGGTGACCTTCATTCGGTGCTAGCCGCGCAATGTCACCTTGCGCTGCTACCGGAGCCGCGTACCGCGAGGTGCGCTGTCCGAGCGGGCCACGAAAGCACAATTCGCGCACGCGGTCCGAAGCGGGACGTGCATTGCCCAACATCGATACCTAGGGTGGGAAGTGCCGGTCTGTGACAGCGCGGAACGAGTGAGGAAGCGGGAAGACGCGCGCAGGCCCGGAGGTGACAAGCGGCGAGCGGCGGACCGTTCGCACGCCGTCGGGGCGTTGGGGATGGACCAAAGGCGGTTCTCCACCATGAGGGATGTACATAGGGTTGAGCCTGTGGCGGCGAACCCGGGCGGCGGCACGGTGCTCGCGGCGTGGGAACGGTTCATGCAGGGCGAGGATCACGTTCCGGGGGTTCGACCCCTGATCGCGATCTCCTGGCATCGCTGCCGGGAGCAGTACCGGGTCGACCCGCACCTCACCGAGGCTCCGGTCGCCGTCGCGGAGCCCGGCCACACGCCCGAGCACGATGTCGTCTTCGCCGAGCTGGGTTTCCGGGCCGCCTCCGTGGCGCATGACGTCGGCAACCTCGGTGGCGTCGTCACCGTCACCGATGCCACCGGCCGGATCCTGGCCGAGTGGGGCGACCAGGCCACGCTCGCCAGAGCCGGCGACTCCAACCTGGCGCCGTGGTTCTGCTGGTCCGAGTCCGCGGCGGGCACGAACGGGATGGGCACGGCACTCGAGTCGCACGGGCCGGTGTCGATCAGGGGTGCGGAGCACTGGTGCCAGGCGTTCCACAACTGGGTCTGCGCGGGCATGGCGATACGGGACGTGGTGACCAGGGAGCCGATCGCGGTCCTGAACATCTCCTGTTGGCGCAGCCAACTTCCGGCGTCGGTGGGAAGCTGGCTGGCGAACGCGGCCACCATGACCCAGCACACGCTCAAGAGGCACGCACGCGACAGCGGTGCCGAGTTGGTCGCGGCCTACACCCTGGCCAGGGCCCGCTCCAGCGCGGGGCTCGCCGCGGTGGACACCGCCGGCAAGGTGGTGATCGCCGACGACATGGCGAGCGTGCTGCTGGGCGTCCCGGCATCCACCCCGGCGGTCGACCCCACGCTGCGCTGGAACCCGGGGCTGCCGGAACTGATCGCGGCCGCCCGATATGCCACCAGACAGGCGGTCCGCAACCCTGACTGGGTCGGCTCGACACAGATCTTCACCCATCTCGCCGACGAACCGACGGCGATCAGCATCCGACCCGTCTTCTCGGCCGGACACCTGATCGGGAACCTGGTCTCGTTCGGCACCTCCGACGGGGCGCAGGTGCCGCAGCCGGAGGGGTCCACCCACCCTCGGGTGCAGCCGCGCCGGCTGGTCGCGATGCGCGCCAACCGGATGGTGCTGCTGCGGCTGCCGGAGGTCTCCTTCGCCGAATCGGAGGGAAATGACGTGTGGCTCGCCACCGATCAGGGGCGACTTCGAGCCGCCTCCGCAAGCTTGGACAAGCTCGACAGCGAGTTAGCCGATGTCGGTTTCCTGCGGGTGCACCGCAGGTATGTGGTCAACCTCAGCCGGGTCCGGGAGATCGAGCGCGGGCACAAGGGCGAGCTGTCTCTGGTCATGGATGACCGGACGAACGAGATGGTGCCGGTTTCCCGGCGCAACGCGCCAGCCGTGCGTCGCGCGCTGCGCATCTGAGTCCCGGAAGGATTCCCGTGTCTGACAATCCGGACCCCGTTGCCGGCGAGCGGAACGCGGGCGGCCTCGGCCTCTCCGTCTCGACCGGGCACCGCGGTCGGCCGGTCGGGGGCACGCGCAACGACGACTGGTGGCCGAACCGGCTCAACCTGACGATCCTGCGGACACCCTGCGCCGGGGCCGATCCCATGGGCGCGGAGTTCAACTACGCCGCCGAGTTCCGCACGCTCGACCTCGACGCCCTGGCGAGGGACGTCGACGAGGTGCTGACGACCTCGCACGAGTGGTGGCCGGCCGACTTCGGCCACTACGGACCGCTGGTGATCCGGATGGTGTGGCATTGCGCCGGAACCTACCGCGCCGCCGACGGCCGGGGCGGCCCGGCCGCCGGCATGCAGCGCTTCGCGCCGTTGAACAGCTGGCCGGACAACCGCAACCTCGACAAGGCACGCAGGCTGCTCTGGCCGGTGAAGAAGAAGTACGGCCGCAAGATTTCCTGGGCCGACCTGATGATCTTCTCGGGCAACCGCGCCCTGGAAACGATGGGCTTCACGACCTTCGGCTTCGCCGGCGGCCGGACGGACAGCTGGGAGTCCGGGCAGGACACCTACTGGGGTCCCGAGCAGGCCTGGCTCGGCGACGAACGCCACCGCGGCGTCCGGGAGCTGGAGAACCCACTGGCCGCCAGCCAGATGGGCCTCATCTACGTCAACCCGGAGGGCCCGAACACCGTCCCGGACCCGCTCACCGCGGCCCGGGACATCCGCGAGACGTTTCGGCGCATGGGAATGAACGACGAGGAGACCGTCGCGTTGATCGCGGGCGGCCACACGTTCGGCAAGACCCACGGGGCGGCCGACCCGGAGCGCCACCTCGGCCCCGAACCCGAAGGCGCGCCCCTCGATGAGCAGGGCCTGGGCTGGAAGAGCAGCTATGGCACCGGAAAGGGCGCGGACGCGATCTCCAGCGGGCTCGAGGGCACCTGGACACCGACCCCCACGAGGTGGGACAACAGCTTCTTCGAGACCCTGTTCAACTACGAGTGGGACCTGGAGCTGAGCCCGGCCGGTCTGTGGCAGTGGATCCCGACAGAGGGCGGCGGCGCCGGCACCGTGCCGGACGCCCACGATCCATCCGTGACACACGCCCCGACGATTCTGACGACCGACCTCGCGTTGCGCCTGGATCCGGGCTACGAGCCGATCTCGCGGCGCTTCTTGGCGAACCCGGACCAGCTCGCGGACGCCTTTGCCCGGGTCTGGTTCAAGCTGACGCACCTCGACATGGGCCCGATCCAGCGTTACCTCGGACCGCTGGTCCCCCGGGAGAGGCTGCTCTGGCAAGATCCGGTCCCGGCCGTGGGCCACGAACTCGTCGGACCGGCGGACGTCGCCGCGCTCAAGAGCCAGATCCTCGCCTCGGGACTGTCGATCTCCCAACTCGTCTCCACCGCCTGGGCGTCGGCCTCGACGTTTCGCGTCAGCGACAAGCGTGGCGGGGCGAACGGCGCGCGCATCCGGCTCGAGCCGCAGCGGGGCTGGGAGGTCAACGATCCCGACACGCTGGCCGGGGTGCTGCGCACCCTGGAGGGAATCCAGGAGTCCTTCAACAGCTCCCAGACCGGGGGAACGGGGATCTCGCTGGCCGACCTCATCGTGCTCGGCGGCGGCGCCGCCGTCGAGCAGGCCGCCCGGACCGGCGGCCACGACGTGGAAGTCCCCTTCACGCCGGGACGCACCGACGCCACGCAGGAGTGGACCGATGCGGAGTCCTTCGCCGCGCTCGAGCCGGCCGCGGACGGGTTCCGCAACTACCGCGGGAGGGGCAACCGGCAGCGGCCGGAGCACCTGCTGGTCGACCGGGCGAACCTGCTGAACCTGAGTGTTGCCGAGATGACCGTCCTCGTGGGTGGCCTGCGGGTGCTCGGCGCGAACCACGGGCGCTGCACGCTTGGCGTGCTCACCTCGACGCCCGGGTCGCTGACCAACGACTTCTTCGTGAACCTGCTCGACATGGGCACGGAATGGAAGCCGACATCCGCGACCGCGGAAACCTTCGAGGGCCGTGACCGCGTCACCGGCGAGATCAAGTGGACCGGTAGCCGCGTCGACCTCGTGTTCGGCTCGGACTCGGAGTTGCGTGCCGTGGCGGAGGTCTACGCGAGCGACGACGCACCGGAGAGGTTCGTGCGGGACTTCGTCGCCGCGTGGGACAAGGTCATGAACCTCGATCGGTACGACCTCCCCTGATCTTCCGTCGGGCGGCCCGGTGCCTCCTGCGGGGGCAAATCCGCTACGAGCGGTAGCTGGTCGTGGATAAACGGTGTGCGCCGGTCCGAATTCGCGTTCACCCTTGTCGGTGTGATCCATCCGGCGTAACGTGCTCGTTGACTACCGATTTGCAGTCGGGTGACGCAAAGAAATAAATTTCGGAGTCAATTCGGAGAACTTCTTGTCGTGCGGAGGTGTGCGGCCGGCCGCAGCGTGCCGCCGTCCGTGCGCCCGATGCGAAATTGATGTAGCGATTCGGGATGAGGAGAGTGAAGCCCGATGACGACCGCGCGAGAGCGAACCGACCTGCTGAAAGAGCTCGGGTTGGACGTACAGAACAAGGCGGCGCTTGGTCGAGTGTTGGGGACCGGAAACATTGGGCAGGCGACCGAGGGATCAGACGGTCGCATGCAGGCCACAATTCGGATCAACCCGGATGAGCTGACCTGGGATCCCGCTATTCTGGTCATGCCCCATGGGGGCGATATCGAGCTCACGCTCATCAATGACGACCTGAACACGCACTGCGCGCTCCTGCCGAGCAATGGCGACCGGAAGTTCATCTGGTTGGTAAACCATTCGAAGGGGCGGGCGATTCTCAACCTTGACGGACCGGGCTACTACTGGTTCAGCTCCCCAACGGGTAACGACGAGGGCCGGGGGCTGACCGGGGCCATCGTCGTCCTGGGAGACGCTCCGCCGGAGGCTCGCCTCGACCGTCCCCAGCAGCCGCGGCCGTAGGAAGGAGCAGTCAATGACCGTCGAGTACGTGGACGCCGGTGAGGCTATCGACCAGGGCAACCTGAGCGGCAAAGTCGCGGGTGGGGAGGTCGCGCCGCCGGTGGTGGCCGGCGTCGACTACGAGCGCCTACTCAATGCACGTGAGGAGCCGCAGAACTGGCTCACCTACTACGGCGCCTACAACGGGCAGCGGTACAGCCCGCTGGACCAGATCAACACGGAGAACGTCAAGCGGGTCGCCCCCGCATGGATCTTCCAGGCCGGCACGACCGGCCTGATCGCGGGCGCGTCGACCTACTCGTTCGAGGCGGCCCCGATCGTCGTCGACGGGGTCATGTTCCTCTCCGGCTGGGACGGCTGGCTCTGGGCCCTTGACGCGAAGACGGGTGTGGAGATCTGGCGGTACAAGCACGCGGTCCCCTTCGACGTGTCGCTGTGCTGCGGGAACGTGAACCGTGGGGTCGCCGTGGCCGCGGGGAAGGTCTTCTTCGTCACGGCGAACGCTCGGGTCCTCGCGCTCGATGCCACCACCGGCAAGCGGGTCTGGGACAGGACCTACGGAGACGTCCGGGCCGGGGAGAGCGCCACGGTCGCCCCACTGGTCGTCAAGAACATGGTCATCGTCGGGAGTTCCGGCGGCGAGTTCGGCGTGCGCGGCCACCTCGACGCGTTCGACCTCGACACCGGCGAACACCAGTGGCGCTGCTACACCGTGCCGAAGCCGGGAGAGCCCGGCTCGGAGACCTGGCCCGCCGACGGCGAGGCCTGGGCACGGGGTGGCGCGAACTGCTGGGTCACCGGCACCTTCGACCCGGAGACGAACCTGCTCTACGTCGGCACCGGCAACCCGGCGCCCGACTTCGACGGAGAGGTGCGCGAGGGCGACAACCTGTTCACCGACAGCATCATCGCCGTCGACGTGGACAGCGGTCAGATCCGCTGGCACTACCAGTGCACCCCGCACGACCTGTGGGACTACGACAGCATCGGCGAGTGCATCCTGTTCGAGCAGGACGGGCGCAAACTGCTCGGGCACTTCGACAAGAACGGCTACTTCTTCGTCCTCGACCGCACGGACGGCGCGTTGGTCCAGATCACCCCCTTCGTGGACCGCATCACCTGGGGGGCGATCACGAGGGACGGCAAGGTGACGGCCAAGGTGTACCCGGAGAAGGAGGGCGAACCGGTCCACTTCTACCCGGGTCCGGCCGGCGCCAAGGAATGGACCCATGCGGCCTACAGTCCGAAGACCGAGCTCTTCTACGTCCCGGTCCAGGACACCGGCGCCACGGCCACCCGGCGGCGCCGGGAATTCAAGGAGAGCATCCCGTACTGGGGCGCGGGCGTTGCGGTGGACATCGACGACATGGCGGGGTCCATCAGTGCGTTCGACGCCGGCGGCGAGGAGAAGTGGCGCTGGCGCAACGAACTCCCGATGTGCGCCTCGGTGCTGGCCACGGGTGGTGACCTGGTGTTCGCCGGTGAGCCCTCCGGGGAGTTCAACGCGCTCGACGCCCGCACCGGGGATCTGCTGTGGCAGTTCCAGTGCGGCAGCGGCCACCACAGCAGCCCGACCACCTACCTGGTCGACGGCAGGCAGTACATCGCCGTGCCGGTCGGTTGGGGCGGGTGGGCCGAGGGATTCCTGCCCGGCATGCTCGGCGCGGGACACGGAAGCGCCCTGGTCGTCTTCGCCCTCCCGGAATCGTCGTAGTGCCGTGAGACATCTGCCGGAATGTGGCAGAGAGGAGGTGGATCGATGGAGTCTGCGCTCGCCGTCTGGGAGACGCCCGAGTTCGACGAGATCGGAGTCGCGCCCGAAGTGACCATGTACATCGCTCAACTGGAGGACTGACGGACGTGGGGCGGGGGG